>JAQCUL010000001.1:0-155946 GCA_027685415.1 Streptococcaceae bacterium AF13-5-6.0
CCTTGTTCTAATCGCTCGACGGTTTGGTAAGCTTGGTAGATCAAGAAGAGACCGACCGCATTTAGAAGAGGAATTGTAATCGGCAACTCGGTCACAATTTGTGTGAATGGTGAATTGCCTACAAAGTGAAGGCCAAAACCAGCTGCCAAGTATCCCCAGCCTTCTAGACTTAGATCCTTGCGACCTTTTCGAACTTGTACTAGCAAGAGAAGTCCCAGCATAACAAGGCCGGTGTAGACCCAGTGAGACATGGGCGCATTGGCTACACGACCGAGAATCCCTGACACCGTGTAAGAAAAGCCATCTGGCAGATCCTGACGGATATAGGCAAAGTCCTCCACGATCTGGAAGCCAAGCCCAGACGCAATAGCTAAGAGGAAGATCGACTTGATCCGACGGACACTAAACAAATAGAGAACAAAGAAGATGGGAATCAACTTAAAGGGTTCCTCAAAGAGTGGCGCAGCGATGGCACTCTCGTACTGGTTCCAAAATTCGCTATTTGGAGCGATGGCTTGGATCATCTCATGGAAATAGGTATTGGCAAAGCTAGACAACCAGCCAGCCACAAAGCCCCCACCTAGTAGAGAAAAGAGAACCGGTACCCATGACAACTTCCACTTCTTAGCAAAATGAAAGAGGGCCCAGACAGCAGGAATCGCATAGAACAAAAGGATGAGGGTTGAAAGACCCACAATCCCGTACTGGCTACCAGACATCCAGCCTTCCGTCAGTGACTGGGTCTCATAAGCCAACCCGATCGCTAGCAAGAGTATATAGAGAAACAAAATCGATTTGCGTTTCATAAAAGACCTTTCTATAGTGAAATGAAAAAGGCTGGAGGACCAGTCTTTTCCGTGTAGTATCATTGTAACAGGATCAGCTTAAAAAAACAATAAATGTGGATTAGTGAGAAAAATGTAAAACACAGATGCCGACAGATGGTTGACTGAATTTAGTTACTTAACCACCAAAGCTCCATTTTCCTCCGTTGCCAAGAGCTTCTCATCTTTATCATATATTTTAAGTTTTATACTGCTTGGTTTGTTTTGAGTTGCATTGTATTGCTTTACTATCTCTTCTTTTAAATCAAAAAGCGTCTTACAATAATCTTTTGGATTTATATTGGCTAAAGATAGCATACTTTCTGGTACAGATAAGACAAGGACCAGATATTCTTCATTATAATACACTTTCCCCATCTCAATTTCGCCATTGATTTGATTTTGAAGCATATATGCAAATACTACATTAGGTTTTTCATTTCCAACCAATGAGGTAGGGGCCTGATCCATTCCCTTAACTACTGATTCTTTACTTTTTTTTGTAGACTCTTTTGCGACCTGTTCAGTCGACTCCTCTTTTTTGTCTTCATTCTTTGCTTCTTTTTGCACGCACGACGACAGAAATAGCGAGAGAATGGCCATTGTTGCAAACATAGTTTTTTTCATAGATTGCCTCCTTTTAATTTTTAACAAGTCGAAAATGACCTGTAATTGACCAAAATTAGATAAAGCTTCCAGTAAAAGACATTCCAAAATTTAAATTTTATAACCGTATAAGTACTTAGATAATTAATAGTTTAAAAATTATCATTTAATATTATTCTACCATAATCTCTCTTACTTCAGTACGGCAAGAATCTGACGAATCATATCTGGGTCCCCATCTGGCAAAGTCACCGTCTCTGCATGATCCAAGATTCCTTGGGTAAATTGCGTCATAAACTCTTCACTATTAAGCTCATCCGCAGACTGCTGCCAGTGACTCGGTACAGGGTAGATGGTCACCGTCCCATCACCATTGGATGCATAAGTCACATGACCTTCTGCAGAAATTGGTGTATAAAGCGTTTTAACATCCTTAGGGTACTCCACACCCAAGCCACCAAAATAAATCTTAGTTCCAGCAGGTTTCTTGTCTACATCTAATTCTGACGGAATGTTCTTAATCACATAAGCCCAGACACGCGCAGCTTCGATCTGAGAATTGGTATAATCCGGATATTCACTTTGATCAGCCTTCTTCGAAGACTTGACCTCACCATCCGGACGAGTACTCCATTTCTTAGCCTTGCTAGTCTTAGACGTACTACTGCTGTCCTCTGTATCTGCTTGCTCCCGATCTTTGGGCTGCTCTTTCTTGCGATAGTAGAAATTGTCATCATCGCCATAAGCTGGTGACTGACCAGCCCAGATCCGATCCTTGGACTTATCCGAAGCATCGTCTTTGCCAGCTTTCTGACCCTTTGGAAGGAGCAAGAGACCATAGCCTCCAACACCTGACTTGGCATTGACCGTCATCTCAGCGATCTGGTCCTTTTGCTTAAAGCTCGATCCATTTAGTTCAACATCCTCACTAACCAGGCCCTGGTCATCAAAGACCAGCTCATTGCCACGACCATCGATCCAAGTTCCCTTGATACTCGAGTAGTCCTTAGCCTTAATGGCTTTCAAGTCCATACCAGACTGTTTCTTTTCCGAAGTGCTAGTCTGCTTGGTATCCGAACTCTTAGGCGACACCGTCCTCTGAGGACGACCACACGAAGCCAATACCAAAGCAGAAAGCACAATTACCAAACCTTTTTTCATATCAATCTCCCTTCACACACCTACTATTTTAGAAAAATAAGAAAGGAGAGTCAAAGAAAAAGCGGAGTGGGAAAATAAATTAATGACATAAAAGTCTGTAAAATTATTATTTGAATTTCTAAAGAAAAAGAAGCTCTATGTATCGAGCTCCTAGACCATCATTTTTTGTTTTTCTTGTTTTGGGATCATTCGAAAGAACACAGCTCTAAAACAAGGAAACATTGATACTATCAACTCCACACATCCTACATAGACAGTTTCCCTTATTCTTTTAATATTCTTCAAAACTATATCTTGTACAAATTATTTAATCTTTCTAACTCTAATACATTTATACATACTTCTACTCCAGTAACTACCCCCTTACTATAAATAATTCCACAAGAAAACACAATCCTATCCGTACTCAAAATATTTGACAATATTACAAATGATTCCAAAACATAATCCTCTATAGTAATAAAACAATTATTTTCATCTTTAAAAAACTCTATAAATCCAATATCCTTACACCTATCACCCAAATGAAACCTAAGTGATTTTAAAAAATAATCAAAAAACACATCACTCTCCATAGAAAACCCCTTCATTTTTAAAATATTATGTTATATCATACAAAAAATAGTTTTGGGACCATTCGAAAGAACACAGCTCTAAAACGTCAACACTCGGTCATAAGTGAACTACTCCGCAAAAGTTAGACAGAAAAAATCTAACTTTTGGGGTGCAGTTCAACTTTCAGTGTTTTCTTTTCTATCTCTGTCCCCTGCCGAAATATAAAATATGCTTAGAAAGCCTATTCTAATGGGCTTTTAGAAAATTTTGGTCTACTTTTTAACTATCTTGTTTTTTGACTGACCTTCGCTTTAATACTTTTAATCCCTAATAAATTGATTAATTTTATTCTTCTTAGTTGTTCTTTACTTCGGCAATTCTACCTTCAAGCTCATATCCGTCGGTTGCAATACCTTCTGAACCGCTGCGAGGAAGGCTAAGCCGTTATCCGATGGAGAATATTGGAAGGTGATATGGATGATTTTCTTATCAAACTTATCGCCATATCTCTCCACATATTGCTTGCTTTCGAGGAAGTGAATGTAATTGTTAATTTTTTCCTGCAGAATTTCCAGATGGACTGCTTCTATCTCTTCCTGCCAGCCGACTGAATCCACCAGAAGAAGCTCTATATGATTATCAACTATACCAATAGCGTCAAGTTCGCTAGGTTTCATTTTTGAAACGATAGCTTGGGTGACAATTTGTGTAAACTCCTCTGCTGAAAAAAGACGACGACTATTTTGGGGATTTTTTAGAATAAAGGAAGGATTATTCTCAATGAAAAGTTTAGTAGATTCATCTTGTGTATATTGCTTTTTTGACTTCCAAAAGCCGTACTGCGCATAATTCATCAACTCTTTACCGGTATGTTCTCCCGATATATAGCTATCGGTAGCTTCTTTTGGGATTTCTCGAACCACTTCTGGCATGGTAATATTAAAAGTTGGATAACGTAAAAAATACTTGTCACCGTCTTGACAGATTTCCAACATATCTTTTTTACTTAAATAAATTACTTTCATTAAAGTCACCTTTGCTATTTGAAACCTATTTACTAATCACTTATAGGCCTGTGCCCTGTTTCAGCATAAATCATTACTTCATATGCTCCTCTAGATGATTGAAATGCCTTTTCCATTAGTTCTTTAGTAATAGGATAGCGAACTTCGGGACCCATGGCTCCGCCAATTTCTTTAAAGAAGCTAATTTCGTAATAGCCGTTTGTCTCATATACAATAAATCCATTACCTCTATGTACAATCGTATCCGATTGATTATAATCTTCTAACTCATCTTTCTTCGGCCAACGATGAAGTTCACAATAAAACATTACTTCTAAAGAATCTTTTTCTGATTTTGAAACACGTTCTGCTAATTCCTGGCTAATGGGAAAATTAAGCACTTCTTTCCCTCTACTCCACAGAATCTGATAATCATTATTGTTTTTTAATACCGTACAATTTTTGTATTGTTGAATTTCTGTTGTCATACTATTTCTTTTTGTCTATTTCAATGGTGATACATAATCGTCTGGAAGTTTGCCTCTCCAATCAATCCACATTTGCTCAGCAATCGGAATTAATTTTTCAAGTTCTTCTTTAGTAAATAAATCTCTAGTTTCAGGCAAATCAATTAAAGATGTAGGGCTCTCTTCTATGAATCGTTTCTCACTAGCCTTCTTTTCTTCTTCCGTTGGTGGCCAATAATCGTGCTTAACTTTGCAAGATATTTCAAGTAGAGTCCGTTCTCCACTCTCAAGTGAGGCAAATAATTCATTCGGTAATTCATAAATAACTAACCAAGAAGCCACGGTTCCTTCTTCTGAAACTAAATAATACTTGTCCTCATTTTTCCAGATTGACTTCCCGTATCCTTCAACTTCTTCAAACTGGATTACATCTTCCCATTCTAGTTTTGTTGGTTTCATTTGTATTCTCCTAGTGCAAGTTCTTCTCTCAACCAAAATATCGTAAGAATCAGGTTTCTATTTCTCTTCCTCAGTAGGCTACGCCATCTTTTATCCATTTTCTAGTTTCTAAATCCAAATTAAAATAAAAATCGCTTCGACCAAATTTATCAAAACAATCTTCTTTAAGAGCTTCACATACAATTCTCAGTTTTTCTTTACTTATCTCAGAAATGTATAGCATTGTATACCCTGCAGGTGATTCAATTTGGTAGATTTTTTCACCTTTTAAATTATAAACCTCTAATTCTGATGGTTCGTCAAAATTGCTTGATGTGCGAAATATACTGAAGATACGCTGATTTTTAGGGTTAAAGCGAAGGTAATGTAGATGATGAAAACCAATCTGATGTTGCCCATTATAAGTCCACTCAAAAGTCCCTTCCGCTATATTCTGTTGCCCTAATAATTTTCCTTCTAAACTATAGTAGAAAATAGTTTTGCTAATAAAATTTTCCCCACTATAAACAATCACCATGTTCTCATCATTATTAAATTCTGCATGAATGATATCTGGTATTTCTATCTTTATTTCAGTAGAATTCAACCCCCATGTGAGCATCTGTTCGTTGTAATCGATTTTCATCGCTCTTCTCCTACTCTAACTCAGATAAATTCGATCAAATTTGTACTTATACTTTCCCCTATTATACCACACCATAGATATCTTATTAAATAAGCCCAAATGTAGGACAAGAAAAAAACACTGAGGATTCAGTGTTTTCTTTTCTAATTATGTCCCCTGCCGGAATCGAACCAGCAACTACTCCTTAGGAGGGAGTTGTTATATCCATTGAACTAAGGGGACGGATAAAAAAAGAAGCGAGATTACTCCCGCCTCCTTGTTCGTCTTAACGACGGATTTCTTTAATACGAGCTGCTTTACCTTGCAATGCACGAAGGTAGTACAATTTCGCACGACGTACTTTACCGTAACGTACAACTTCAATCTTGTCTACACGTGGAGTGTGTACTGGGAATGTACGTTCAACACCGACACCGTTAGAGATTTTACGAACAGTGTACATTTCAGTGTGTCCTTGACCTTTACGAGCGATAACAACGCCTTCAAAGATCTGGATACGTTCACGAGTTCCTTCGACAACTTTCGCGTGTACACGAACAGTGTCACCAGGACGGAATGCAGGGATATCAGTACGAAGTTGACCTTCTGTCAAACTTTGGATTAATGGATTCATTTTATTCTCCTATCTTCGTCAATCTTGAGGGACTTCCCTCAGCGGATAAACTGTATTTTTGTGCTTCCATTACGCACAGAAACTATCATATCAGATAATTTCAGGTTTGTAAAGCTCTTTTCTCTACTTTTTTGCAACTTTTTGACCGGAATAAATGCTCCACGATTTTGGCAGGCAATAGGCGATGGCACAGGCAATCACAAAGAAAGGAAGATTGGCATAGCCAAAGACTTCTCCTCCGATCAAGATCGGAGCGAGCAGGGTCGTAGTCGCACTACCAAAGACAGTGGCATAACCGATAGCGGCCACCACCAAGACGGGTAGACCCAGTATAGGAGCAAGGAAGACTCCAAGCGTAGCTCCGATCGCAAAGAGCGGTGTCACTTCTCCCCCTTGGTATCCAGCTGAAATCGTCACCACGGTAAAGAGAAGCTTCAAGATCCAGTCATAACTCTGCGCACTGCCCTGATGAAAAGCCACATCAATCAGATTGGTTCCAAGTCCACTATAAGTGCCGACCTTGGTCAGCTGGAGGGTCAAGAGGACCAAGCTGAGTCCAGCCCCTATAAGGGCAATCCGGATATAGGGATTAGGCAGGACTTTCGCGACTGTTTTCTTCAACCAGGAAAGGCTAACTGCAAAGAGTTTCCCAGCAAGGCCAAAAGCCAGGCCAAGAAGGGCAACTTTGATCAAGTTCTCTGGTGTCCAGCTCAGCGTTTCTTTTAGTGGCACAGCAAATTTCTCTAAGCCAAGGGCATGAGAGGTGAAGCTAGCCACGATTGAGGCGATGAGCGCAGGATAGAGAGCTATCAACTGCAACTCCCCAACTGTCAAGACTTCAAGGGCAAAGAAGGTTGCTGCGAGTGGCGTCTGAAAGAGCCCCGCAAAACCAGCTGCCATCCCGGTCATGAGAAAGATACGCGAAGCATCTGGAATCTTGATATGACGGGCAAAACGATGCGAAAGCGTCGCTCCGATTTGGACTGCTACACCTTCCCGACCGACCGAACCACCAAAGAGATGGCTCATCCAGGTCGTCAGCATGATCAAAGGCACCAAGACCAAGGGGATTTTCTCCTCACGCGCGTGTCCGACATCAAAGATGAGGCCCATCCCTTTTGAAGCCTTGCCACCAAAACGTTTATAAAGATAAACGATGACAAGCCCCGCTAAGGCTAGAAAAAGAATCAAAGGCCAATGCTGGCTACGGAAATCTCCTATCAAGAGAAGACCTTGACCAAAAATCATGTCAATGGCACCGACCAAGAGACCAATGAATAGCGCCATCCCTGTTAGGACCACATACTGTTGTGCTTTTTGCTTGATCGATAGACTAGTCACGCGCCCTCACCTCCTCTTGATAGTCTCTCGAGCGCTTCATCATATCTTGAAACTGAGCTTGAATGGTCGCACGATACTGTTCATCCGTCACGAGAGAGCCGACTTTCTCAAGTACCTCTCTTTCCCTTCCTTGATCGAGCACAGGTAAGCGCTGCTGCTCCTTATATTCAACAATCTGACCGACACAGACCATCCGTCTTTCCAGCAAGGCTACAAGCTCTTGATCGATCTGGTCAATGTCCTTACGAATCTGATCTAAATCCATGTGTCTCCTCTTTTTTTGGATATAAATCGAGGCTGTAATCCATCGATCCAGCCTCTTAGTCATTAATTTGCTTTTGCTACAAGTTCTTCTGCAAAGGCTTCTAATTTTTCGATGTCTTCGTCTTCAGCAGACAAATCAACTTTGACACACTCAGAACCTTTTTCAGCACCAGTCGCAGCGAAGCAACGGTCGAAATCATCAACTGCTTTACAGAATTCATCGTAGAAGGTATCACCTGATCCTACCACACCGTAAAGTTTGCCTTTGAGATCAAGGCCAGCCAAATCTTCGTAGAAATCTTGGATCTCATCTGGAAGTTCTCCATCACCGTAAGTATAAGTCGCTACCACTGCGATATCTGCATCAAGGAAGTCCTCCGCATCCACAGTTGTACACTCATCCACATCTACTTCGACACCAAGATCACGGAATTTGTCCGCTACGATATCCGCAATTTCTTCAGTATTTCCAGTCATACTAGCAAAAACAATCTTCGCTACAGTCATAATTTCCTCCCAAAATCTATTTCCCGTATTATACCACTTTTTCAAGCATTTTGCACGAAACCTTTCCCGATAAGCTGAAAGAAGGGGCACGTTTCAAGAATTTGGACCGATTCAACCTAATCGCCCTCGTTTTCTTCTTGAATTGCTTTAATAGTTTCGATTTCTTCATCCAACTTCTTGTCAAATTCAGTCTTATTCTTAAATGGGTATGAATACGTACACCAAGTGTACCATTTCTGACCTTCTTCACCCTTATAGTACCACTCGATTTTGGTTGGTAAGAATTCTTTGTTGTAAGTGATACGGACCTTGGTGAATTGACTATCCTTAATAGAATATCTTCCTTCAAATTCTGGCGGATATTCCTCTTTCAATAATTCTTTATTTACTAAAGAATCTGGTGAGCGTGTAATTTGATAATTATTCTTTTTGATTTCATCTGGTGAAATTTTCAGATTAACTAAAATGGATGATATTTCTCTGTTAAAAGAACGTTGGTACATTTCTTTAGTTCCATAATTTCCATAACCACCATATAATTTATTCCTCTTAATAACTGCAAAATACGAATTGTACAATTCCTTATCTTTTAAATCAAATCCTACTCCAGTACTCCACTCTTTTCCCCAGTCATTTTTATCTTGTACCAAAACAAATCTCTGTTTCTGTAAAATATCATACGCACTACTGGTGGTCTTTCGGATAGAATTGACTTTGAGTATAGTCATAATAGCCAGTATTATTATCAGCACTGCCATTAAGAGATTTCTTAAATTTATTATACTCTTCCACTTTTTCTTCTTCTGACATTCCTTTTGTATTTCGTTGCCATGCTTCATAATCTTGATTTCCTTTCCTTTCTATATCCGCAAATTGACTTACATTTCCTGTCTTTTCATCTTTTTTGCTCAAATCTTTTTCATAACGGAATAACTCTTTAGCTCTAACTCGAGTAGCTGGTTCAAGAGTGCCATCTACATCAAGCATTCCATGTTTACCTTCGTAAAACTTAGTAACATCTGAATTTTGACCTGTTGAAGGGCCGTAAGTAAAAGACTCCGTATTGGCGATTTCTCTTAATTCTTCATTAGAATATTTTCCTGGATTGGAATCATAGCGACCATCTGCTAGTTTATGATTGTCATAGGCATCCCATTGACTCTCAAACTCGCCGGTGTCTATATTCACAATAAATTCCACCATCCGTGCATTGTTCAAATCTTTTCCTTTAGCTGAATTCCCCTGAGGGACTTGAACCTTCATATTATAGGGGCGTTTGAAGCCTTCTTTTGGATTAAAGCGATTATGGTAGTTAGAGCCGGTTGTGTAATCAAATTCAATATTATTTTCTTTGCCATATGCTAACAGTTTTTCGTAATCATTCGCGCCATCGTAGTGACTCCGAATATAGTAAATTGCTTGGCGATCCAAATAGTAGCGGAAGAAAAACATGTTCTATTGGTTTCATTCTAACAAAATATCTATCCAATGTAAAACCGCTTCCATAGCTCCTAATTAGTGATAAATGCTTGCTGGATGGGCCTTTCTTATGTTAAAATTGACAGAGAAAATGAGGTAATGTATGAACGTAATGAATGAAATTCTTGAAAAGATTCAAGCTTATGACACGATTATTATCCACCGTCATCAGAATCCGGATCCGGATGCGATTGGTAGCCAGGTGGGCTTGCGGGATCTCCTGCGTGCGCACTTCCCTCAAAAGCGGGTCTTGGCAACTGGCTATGATGAACCGACCTTGACTTGGCTTGCTGAAATGGATGAGGTTAAGGACGAGGATTTTGAGGGAGCTTTGGTGATTGTCTGTGATACGGCTAATACTCCTCGCATCGATGACAAGCGCTATACGAATGGTGATTTCCTGATCAAGATCGACCACCACCCAAATGACGATGCTTATGGCGATCTGCTCTGGGTCGATACTAAGTCTAGCTCTACCAGTGAGTTAATCGCACTTTTTGCTAAGGAATTGGAGCTCGAACTTCCTGTGAGTGCTGCTCGTCTCCTGTATGCTGGGATTGTCGGAGATACAGGTCGCTTCCTTTATCCTGCTACTTCGACTCGGACCTTTGAGATCGCTGCCTATCTTCGAAGCATTCCCTTTGATTTTACAGCACTTGCTCGGCAGATGGATACGATCAACCTTAAGACAGCTAAGCTTCAAGGCTATGTCTATGACCATCTTGAGATCGATGAACATGGCGCTGCGCGTGTGACTTTGACACAAGAGCTCTTGAAGAAATTCGATCTACGTGATTCAGAGACTGCTGCAATCGTCGGAGCTCCTGGACGCATCGATACCGTGTCTGTTTGGGCTATCTTTGTCGAGCAGGCCGACGGTCACTTCCGTGTCCGGATGCGTAGCAAACGAAAGGTGATCAACGAAATTGCCAAACGTCATAATGGTGGTGGCCATCCACTTGCCAGTGGAGCCAACTCCTACTCCCACGAAGAAAATGATCAAATTTACCAAGAGCTACAAGAAGTAGCTCGCACGAATGAAGGCTGAGAACCGATTCTCAGCCTTTTTATCTTGGTCACGGGGTTTTCATTTACCCCTTCTTATGGTAAAATAAAGCTAATACAATTTTTAAGGAGACCTATTATGGAAAAAAATAGATTGTTTATCATTATCTCTGCTGCGGTAGCAATTCTTGGTACTTTCTTGCCATGGTATACCACTGTCTTTGGAGTTATTAGCATTTCTGGAATCCAAAATAGCGGATGGATTGTAATCGTCCTTTCTATTGGCTCTATCGTTCTTGCCTGCTTGAATAACATCAATACCCCTTTAAATAAAACTTTTTCAACTATCATCATTGTTGCAGGTTTTATTTCTACATTGGTTTCATTGTTTGCAACCTTCAAGGGAAGTGAGTATACCTCTGAGTTAGATGGATTGGTTTCAATCGGTTTTGGTTTGATCCTCACTTTAATTGCAAGCATTGCTATTGTTGTAACTGGTCTCTTGGCGATGTCAGGTGGTAAAATCACTAAAGGAACATTCGAAGAACTTGCTGAATCTGGTAAAGGATTTGCACAAACAGTTGGACGTGTGACAACTTCTACTGTAAAAACTGCTGTAAATGAAATCAAAAAAGAATCACACGAACACACTGAGGGACAAGCTGATCAACCAGTTGAAGCACCAAAAGATCCAAATCAATCTGAACAATAATATGATCATTATCGCCTTGGCTTAGACAGGGTGATTTTTTTGATCATTAATTTAAATAAAATTAGTGAAAATACTTGTCAAGATCCTGGAAATTTGGTAAACTAGCTTAGTAACAATCTATGGCTCGGAAAGAGACCATGGCAGAAAGGAAATATTGCAAAATGAAAAAAGATATCCATCCAGAATATCGCCCTGTTGTCTTCATGGACACTACTACTGGTTACAAGTTCCTCAGCGGTTCAACTAAGTACTCTAGCGAGACTGTTGAATTCGAAGGTGAAACTTACCCATTGATCCGTGTTGAAATTTCATCAGACTCACACCCATTCTACACTGGACGTCAAAAGTTCACTCAAGCAGATGGACGTGTGGATCGTTTCAACAAAAAATACGGTCTCAAATAAGAACCAACACAGAACCACTTCCCTTCCGGGAGTGGTTTTTTTGATCTCCGTTTCTTTTATTGTGAACGCACAAAATAAGAGGTTAGGATGTTGATCCCAACCTCTTTTTTCATCTTAATGGAACTGCATTCCACCATCCACGATAATGGTTTGTCCTGTGATGTAGTTTGAATCTGGTCCAGCAAGGAAGCTGACCGCTGCTGCCACATCTTCTGGTTCTGAAAGACGTTTCAAAGTGATATCTTTAGCGAATGTTTGCATACCCCATTCGTCGTCTTTACCCGCGTTCTTCCCAACTTCATGAGCAATGTCAAACATCATTGGAGTCTTCACGATACCTGGTGCATAAGCATTGACAGTGATGCCTGAATCCGCCAAGTCACGCGCCAAAGTCTGTGTGATACCACGAACTGCAAATTTAGTACCACCATAAACAGTCAAGTTAGGGTTACCTACAACCCCTGCTTGTGAAGTTGCATTGATGATTTTTCCGCCATGGCCAAGCGCTTTGAATTGAGCTTGTGCAGCTTGAGCACCCCAAATCACGCCACCAACGTTAATAGCAAATGTACGTGTAAATTGTTCTTCTGTAATTGTATCAAGTGGTGTAGTTGGCGCAACACCTGCATTGTTCACGACAACATTCAAATCTCCAAAATGGTCAACAACTTTTTGGAAAGCTGCAGCCACTTCTGCTTGTTTGGATACATCAGCAACGACTGCAAAAGCATTTTCTGCTGACATCTCAGCAACTGCTTTTTCAGCTGTTTCAGCATTGTAGTCCAATACTCCGACCTTAAAGCCATCTTGCACCAAGCGTTTTGCGATTGCAAAACCGATTCCTTGACCAGCACCTGTGACAATAGCTACTTTAGACATATGATTCCTCCTTGGTATCAACGATACCAGCAAACGTTCCTATCAGAACAGCAAGGGTTGACAACTAGTTTTGATGGGGTCTATTATAAATATCCGACAAAACTATGCTAACAGTATACTCTTTTGTGAAAAACAATTCAAACTCTAGCCTGTTTTTTTGAAAAAAATAGTTTATTTATATGATATTTTTATTTAGTGATAAATGAACGAAAGCGTGAAATAGAATATGGCTTTTAGCCAAAACAGATGACTGTTCTATTCTGTAAACCCTACATAAAAAGCCTTCTTTCGAAGGCTTCTCTTAAACTATTCGTTTGATGGGTCCCTTTAGTCATCAGACTCTGCAAATACTTGAGTGGCTTTGACTGCTTTCTTCCACCCCTTGTATAGCTCTTCCTTTCGGGATTCATTCATCTTGGGTTCAAAGATTTGGGCTGCTCCATGAAGAGATTTTAATTCTTCCAAATCCTTCCAATAGCCTACGGTCAGACCTGCTAGGAAGGCCGCTCCTAAAGCCGTTGTTTCCAAGTTTTTCGCGCGGGCAATCGCAATTCCAAGAATATCTGCCTGAAACTGCATTAAATAATCATTTTTCGCTGCTCCTCCATCTACTTTTAGGACAGGGATAGGAGTTTTAGCGTCTACCTGCATGGTGTCGATGATATCGCGTACTTGATAGGCAATCGATTGAAGGGTTGCTTTGATAAAGTCCTCCTTGGTCGTTCCTCTGGTAAGCCCAAAGACAGAACCACGCGCCTCTTGATTCCAGTATGGTGCTCCAAGACCAGTAAAAGCAGGGACCACATAGATTTCATCCTGGTTCTGGGACTTCAAAGCATAGACCTCAGATTCAGGTGAATTATCGATCATACGCAGGCCATCACGGAGCCACTGAATGGCACTTCCAGCGATAAAGATAGATCCTTCTAATGCATAGTAGACCTTGCCATTGATTCCATAACCAATCGTCGTCAGCAGGTTATTCTCTGATAACTGCATCTCCTCACCCGTATTCATGATGATGAAAGATCCAGTTCCATAAGTGTTTTTGACCATACCAGGTTCAAAGGCCAATTGGCCAAAGAGAGCAGCCTGCTGGTCTCCTGCCATCCCTGCAATCGGCACTTGTCCACCGTAGAAATGGAAAGGCGCTGTCTTGCCATAGATTTCAGAGTTTGAACGGACTTCAGGAAGCATGGCTTTAGGAATGTTGAGAATGTCTAAGATTTCATCGTCCCATTTCAGTTCCTTGATATTGTAAAGCATGGTACGGGCTGCATTGGAATAGTCTGTCACGTGGGCAGCTCCATCCGTCAGCTTCCAGACCAACCAAGTATCAATGGTTCCAAAAAGTAATTCGCCCTTCTCCGCACGCTCTTGCGCCCCTTCAACATGGTCCAAGATCCAACGGACTTTAGTCGCTGAGAAGTAGGCATCAATGACTAGACCTGTCTTTTGGTGGAAGGTTTCTACATAGCCTTGGTTTTTAAGTTCTTCAGCCAGTGGAGCAGTTTGCCGTGATTGCCAGACAATGGCATTGTAAATAGGAAGCCCCGTGTTCTTATCCCAAACAACTGTCGTTTCTCGCTGATTGGTAATGCCGATTGCCTCTATTTGATTGGGCTTGATGCCACTTTCGATAAAGACCTCAGCAATCACCGACTGCACCGAATTCCAAATTTCATTAGCATTGTGCTCCACCCAACCAGCCTGCGGAAAAATCTGAGTGAATTCCTTTTGACTAGAGCTAACTTGCTCGCCTTTTTTATTAAAAATGATAGCCCGCGAACTAGTGGTTCCCTGGTCAATCGCCATGATGAAAGTTTCTTGAGACATAAACTGCCCTCCTAAATTAGATACTTAAAAATCTTGTTCTTTCATAAACTAGTATACTCTATTTCATCTAGGATTTGTATCCATTTATTTAAGAAAATCCGGTCTAACATTTTCCTAGTACTTCCAGCTCTATCAGACAAAGTTAAAAGAGCCCTGAGGCTCTTTTAACTAGTAGTTCAAATGCTTATCAAGATCTGCCTTGATCTAACCGATTTAAGAACTCCATGGTAGGGCTGTCTTGGTAAAGTTCTTTAAGAGGAATGTTCTGATAGACCGCTATTTCGTCCGCAGTCACACCGTAACGAATTAATAGATCATAAATACGATTTAAATCATGACGTAATTCATCCGTTATGAGGACATTATCGCTTGTTTCTTTTGTTTTCCAATAATAAGATGGCAGAACTTCCTTGGTTTCAATTAAAATAGTTTGCAACAAAGTCCCACCATGGCTGTCCTTCTGAGAGATATCGGCCCCAAGTTCCAACATTTTCTCAAAAACCTTGAAAGACCGGTCAGCCTTTTCCTTAGACGAATACATCTCATATTGGCCATTCCAGCGTTTGATCATGCGCCTACAGTCAAATACAGCTCGTCCACCCGCTGTTTGGAGGACTGGTTGACAAAATGGATTCAGCTCTGTCGGCTCTTCAATAAAGTTAAGATCTGCTCCTCTATCAATGAGTAAGTCTGCAATATCTAAATGTCCCGATTTGATAGCGACTTGAAGGAGCGACTGCCCCTGATCTCTTTTAGGTTTGTCACCCGAAACAGCATTGACTTCTTCAGGCTTTTTATCCAATATCTGACGGACTCCCTCTATATCTCCTCTTCGCAACAACTGAAAGGTCTTTTGCATGTTTTTCCCCCTCTCTCATTATAGATAAGAATGACACTGTGTTGATACTTTGATCCTATCTCTAGGTTCTTCGTTAAACTGATTATAGCATTTTATGGACTCTACATTGAAGTCCTAAAGGCTAAAGATGACAGACTCCCACCGAAAGAGATTCAACTCTATTTCTCTGATTTTCGTGCAGCCACCAGCCAAGAGGCTACTAGAATTTCGAAAATAACTAGAAGGATAATCTGAGGAAGCGAGCTCTGAACCAGCATGAGGACAGCCAGACTATCAATTAGCATATGAGCAAGGATACAAGGAACAGCTCCTTTCGAGTACTCCTTGAGCGCTCCAAATAGGAAGGCATTCCCTAAAATCATCAGGTAAAAGATAAGATAGTTGGACGAACCTGCTGTAATCCAAGGGAGTTGATAGATAGGAATATGCCAGAGGAACCAGACAATGGAAAGAAGCATCATTTTAGGTATAAAGTGCTTACTATAGGAAAGATGATCTTGTAAAAACCAACGCCAACCGACTTCTTCTAGGCCTCCATATAATAAGGTCCAGGGGAAATAAATGAAGAAGGCCAAGAGGGAGTTCCCAGTAAAGCGAACGTTCATAAGCAGGATGGAAATCCCATAATAGATGACGGGGATGAAGAAAGCTAGGATCCAAGATAGGGAACTTTCTTTTTGAAGAAAGACCTTTTTGAAAAATTCACCCAAGGAGTTGACTTCACTCAACACCAGAGAAAAGACAGCCGCCACAATCAGGGGAATCAAGTTCATTAGGATAAACAGTAGTGAGGTCCCCATACTACTTCCATCTGGGAAAAACCAAAGGATCACTTGCCCTACTAGAAAGGTAGCTAAGAGGGCAGTCATTGCATACCAACTAGCGACTGATTGTTTTGAAATAAATTTGCTCATTTTTCTTCCTTTACAGTTACATACTTCTTTCTTGCAATCATGATTGCTAAACTAATAATAAGAAATTTACTAACTATAGATAGCCATACATCTTCATTCACTATCATCTGAGACAAGGAATTGATACAGGCATGAGTCATGACACAGAGCCATAAATTTTGCGTTTTATGATACAAGGCCGATAAGATAAAGCAGTTAGTTAGCAGACCTACTAGAAACGGAAACAATTGAATGACAGCTAAAGAACCGTCGATATAAAAATATAGTAGATGCCAACTAGACCAAGCTAAAAAGGTGATCAAAGTAGCTGAAAAATAAGGTATTTTTTCCTGCAAAGTTGGTTGAAAGAAATAACGCCAGCCAATTTCTTCAACTCCACCAAAAAGAAGAGCCTTGAAAAAAAGCACTACTGGCAAGACCAACGATTGACTGGTGATCTGACCACCAAAGATAAAGGGGAAAAAGTCGAGCAGCAAGAAAACAAGCACCAAACAATAATTTGCCAGACTGTCTTTGACTTGAAAAAAATCTTTTAGAACTTGTTTGAAACTAGATTGATGGTAGCCAATACTGGCAAGACTGCCCCACAAAGCTGATGACAAACCACCTACAATAACATCGATGATCCCCATTGGTGATGTAAAATCAACCTTCACTCCTCCTACTCTTAAAAACCAAACCAGAAGGCTGACACCTAATACTTGACCAAAGGTCCCTAACAAATACATAGATAGGGCTTGCTTTCTATTCATTCGTGATTCCTTTATCTTTCAATAATTACCAGTGCTATCTACCTTAAACCCATACCTGCCAGCATTTCGTTTTAGCTTCTCCACTAGCTCTTCATTCCGCTTACTTTTTCCAAAAAAGAAGGGAACGGTCTTTCCATTTCTGAGTTCAATATAGAAAGCATAGCGAGCCCCGCCACCAGATCGTCCACGAAAAATTGCATAGGTGATTTGCTTGATCTCTTTCAGTGGGATCATTCGCCGACTGAAACACAGAGCGACATGGATATAGAAGATTCCACGGTTAATATGGAAGGGAGCAAAGAAGGGACCTCCACTACGTTTCACGATTGCCCTTCTTCTCAGGAAAAGGAGAAGAGTGAAAACGAGCAAGAAAACGAGCACAAATAGAATCGGAGCATACTCCATTATCTTTCTAAATTCTAACACGCTGTCTTTCATCCTCTACTTCATCTCAACCCATTTTTCATTATCCATGATAAAGGGCTTAGCCAGACCTTCGCCTGTGTAGTCTTGGTACTTGGTCTCCAAGTATTTGTAGACATCTTCCTTAGTCGCAAACTTAATGGCTTGATAGGGCTCTTCAAAGGTCAGCTTTTCGACAAAGAGATAGCCGTCCTTAGCAGGAACCAAGACACCGACGTGACCGACAAAAAGGGTATTGCCATCTAGGTTATCATGAACAATAACAGAAAGCATGCGCGCATTTTCATTGAACTTGAAGTGAGAAAAATACTCTTCCATCTTCTTAGCATGGACCTTGACATCCGTTGTAGCTTCTGTCGGAACCCGTGAATACAGAATGTTAAAGGCTTCCTTGTCTGCCTCACCGAAGATCTTCCCTTTGTCAATCGCATCATTGTCCACGAACAAAAGTTCACTATCCGCTTTCATCTTAGGAATCTCGATGCGATTCTTAAGAAGAGTATAGCTATTGATCCGGCAGTTGGTCCCGACGAAATCGCCCTTTTTCTTGGTCCACAAGTCACTGATCTTCTCAACATTGTAGTCTGTTTTCTTGAAGGTGCTGAAGTCACCCGTTAAGCCGACCGAGCCGACAATGCTATCGTAATCTGTTACCAGACCCAAAAATTTATCTACACTGTCCTGATCCAAATAAGCAGACAAGAGAGTCCGCACTTCTTCGACACTCGCCTTGCTGTTGAGGTTGCTGTAGCTTCCCTTGTAGCGCTCCTTATCTGAACTAGATTTCTGTACAGTGGAACTTGCCTGCTTTTCCTTGTATTGCTTTTGGTTGCTACTACAAGCCACTAAAGCAAAGATCGCCAAGGCACAGCTAGTAAGGAGCATGAATTTTTTAGATGGTTTCATAAACTGGTTCCTTCTCTATTGATTAAAATGTTTGTTCTATAAATTTTTCATATCGATAATCCTTTTCCTCTATTATAGTTTAAAACTAGCTTTGCTCCAACTATTTTTTACGAAATGAGAAAAGTTTATAAGTAACAAAAAAGAGCTGGCAGACTGTCCAGCTCTTTAATATGTTACAAAAATCAAAATTAAAATTATCGTTTAATCAGACCAATCTATTTTGGCATGTTCTATTGCGTACTCCGCTTCCTCTTGAGTAAATTTTCTATTTTCAACAAGTATTTCTAATAACCGTTCTTTCGAAATCTTGCCACCGTTTGCAGAAGATTCCGCTTCTTTCACAGCTTCCTCTTTCCAATCGAAATGAACTTTTTCTATAGCATAATCAGCCTCTTCTGGAGTAAATAGATCAACATTTACAAGTTGCCCAACTAACTTTTCTTTTGAATAATGAAACTTTTGATATGATTTTGCTCTTAAAACAGCCTGCTCTTTCCAGTCTATATTAAGCTTATTGACAGCGGACTGGGAAATATACTCTGAATACATGCCATACTTAGTAAGATAAATTTTAATTTGTTGCTTCGATAAAGGAGATTTCTCTGACCAAGATTTAGCTTTTGCATATGCCCTTGTACTTACTGGTACTAGTAAATTTTCTTTCGGTTCTGGAAAGCTTGATCTATGATGAGCCGCTTCATAAGCTCGAATATATTCATTATACATCATAGCTAACATTCCTAACATCAATCCAAACATTGTAAAAATAAATATCAAAAACTTTTTCATCATGACTACCTTTACTTGTTTTTCTCCAATGAAATTTTCATCCCTCTGGAACTGCTTTCATTAGTATTATATCATGAAATATTGTTCATTTTTATTTACTAGTGTAAAAGTCTCTATGGCTAGTAAATAAAAAAGTGACTGCATTTCAACTGCAATCACTCATTCTATTGTGAAATAAAAAATAACAAAGTGTTATAAAAGATTATTTGATTTTGTGTTTGTTCATCTTTTCTTCAAAGATGGCTGTCATAATCTTGCGGAGCTCTTCCCCTTCTTTTTCAGGAAGATCCCCTTGACGTTTCGCCACGGCATAGAGTTCAGGGTATTGCTTAGCTACACGCTCAACTGTCTTGGTCGTCGCATGCCCTCTGACAAAGAAAGGAATACGCTTGATCCATTCTTGCGGTACAAGAGCAAGCAACTTCTTCGCCGCTTCTTTATCAGAAATCTCAGCTGTACTCAAACCTTGGTTGATTTGTTTTTGTTCTTTTTCTGTAAAATCTTTTAATTCCATAGTAAGCTCCTCATTTGTTTATCTAAGGACACATTATACACCTATGTAGAGGAAAGTACAACTATAGGATTTTGGAAAATAGCACACAAATGCGTCCATTAGAAATAGTTTTATACGTTTAGCTCTTCTCTATAAATAACAAATCCATTTGGCTGAATGATCAATCGATCATCGGAAATGCTCCCAAGACTAATCAGATCTGCTTGTCCTCTTTCTAAGACAAAGTCTTTCCTGGAGTGGTTAAAGTAGACTTTGAGAAGGTGGCCTTCATGCTGCCATTCTACTGCTACTACATCTGGCTCTACTTCTTCCAAGCTTACTTTACCATGTTGAATCATGCCCGCCACTTCTTTTCGTAGCTGGATCAAGTTCTTCAAAAAGTTCAGCATGTCATTGTCTTCTGACACGCGCTCCCAAGGCATGACACGGCGACAATCTGGGTCTGGGCCACCGATGAGGGCTAGCTCCGTCCCATAATAGATACATGGCGTTCCCCGTTGCAGATAGAGGAAGGCGAGGGCAGACTTGACGGACTGGAGATCCCCTTTTGCCGTCGTCAAAATGCGCTCTGTATCATGGGAGTCTAAGAGGTTGAACATGACCTCAGAGATCTGCTGCCTGTAGTACATCGACTGGCTATTGATCTCCCAAATGAAGCGTTGCGTCTCCTTATGTCCTCGCAGGAAATAATCCTTGATACTTTCAGAGAGCGGATAGTTCATCACGGCATGGAACTCATCACCATTAAGCCAAGGTTGGGACGAATGCCAGATTTCTCCAAGGATATAGAGATCCGGCTTCTTGGCCAAGACCGCCTTACGGAAATCTCGCCAGAATTGATGGTCGATCTCATTCGCTACGTCCAGACGCCAGGCATCGATATCAAACTCTTCAATCCAGTAAGTTGCAACCTTCAAAAGATAGTCTTTCACCTCTGGATTAGCCGTATTGAGCTTAGGCATATAGCCCGCAAAGGCAAAAGCATGATAGGTCAGCTCACGATTGTTCCAAAGATTATCTGTCTCAACCGGAAATTCCTTGATGTGGAACCAGTCCTTGTAAATTGAATCCTCCCCGTGTTTGACCACATCCTGCCATTGGGGTGAATCATAGCCAATATGGTTGAAGACGGCATCCAGCATGATCTTCATCCCACGCGCGTGAGCCTCTTTCACTAGTTTGCGGAAGGTCTCTTTATCACCAAAATGTCGATCAATTTCAAAATAGTCAATGGTATCGTACTTGTGATTGCTCGGCGATTCAAAAATCGGGCAAAGGTAGAGACCTGTGATCCCTAACTCCTGCAAGTAGTCCAGATGATCGATGATCCCTTGTAAATCTCCACCAAAGAAATCCAATACTTGAGGAGCAATAGAGGCATCCCAAGGACGAACACCTTCTGGCGAAATGGCTGGATTCCCATTGGCAAAGCGCTCAGGAAAAATCTGATACCAAACCGTCTGCGCCACCCAATCCGGAACAGCACACCCATCAATCTCATGGATAAAGGGAAGCTTAAAACCGTTCATGACGAAGTCCAGGTTCTCCTTGTCGTAGGCTGCCACACCCCGATCTCCGTACAAGACCTTCTCTCCCGCTGTGTCCTCTAATTCAAAGAGGTACTGGATCCGTGCATGGTGGACAGATACCGACACTTGCCAATAATCAAAGAGATCGTCGGTCGTCACCTTGTCCATTTCCTTAGTTGCCTCATATAGATCCTCTATAAAAATAAAAGGATCCCCATAGTGCAAGACAATCCGTTTGATATCCTCTTTCTTAGTCCGGATGCGAATATGAAGCTGCCCGTCCTTATAAAGATAGGCATACTCCGATTCAGGCCGATGATAAATCGCTGTTAATTCCATCTGTCTCGTCTCCTACTATACTCTCTTTTCATCATTTACCACTTTATGCAAACGATTACATAAAATCATTTATTAGTATACAACTTTATGAAAAGGTTTGCAATATGTTGAGAGAGATAATTTTAGACTACTAACTTTTTATAATTGTATTGCACACAAAAAGCCCATCAATTGGGCTTAAAGATTTTTGTTGAAGCAATGACTTTACCTTATAAGCATCACTTTATACTGTTTCCTACTAAAATATACTACAGATCTATATTTCTGTTAATAGTTTATTGAACAGTTTTTCGAGCTTACTAGTATCTCCATAAACTGTTCCATCCATATATAAGTGATAGATATCATCATCTAAACCAATTGAAATTTCACATTCATAGCCTTTCATCAAAGCTAAAGAACGGATAACTTCTCGTTGAGTACGACCATTTCCTTCTCGAAATGGGTGAAAATAATTTAGATTATCTAATATCTCAGCTAAACTTTTACAAATCTCAATTTTATTATTTGCGTTCAGTAAATAGTTTGAAAGCAAAGTATTTAAAAATTTTTCTGCCATATCAAAAGACTGAACTGGCATAAAAGCATTTCCACTTTTAGAGATATTTACTTGACGGTATTGACCTGCCCAAGTATACATTCCTTCAAAAAGAAACTTATGAATCTTTAAAATATCTGAAACAGTATTTACTTCAATTGGATTAATAAACAGTTTTAAACTTTGACTTGCTACTAAACGATATTCTAATTCTCGTGCTTTATTATCATTTTTCTCATTAAATTTATTTATGAGAACAGATGAATGGGGATAGGTGTATAAATTATCAGGGTCTATATAATCATACCCTTCATATATTTTTCTGACCATTATCCAACTCCTAATGCAACTGCCTCTTCTCTCAGTCGCTCCACGTCTTCTACCGTGGGATGCCATCCTTCAATCATATTGGTGCTCAGAGCAAACCAGACACTCTTAAAAACCTTTTTGTTGTCAAAAATCACACCCATAATCATCATTTTTTCTTTATCTACATCTAAGGTCATATTCTACCTCCGTCCTATTATTATAGCATATTTTAAATCATTTTAGTTCTCCTATTTAGTACTTACCCTACACAAAAAGCCCAGCAAATGGGCTTTCTCATTATCAAAATAACTGATCTTCATTCCTTACTTGTATGCCGCTTTCCAAGACTTAGCGCTTGCTCTTCTGACATCTGAACCACCTTAGAAAAATTAGTATTGCGAGGCATACTGTCCAAAGAGTACCAATAAACATCCGCACTCCCATTTCTGGCTACATAAACTACTGGAGCCAGTTGACGAGTTGGCTGTGAAGGCTCTACAGGTTGAACGGGCTGTGCAGGCACTGCTGGCTGACTAGATTGAGGGGCTTGACTTGGTTGCGTCTCTACAGAAGGACTGGCAGGTTGTGGTTGACTACTTGGTTCTGTCGGCACCAAGGATTGAGTCGCTGTCCCCTTCAGATAGTCAATGGTTGCATTCTTGGAATAGTTATCCAAGGTCACGGTGGTGATCCCATAAGCATCTACCGACTCTTTGGAACTACTTAAATTGATGGGTAGAAGGTTGCCATCTCGATCAATTCCTACATATTGCAAGGTCACTTGCCGAGGAATCAATTCATCCCCCGTATAGACTGGCGTTACCTTATAATCTAGCCAATAATTGGGGTGGGTGGCCAGCCAGCTATCGAGCCGTTTCTCGTAGTAGAGCATGCCCTCCACATTACTATCCGCTGTCCCTTTATAATTCCCCGTATTGGTCCAGGCAGTTAGAGGAACCAGATTTTTCCCTTCATCGGTCAGTCCACTAAATTGATAACCAATCAGATGCCCTCTATGGAACAACCAGGCTTTCTTTCCCTTGTTTCCATATGCGATCTTATAATTGTGCCAGCCAACTGGATTATGTTTGAGACGTGGCTCTCTTTTCTGCTTAGGTTCATCCTTATCCTGCAGTTGAATATGGGCAGAAGTTGCCCGACCTAAATGATCAAACTCACCTAGAACGAGTTGCTTATTGCCATTAAAAGGCAATGGATTCAGACTCTGGTAATCAGGTCCAGTTTGCTGAGCTTGAACCCCTTGAACAAAAGCCAAGGACATAAAAACCGAGACCATCACAACAATAACATTTTTCAAATACCGTTTTGTAACCATGATTGAAACTCCCACATTTCTATCTAGTGATATTATAGCAGAAAAAAGCGGTTACAAACATAGAAGATGGGCAATTTCTTCTCCTATGTCAATTAGATTTTTTAATAAGTTTATTTTTATTTTAATATTCTTTAGTGTATAAAATATTGACTATTATTTTAATACATAAAATGATACACAACTATTCTAAATCAACTTATATTCATACCACTCTTCATCTACTTTCTGAAATCCCAAAGCCAAAAACATTCTTTGACTTTGAGTATTAAAAGGATAAATTTGAGCAGTTACCTTAACCATTTTTTTCTCTTTGGCCAACTGTATCATTTCAGAAATACACCGTCTTCCGATCTGTAAATTCTGATACTCTTTGCTGATCACTATAGAAAGCTCTGAATTATCTTGAAGTGTCACATCTCCAACTAATACTCCCTCATATTGGATATAATAGCAAGATCCATGTGAAGTTAGGTAATCATACATTTTATGAAGTTTTGTTAGACTGTAAATCTGATCAGTATTATCCACTTGTTTGCAAATCTCACTATCTTGATACCAAAGAAGGGAAATGTCATCATTCCTATAATAAGGAATAAGAGTGATCTGTTCGTCTACTATTCTATTCATTCTTACTTTTTCTTTCATCATAAATGGTTTCTATTTCCATTTAGCTCTATCTTATCAGAAAAATAACCGGTCTTATTTCTGATGGATCTAAACCCGGATCACTTTGATTTTTCTTCTATTTGCAATGAAATTACTCAAGAAACTAATCATGGTAATCATCCCAATGACAAGAGGGAAAATAAAAGTGAAATACATTTCAAAGCTTATCTTATTTTCTTGTAGCAATCCTGTTCTCCAAAGACCAATCGCAACAAAAATAGCTACTCCCATCACAATCAAGGTTTGAAGGAAAGTTCTTTTTAGCATCTTTTTCTTTGCCTCTCCTACTTCATCTTCTGAAACCTCATAGATGTCGAGTTCCAAACGATGAATCACTTGCTCTTGTTGGTACAGGGAGTAGCAAAATACTAAAAACGTGATCACACTGACATAATCCGTATTAAACATGAAACTGAGCAGGAATCCAAGGATAATTCCGGACATAAAGAGCATGTACATGTTGTTCCCAAAAGTACTCAATTCTTTTTCCTTGTATTCGTCAAGCTCACCTGTAATATCGTAGAAAGCTTTCACACATTTCAATTGCCAGTTTTTATTCATCATCATCGATCCTCCAAAATAAAGAATTCAAATCCGTCCCAAGCTCTTTTGCTAGATTAATACAGAGATCTAGGGAAGGGTTATACTTCCCATTCTCAATCATATTAATCGTTTGCCTGGAAACTCCAATACTTTTTGCCAAAGCCAATTGAGAAAGTCCAAGATTGACTCTGTATTCTTTCACACGGTTCACTTGGCACCTCCTAAATGTAAATGTGTCAAATATATTTGATACATTTATTTTACAATACTAGTTGCCGGATGTCAACTATATTTGACATCATTTCCTAAAACTATTTTCTCAACTTTAAAAGCATTAAAAAACGATAGACGTCTGTAGCTATCGTTGTGATTTCTTTTATATACTATCTAGAGGCTTCTTCCGATACTTCAATATTTCCCATCAACCAATTGGACATCTTTTTGCCCTTGTCTTTATAAGGGTTGGGAGGAAACAAGGTAAAAGGGGGAATGCTGGCATCCGGGAAGAATAGTTCTACGCTTATCGTTCGTTCGCGATTATGATTGACGTAGGCTGTAAAATAGATATGGTAATTTCCACTCACATCACCGCCATTATCATATTCTCCTCTAGCAGTATTTGGTAAGAGCGTCACAGATTCTATGCCCTGCTTTTCCTGGGCTAAGTGTGCGATGATCTCCTCCTTAATAGTAGCCTCATGATTTCTGACGAAATTCCCATCATCACTATACCCAGGATGCTCACTAAGAGAATAGAAAACAAGGACCATCAGAAAGGGGAGGGAAATTAAAAAAATGATTAGCTTATTTGATTTTAACATGGGGGTCCCTCATTCATTTTTTCTTTTGACAACTCCTCAATTTTGATTAAAGATAGTGTCTTGTAGTACTCTGGGATTTGTGGCATTCTCATAAACACAAAGCCGAACCACGATATAAGGCCATTCACAATCAATAATGCTCCTTCAGTTCCATTACTAGTTCCGATAAAAAAACTCAAACAAACAATATTGGCCACTACTGTGATATACCAGTCGATCATTCGTTTCCCTTTTGGTTCAAAAACAAGACAGTATGATTTGCTATCTTTAGGAATTCTCGAGTCAAATGTACGTTTGGCGCGTTTTCCATACCAAACCGCCATTAGATAGGATAAAAGCATCGAGAAAGCAAATATACCTAATTTCAAGATAATTTGTTGACTGACTCCCCAGCTGATAAACGCCTTTTTCATGAACCTGTAGGAAATACCGACAAGGGGTTGAACCATAATGGCTATTGTAGATGTTCCTAACCGAGTTTTAGATTTTATTTCAAAACTATCATTGGAAGGAGATAACTCAACCATATTTGCAGTAACTTTCTTAGGAAGCCAACCCAAGAAATAGGATTTTCCTTTTATCGAAGTAGAATCTAAAATAAATTTTTTATTGTTATACTCAACGATTCTAAAAACTGCTATATTCGAATATTTAAATTTTAAATCCATATTTATCTTTCTAACTTTATCAGAGTCAAATTACCCCTGAGTTAAAAGAATTTATTCAATTTCACGAATACCTTCAAATGTGATCATTCCAATTCTACGATGCATCCGATAAAACAGCTGACATTTCAACTCGGCGATTACTCTTTTTCAATTTCGTTCATGGAAACCTCATTCTTTTTCAAAAATAACACTACTAATTTGCACAATCTTTTGATTAGATTTTAGTTGAATAGTTACTCTATATATAGTTGAGCTAGAATGATTTACTAATACTATACATGTTGTTTCCTCTGGTAAATCATATTTGCTTTTTAGATGTTTATAGAGGTCAGAGTTATTTTCTGGCTGATATACAATCTCACGAAGTTCTGTTTCTGCACTCTTAAAGGTCTCCTTTACATCTAAAGAAGTAAAGAAATCTCTTTGTACCACTAAATTAAGAATTTCTTCATCATATAAAGGAGTTACCTCCGACCCATAATTTAACTTCCCATTAGAATATGTAACCGGAACAGTTTTGTTATCCTCGCCAAGTGTTATTGTATAATCACCTTTAATATCAGATTGAGTGATATCTAAATCTACTTCGTATTTTTTTACTTCATCTTGATTTTTTATATAAACTCTACTAGTGTATGCCTTTAATCCTGTAAACTCCTTCTTATCTTGCTCCAAAAATTTAAACAAAGGTTCAAACGTTTTTTCAAATTCGTACTGTTCCTTTGTTCTGTTTTTGGGAATGGTTTCACCACCAAATCCATTAAGGAATGCTAAAGTATACAGAGCAATTCCTACAAACATTATCCATAAAAGCCATTTAAATTTTTTCATATTTCCTTATTACTCTCTTTTAAACACAAAGTCCTTCAATCTACTTATAAAAAATCTTGACCCATTCCTGCTTTGCACTGAGTATACGAGCAACATACACTGTATGCTTCTCAATATAATAAAATGCGAGATAGTTCTCTATTGGCATATAACGATAGGATTTTCCATCATCCGTCATCTCACCATAGCCCCGGCTTGATACCAGAGGACAGGCTTCTGGAAACAGTTCTAGGGTCTCAAGAGCACTTAATAGCAAATCAACTTTGCCATCTGCAGCTTGCTGGCTATAAAAATTCACAAGAATATAGTCGTGAATGCCACGCAAGTCCTGCTTAGCTCGATCTGTAAGGAAGACCTGATAGCGTTTCAACTTAGTCAAGACCAAATTCCTTTCTCACATCGGCTACAGAAGTGACTTTCCCTTGAGCAATTTCCTGGTGCCCAACTAAAATCTCCTTCTTCAAATCCTCAAAGGCCACTTGATACTGCGTGTTCTGCAAATCACTTGAAACAAATTCTCTTGGATCCACAGTCCCGTTAGCAATTTTTCGAAGTGCTGCATTTAGGACATCTGACACAGAAATTTTTTCATCAGCAAGTACCTCTTTTGTTTTCTGGTAAAACATCTCATCTGCTCGAAAATTCACTGCTTTCGTGTTTGCCATTTCTACCTCTCCTTTGTACATACAATTTGTATATACATTCTACCATACGAAAGAGAAGGGATTCAAGTGAAAAATGGATTCTTCTTTCACTAAATCTAATTAAGAGATACCGTTAGTTAATCTATATTCTTTCTCTCGTGTCAACTGATACCTCTTAGAATCAACAATTTAAGTAGATTCCACATCTTAATTTAACAACTCCAAGTAATTGTAGTCAATTATATTAGATATATTTTATTAATTTCTTTATAGTAAATTCCTATTTCTCTAGCCAAAAGAACGCTTGGTTTAACATCTCTTTTGTTTGTCCAATGATACACGGTCCATGAGAAATAATAATATTCTTAGGTTCCCATTTCTTTATTTTATGATAACTCTTCAATGCTTGTTTTTTACCAAATAAAAAAGTCATTCTTAAATCTCTTGGTGTTTTACCATTTGGATAGTGATTATCACCTATTTTTAACAGTAGCTTTTCAAAAATCGATAAATTTTCTGTTTCTATGTTTTCAATAAGATCCGTTAAAATTAGAGTTGAACTTTCAGTATGGAAAAAAACAACCTCTTTCACGTAAAAACTTCCTTCAAATGTTGTAAAACAAATTTCCTCGTTCCAATTGGCTTTCTCTAGTTCATGACCATAATATAAATTCATTCCCGATTTTCCGGCACGCTTTTGAACACCACTAGCTAGCCATACTTCTGCTTCCGGAAATAGTTCGTGCCACTCATTTATATAACTATAATGTAAGACATTGGGTGCAATAAGGTGTTTTACCTCACCTAATTGCTTGATTTCAAAAAGTAAATTATCACTAGGCTTAATCGGCGAATGCACCCAAAGACCACCATTCTGCAGACGGATAACTGTCATTCTAGTTGAAAAAGGCACTTTGAAGAGTTTGAAATTCATCAGTACTTCTTCCCCATCTACAATCCAGAGGTTATCTGCTATCTTTTTTAAGGAATTGAGCGGACTATATTTTTTGACTTCCATGGAACTCTGCTTTCTAAATTAATAAAGTATAATCAATTGTTATTCTCCAAAAATGGAACAACCAACTTAATCCACTCTTGAGGTATATAAGCTGATAAATAGCCGTGGTTATAGCCTTTAGCTTCATACAAGATCGTATTGGGATGGAGCTGCTGAAATAATTTCGCCGATGCTTTCACACAGTTCAATTCTTTTTCACCGTAGATATACAGAACCTGCGCCTTGCTAGTAGAAATCGTATCCTTCAGCTTGTAACGCCCCATATAAGTTTTGTAAATGGTCACCAATGTTTTGATAGGTGTCCTTGGGAGATCCTCCAAATAATGTGCTTTTATTTCCTCTGGATAAGCTAGTTTAGGATATAGTTTGTTCATCATGCTTAATTGAAGTTTGCAAGAGAATTTATTGAACATCAGTTTACCAAATAGAGCTACTAGAAAGATGCTGATTTTAGCTAACCTTGGTTGAGGAATACAGAGACTTCCGTCTATGATGGCCTTCTCAGCAATTTCGCTGTCTAAGGACAAAAGCTCCATAGCAATTTGACCACCAAGTGAAACACCACCAATCGCAAACAACTTCCCGCCACAGTATTCTTTGATATAGTCTAGAATCTCCAATGCAGAATCTTCCGTAGAAACATAATCAAGTCGATATTCCTCTCCGTGGCCATTCAAAGTGGGTAGAATAACACGGTATTCTTCTGACAAAATCCGTGCTTGACGAAGATAATTCCACCAAGAACTGCCACCGCCATGTATCAGTAAGATCGAAGGCAAATTCTTATCACCAAATTCATGGAATTTCATATTTAAACTCCTTACTATACCAGTTTAACTTGTATTGATTAAAATCACCCATATTAAAGATAGTCAGATGTGTTTAAATTTGGGCAAATAATCGTGTCATATTTTCCAAAAATGATATTCCAACGTTTACATTATTCAGTCTTCTTCTTGTTCAAGTACCAACTAGGAATGATTTGATTCATATCATCATACCATTCTAAAATTTCCTTAGCTTGATGTTTCATTACTGATATTTCTTCAGCTCCGTAAGGTACAGCCCATGACAGAGCACCAACTATGTTATTTAGAATATAGATAGCGAGAAGCTTCCAAAATAAATCTGGAACCTTACCATCAAAATATCCATCTATCATACCAGACGCAAAAGAGGGAGAGACTTGAGCAGACCATACAATACGATTGAATTCCTCCCAAGGATCTCCCAGATCAAATCGATCAAAGTCAATGACATAAATTTTACGATCTTCACCAATCATGAAATTCCCGATGTGATAATCTCCATGTTGGAAAACCTGAGGTCTATCTTTTAACAATTCTCGATTTGCATTTAAATAATCAATAAAAATCTGACCATTTTCGTACTGAACGGGACATTCTTTGTATTTGGAGATTTTGTCATCAATTTTTCGATTATAAAAGACCTCCCAATCTTCACGAACTTCTGTAACAGGAAGTGAATGAATTTTTCGAAGTATACTTCCTGCTTCTACTCCATAAGTATATTGTTGTTCTTTCGAAACAGTTAAAATGGTTTCTCGAGCATCTTTCCCGTCTATCCATTCGTGTAAAGAATGTACTTCGTCATCGCAGAGTTCTATGCTAATTGGCTTACACATCGGAATTCCAAGAGAAGCCACTTTCTCCATCATATCAAATTCAAATTTTTTAGAATCTAACTTCTCCTTATCAGAAACACGCAAGAAATATTTTTGCTGATTTTGATCTGTCACACAATATTTTTTATCATCTGACCAGCCTTTATTTATGGCTATCTTACTACTAAAATTCATCACGCACTCTCCGATTCACTTTCCAACACTTCTTGCAGTTTTCACTAGTAACCCATCCAGTTTGTCTACACTTTAGTTACCTAGATCAAGATTTAGATAATGAAAACTAGTCAATTTTCTCAATAATGTTTCCAAGTTTATCCAATACAAGACATGAATGATCATTTAGTGGAATTATGGGAACATGAACGAGTTCTTCAGCTCTATCCTTATTAGCTTTATCATTCCAGGAATCATAATGGACACTAATTAAAAACTGACTAAAGACTCCTAATCCATTTTTTATCTTTATCTGATGATCTGAATTATCATTAGGTGAGACATAGACTTTTTCTCCTAATAATAGGGCTCCTGCAGAAAAACCTATAACTTTCGCACCTTTATTAATCATATGATCGATATAATCTTTGAACTGCTGATTGACGTAAGTAGCTAAATACTTTTCCGTATTTCCACCACCGATAATAATTAGATCAGCATCTAAATAGCTATCAAAATCAATCTGCTCAGTGTCCAAAAGTAAGTAATCAGTGTTTAGATTAGGAAATTGACTTTGGAAAACTTCCGTGTACTTTTTCATATACGGTTCCCAATTTTCTCGATAAACTGTAAAAATGACAATTCTTTCAATCTTCCTTGATGAAACAATTTTATTAACAATCGTATGGTTCTTTATCGGCGGATTTCCACCCATCAAAAAAATTTGTTCGTCCAATCTTTCACACTTTCTAAAGGTACATAAATTTTGACCACGTTCTGAGATTATAATTTCTTCTTAAAATGAATAATTCTATTTGCCTCCTGAAATCCAATATTGAGATGAAATCTTATAGAATCCGTATTCGTTAAAGTACAGTCACTTGCAAATTCCTTGCATCCTTTATTTTTCGCCCATTCCTCACATTTTGTACAGAGATTTTTAGCAATATCCTTTAAACGATATTCCTCGTCGACAATAATCCCTTCTAAGAATCCAACAGGACTATATTTACAACCTTCAACATAATCAAATCTGAGTGAACATAGTGCTAGACCTACAATTGTGTCACCTTCAACTTCAGTAAAGATTGCAGTATTTTTGCCATTCGTATATTTTTTCACTTCATCAATAGCTTCTTTATCGGTCAATTGGGGCCATAATTGTTTCATTAGTTTAGCCGTTTTTATAGAATCTTTTGTTATTCCATCCATATTGATGTTCCTCCGCAAATTACAGGCAAATGTTTCGAATCATGCTGTTACTTTGTTACTCATTGATTGATACCAATACCATCCCCTTCTACTTTTCGATGTCTCAGATCGGAAAAGCAGTGGTACGGCCTCAATATGAAACGAGTAAACACTAATTATGCCAGGTAATCTTGTCTGTTCTATTAACTTTTTAACGATAGCATAAGGTTATCGTTAAGTGGTATTACCTAGATAAACTGAGATTTTCTTATTTCTTTTTATTTGATTTTGGTTCAGGTAACTCATCATACATTGAGTTAAATAAGCCAGTTAAATATTCTTTGTTGTCAACATCATCTACTAATAGCATTTCCTTTGCACCTTCATACGGCAATTCGTATTCTACATTCGGCATATACGCTATTGCAGATTTGACAGGCTTCACTAAAAATCTATCATCATAAATTCCACCTATGATTTTCCCACGATAATAAATTATATACTCACCCATCATTGCTCTATATGATATTTCTTCCAAGTCGGACAATTGTTCTAAAATGAAATCTAAATATTCTTTACTTGAAGCCATTTTTACTATCTCCCTTAATTACTAAAATTTCAATAGTCCATTTTCATCAAATTGAAAATTGGGTCCCCAAGAAACGTTTCAATAATATCCATCTAAATCCAAAAATATGCGTGATGTCCACCCTAGAAAAGGCCCTGAGGCTCTTTTACAATTTTTCCACCTGCTTTTCCTTACTAATTCTATTACTAGCCAATATCGTATAAATCAAATAACCAATAAAAATAACATAGCAGCCAGTCTTACAACTTACTACTTTTCATATGATAATTTACAAATGTTTTTCCAGCCACTCGATCTTTTTAAAATCCTTATTGTTATTTTGTTCATTTCGATAGGAGTCTTGAGAAGAAGCTTTGTAAATACTTAGATACTGCTCCAGACTTGGAAGACGAAAAGTGATGCCTTCAATGTGAATAAGCTCTATATCCGATTCCGAAACTCCTGCAAAATCAAGTAAGGAATCGATACTTCCAAATTCAACATTCTCTCTATCCTTTTGGAATTCATGCTCATGAATATCTATTAAGACGTAGCCTAAGTCTTTCATCACTTTCATTATCTTGTCCCAGTCATAAATTCTGAGATGGTCAGGTGCTTCCCAACCTCTAGGGTCACCAGGTACATGAATGTCAATGTCAGACGGCCCCCAATTTTCTTTCGTTCTAAACTCCAATCCCAAAGAACCCATCAGTGTCGGTGTAATTCCGACTCGATTTAAACGGAAACAAATGGTTTTAAATTCTTCAAATAAGAGACTCATGTTTACTCTAAACCTTTCATCTAAATGTTCGTTATTTCTACTTTATTCCCTTGAACAAAATCATCTTCATTTTCTAGAGTATATCCATTTATTTTGGATACAAATTCTTTTCCTTACTAATTCTATTACTCGCCAATATCGTATAAATCAAATAAGCAATAAAAATGATAATAAAAATAAGATTAATTTTTAACACAAAATAGAGATTTAACAAATTTGCGAACGCATGAAATAATATACAGTACCCCACTGATTGGGTTTGACGGTAAAGAAGTCCTAAAGCAAAACTTAAAAATAATGTATATATAAAAAATAAAATGAAAGGAAATCCTTGATGACTTTCTCCAACTATAAACCATAAAGGCAGATGCCAAATCCCCCAAATTGATCCTACAATCAAATTAGATTGCCAATAAGTATATTTTTTATCAAGTAATGGTTGTAATATTCCTCTCCATCCTAATTCTTCATGTCCACCACCAAAAAAAATTAGTTGTATAAAGAATAATGGCATCAGATAAATTGATACTCCGTTTAGTTCTAAGGAAGATACAGAGAATAGTATCAAAATTGCCAAGAGGTGAATTATGAAATAAATACTACTATTTTCTTTCTTACTAAATACAAAATGTTTAAATTTTATATTATTCCTTTTCAAATAAAAGCCACTTGCAATAGCTGGTCCAAGTGCACCTACTATATGTAATGTTCTCCCTATAATCGTTTCTAATCCCAAAATATGAAATTGCGTAATTATGGCGAGAAGCCCCCATGTTATATAAGTAATTCCAAATGTAATATAAAGATAATTTTTTAAATTTCTTTTATCAATTTCTGTCATTTTATTGCCCTTATCTTGATTATTTTATGAATAATATTTTTACTGCTTCTTAGTTGCTGTCGATTATAACTACCTATATTCTATCATAAAAACACAAAAAAAGCCTTACAATCAAGGCTTTTCAGTATCCCTTTTGTTAAAAGGTTTTTACGCTTTTTCGAGCAGAGCAACACACTCCACGTGTGCTGAGAGCTTTCTTCTATACTAATAGACGAAAGGGTGTGAAAATGATTTTTAAATGATACTGTGGAACGGAACAGTAGCCCTAGTATTGACTACTGTCGTTTCTATTCATATTGGCTATTCTAGGACTGAGATGAAAAAATCTATAAATGCTCAGAATAAAATTGAACCCGCAAATCTCCCCAAAACAATGGTGAGTCATGTACTTGTATTATTCCGAAAAAATACACCTCTGGTGCAGTGAGACAAATTGGTGTATCTTATAGTGGCTTCGTAGATGAAAGCTATACTCTACTATCACTCTTTGATGATGTAGAACAAATTGAAAAAGATAATAGACTTCAGACAGCTATTGATGTTGTCAGAGAACAGTTTGGTTTTTTAGCCATACAAAAAGGAACCGTCCTAACTGAAGGTTCCAGAAATATTGAACGCAGTAAACTTATCGGTGGTCATTCCGCGGGTGGATTGGAGGGATTAAAATGAAACAAGAAAAAAATACAGTACAATTTTCAGAAATCCGTAGCAAAGGATGTAATGATATTGAAATGCTTGAAAGATTTTTACATGGAATCGTTGAAACAGCAACTTCAAAACTTCGTCAGAGAAAACTCAAAACAACTGAAATATCGATACGACTAGTACATGCTAAATCTGAAAACCGATTACCATTGGAATTTACATTTAGCATTAAGCCAACAAGCTCATCTGTGATAATCTATACTGAGGTAATCAATCGCTTTAAAGAATGTTACACAGGTGGGGGAATTCAAGGTTTTACGATTCAATTTGATAAAAATACCCTTGCCTCTGCATAGAAAGGATTTGATATGATTGACCGTTCATATTTACCATTTCAATCAGCAAGAGAGTACCAGGATACAAAGATGCAAAAATGGATGGGCTTTTTCCTATCTGAACATGCATCAGCACTCTCTGATGATACAAACAAAGTAACGTACATGTCTGACTTATCACTAGAGAAGAAATTATTACTCCTCAGTCAAGTATACGCCGGGCAGCTACGCACACGCATTCAAGTGATTGAAAAAAACAAGCGTGTTTCCTACACTGGAACAATACCAAGTCTGACCAAAGATTTCATTTTGATAAAAACTACAACAGGTCACATCAATTTGAAATTAAAAGACATTATTAGTATTGAACTTGTCGAGGAGGTGCTCTATGAATCAGCTTGAGTTTCAGCGTAATCACCTACAAATGGACTATTATAGCGAGAGCTACCAAGATTTTGAACGTGACTTCTACCGCTACTCTAACATGAATATTCCATTGACCTTCCTAACTGATGATATCCTAAAAACAATGGCGACTTCACGTAAGAATTACTTTGTCCTCAATAAGGAAAAGTCCAGAGATAACCGCGATCACTTCTTCATATTTGAAGTAAGTACCGTAGATGAGAATCCGCTAATCTATCATTATACATATAAGAAAACTACAATATATTTAGCAGAAAAATAGGAGCAGTTCAATTGACTGTTCCTATTTTTAATATTCATAAAATCTAAAGTCTTTATACTCTTTAACAATGGAGTCGCCAACCAGAACAGACTATACTGACCAGCGACTACCTTAAATTTAATGTTTCAGATTTATTTTCTTATCTCTAATTTCATAAACTACATCTGCTACATTTTCGAGTAATCGTTTATCGTGGGTGATAAACACGATAGTTCCGGTGTACTCCTTCATTAGTATTTCCAAAGCCTCTAAACTTGGTATGTCAAGGAAGTTACTGGGTTCATCCATTATTAGGATGTTATATCTACCCATGAGCATTTTAGCAAGCAACAATTTTATAATTTCTCCACCGCTTAAAACAGATAAACTTTTTCCAATATCGTTCTGTTTGAACCCCATAGATGCTAGCACTGAACGAATTTCTGATATATTGTAGTCACAATCCTTCTGCATAAACTCCATAACATTCTGATTACTGTTGTACTTGTAACCATTCTGTGCAAAGTAACCTATTTTTGCCTTAGGCGAAATAGAAATTCCTTCTTCATGGTTTAAGATCATTTGGATTAAAGTTGTTTTTCCGATTCCATTACCACCAGTTAACGCCACTTTTGCTCCTAACGGAATTTGAAAAGATGCATTTTCAAACAGAGCCTTATCCCCAAATACTTTATTAATTTCTGCACCGACTATAGGGTATGGATTATGGAGCTCCAATGCTTTACTTTGCCTGAAACGAATTCTGCGAATGCCTTCCGGAGCTTCTACTTTTCCTAAGGCCGCAATCCTGTGCTCTAGGGTTTTAGCAGCATTATACATCTTTTTTTCCTTACTTCCTATTGATTTTTGATGAGCTAAACGCCCTCCGTCTTCAGTACTTTTTTTCTTTGAAGAACCTTTTGCCTTCTGTTCTATTTTACGAGCCTGTTTTCGCTTTTCCTCCGCAGCCCTTTCCAATCGGGCACGTTCCGCAATAAATTGTTCGTATTCTGCAGCTTGGCTCTTACGTTCTTCCTCTTTCTGACGAAGATAATCAGAATAGTTTCCCCAATACTCAGTGATTTTGCCATCTTTCAGTTCCCATATTTTATCTACTATTTCATCAAGAAAATAGCGGTCATGGCTAATAACTAACAGTGCACCTGTAAAATATTTTAGCTGTCCTATTAGAAAATCAATTCCTTCACGGTCTAAATGGCTCGTAGGTTCATCCGCTAAAATACCATGAACCTGTGCCGATAAGGCCTGTGCTATTTTAAGCCTTGTTTCTTCACCACCGCTCATAGTCTGTATATTTAATTGCTCAACACCTAGCTTGCCTACAAGTGCAAAATCTTTTTCCTCCTGCAGAGTTACTTCGTCCAACTGGGGAATATAGGCAAGTTCACCCAGACGATTCATTTTACATCCTGGGGGAGTTAATTCTCCTAAAAGTACCCTGAGTAAAGTGCTTTTTCCAGCACCATTTGCTCCTACTAAACCAATACGGTCATAATCATATACTTCTAATTCATTTATATCTAAAACATCGCGTCCTTTGAATTCCACACGAATGTCTTTTGCTTTTAATATTAATTCCATAACATTTCCTCTTGTCTATAATCGCATGCTTTCATTTGCTTGTATGCAGGGAAAACCCTGCGATTTTAGCAGGAAGAGTTACATGAAAATAAGATACATAAATATTCCTCCAATATTGTTTATTTTAAATCTAATTTTCTAACCTCAGTTATCATTTGGCAAACTATAGCAATGCCAATAATTAAAATACCTGATAGTAAAAACCAATGATTTACACCGATTTTATCAGCAAAGAATCCAGAAAGAATTAACCCAATTGGCATAGCAAGTGACATGATACTTCCGATCAAAGAAAATACACGTCCTAAATATTCAGGCTTAATTTTCTCCTGAAAAAGAGCTGTTTGCACACCGCTATAAAATGGCACCGAAAGCCCCATTATTGCACAGCAAACTACGAATATTACAAATCCATTTGGAGGAAGTATTCCCGAAACGGCTAAACTGGTCCCCATTATAAAAAATGAACTTGTTATTAGTAATACATGCTTTTCGAAGCCCCCTAATCTTCCTAATAATAAGCCTCCTGCTAGCATCCCAAATGCAAAGGAAATTTCCGTAATAGAAATATGCACAGGCGTTCCATTAAAGTGTTCCATGCTTATTAAAGGAAATAGTGCATTGATTGGCATATAAACAAAAGTATATAGTGTTCCTAAGAGTAATAAGGCAAACAATCCTTTGTTTTGTCTCAGAACCACAACTCCTTCTTTCATCTCCCTTATGAAATTTGGTTCTAAACTTTGCACTTGATTACCCAGCTTAGGTATACGTACAATTGCTACCGTAATAGATGCAATCACAGCACCCAATACGTCGATGGCAATAATAGCATTTAAATCCCAAACGGAGTATAAGAGTGCTGCAACTGCCGGACTAACAATATAGCTTATAGACTGCAAAGACTGACTATAGCCTGCGCATTTCGTTAGCTGTTCTTCTGGTACTAAAAGTGGTGTAACCGCATTGAGTGCTGGGGTATGAAAAGCTGTTCCAATGCTACGGATAAACAATACTATCATAATCATCCAGACAGGTAGCTCCATACAGAATGCAACAATAGCAAGCACTGCACCAGCTGCTGCGATAATTAAATCGGCACCAATCATTATCTTCTTCCTATCATGACGATCCACTAGCACACCAATGGCAGGTCCCAAAATCGCATAGGGTAAAAAACCTACTAATGAAGCCATAGACAAGACCATCGCAGATCCTGTTTTTTCTGTAAGGTAAAAAATAATCGCCATTTGCAGGATGGCACTAGTGATTAATGATACTGCTTGCCCTGCCCATATTGCATAAAATTTTCGTTTCCAATTGTTGTATTTTTCCATTTATATTATCTCCTGCATATTATTTTGCTTGAATTTCTATTTTGAATAGCATTCTAGGCAATAAAAAATGCAGGCCAAACCCCACAATGTGGCTTTTGGTCTGCATACATACAATTTGGAAACATTCATATTAAAGACATAGTTAAATAAAGGTATAGTTAAATAACCAATATCCTCACCGTAACTAATGAATGCTCAATATCGTATAAATAAGCACAACAAAAAAGCCTATCATCGGGTATAGATTCTGCTTTTTTTATTGCCAGCTTATCTTAAACGCATTGAGGCTGTCATAGTTTCGGTTCCTCCTACATCTTTGTTTATATCAATTTATAGTATAACACAACAAGATGATATGTTCAATATAAAAGTTATGGAATGAGACTCATACTTCCAATTCGATGCCAGATTTAAAGGATATGACGAAGTTTTCTTCATAGACTGTAACGCTCTGGATTATCTTCCTTAGTAGCAAGCGATTAGCTTTCACAAAATCTTCTGTTTGTAGTTTTAAAAATTCATCAGGATTTTCTAACTCAACCTCAAAATATTTCATTTTACATTCCCTCATTTCATTTATTGATAAATTGAGTTTGCAAAAAAGAGTGGACAATTTTTGTCTACTCTTAACCTTTAAAATAGTTTTTTTTAATCGATTTGAAGTTGCCTAAATTATTACTTATTCGGTAAAATGAAGTATTGCTTTCAACAGATTTCCTTCAACTACACTTCACTTGATTCAAACAAGGTGGGTACATTTCTATTCCCACAAACTCCTTGTCAATGGAAACAAACACGTACCCACAGGGTAAATGGAAATAGAAACTGATAATTTCTAGCTATCACTTCTACTCATTCCAAAAATTTTCTCACTCTGATACTTACCCACCATAAAGCAAAAAGCCTTGCAATCAAGGCTTTCATTATCCCTTTCGTTCAAAGGTTTCTAAGCTTTTACGAGCAGAGCGACACACTCAGCGGTTCGCTATCTCCGTTCTGTCTGCGTGCTAGCACTTGTCAATCACGGACAGCTATCGCATGGGCGGAAGTAAATGCTAATCTTCGTCGTTTTACTCCTTGACTAGCAAACTTACCGCCTCAACATGGTGCGTCTGTGGAAACAAATCCACCGGCTGGACTTTCTTCAATTCGTATCCCAACTCTTGATATAGTTTGATATCACGCGCCATGGTTGCGACATTACATGAGATATAGGCGATGCGGTCAGCTCCTGTTTGAGCGCTTGCTTTGATAAAGCTTTCGGTCAAGCCCTTGCGTGGTGGGTCGACCAGGATGGCAGTTGGTTGAACGCCTTCCTTGAGCCAATTTTTCATGGCATTTTCAGCTGTATCACAGACATAGTGGGCATTGGTGATACCATTTATACTAGCATTCTTCTGGCTATTTTCTACTGCTTCTGGGATAACTTCGACTCCATAAACTTCCTTGACATGTTTAGCGACTGATAAGCCAATGGTTCCGATTCCTGAATAGGCATCGATTACCACATCGTCTTCTCTTAACTCCGCAAAATCAATGGCTGTCTGGTAGAGCTTCTCAGCCATTTCTGTATTGACCTGGTAAAATGCTGGACCAGATATTTGGAAGCTATTGCCCAACATTTGATCGGTAATATAGTCTTGACCATAAAGCGTACGCCATTCTTTTCCAAAAATGGCATTGGTATTCTGGTCATTGATATTTTGCATAACGGATTTGATGGCTGGAAATTGCTTGATCAACTGCTCGATCAACTGGTCGACACGGAAAACCTTGGGACGAGTGGTGACCAAAATGACCATAATTTCTCCAGAATGATGCCCACGACGAACGACAAGGTTACGAATCAAGCCAGATTGTTCCTTCTCATCATAGGGTTTTAAGTCATAACGACGGAGCAAATCACGTAAAGCCACAATAACCTGGTCAATCACTGGATCTTGGATATAAAAATCTTCAAGAGGCATCAGATCATGAGAATTCTTACGGAAGAAACCAGTCTCTAGAACACCATTAACGCGACGAACAGGAACCTGAGCCTTGTTACGATACTTGACAGGATTTTCCATGCCAAGAGTATCTGCAACCTCTACATCCGTGATTCCAGCAATCTTATAAAGGCTGTCTTTTACTTGCTTGGTTTTAAATTTCAGTTGCTCTGGATAAGCTAGATGTCCCAAGTCGGCAATGCCTGAACGCAGGTAAGCCAAATCTAAGTCTTGATTACGATGTGGAGACTGTGTAAGGTATTCCTCGACTTTACCAAAGCCAATCTTCTTGTTGACTTTAAGGACTCGCATAAGGATCTTTTCAGACGGTAGAGCATTCTCTACAAAAAAGACCAAGCCATCGACCTTAGCCACTCCTGCTCCTTCGTGTGTCAAATCGACAATCTCAACCGTTACAATTTCATTTTTCTTTAACATCGTTTTCTATCTTTCTACAAATTAAAAGGGGTGGAGTCCAAAACTCCTATCCCCTTATTATATCATCTCAGTCCCATTTGGTACAATTTCTTTTTATAAGCATCGAAATCGACCAGCAAGCCTTGACCACCATACATATCGTAAGCATCGACCCAATCCCCATTTTCTGGGATGGTCACTCGTTCAATTCCTTTTCCAGCACTTCCGACTAGTCCAAGTCCATTGGTCAATAGGAAAGAGAAAGGAACATTGGTAGACGTCATGGCAAAGACTTTCCCAAGGGCTTCAGATCCCGTAAAGAGTTTGGTTGGATCCTTGATCTGATGCATGATAGCGGACATGACCTCTTGTTGGCGACGGGTCCGACCAAAGTCTCCTTCATCGTCCTTACGGAAACGCGAGTAATTGAGAAGGGTCCGGCCATCCATCCGTTGTTTTCCAACCTTGATGGTTTGCTGCGGAACGACACCGTCTTTCATATTCAAATCATCTGGTACTTCTACTTCACTGACCTTTTCGCCATCAACCGTTGAAAACTGTGCATTCATCTCGACCCCATTTGGGAAGAGGGTATCGATCGCTGTCGCAAAGGTCTTGAAATCGACCATGGCGTAATATTGGATGTCAATGTCAAAGTTGTCTTTAAGCATCTGACGCACCAATTCAGCCCCTTGATTGTTATTTTGCTCCCCGATGGTGAAGGCAGTATTGAGCTTCTGGTCGTAGTAGCCATCATACTCTGGAATATTTTGCTGGCTCACTCCATCGATATGGACCAGTGTATCCCGCATGAAGCTGACCATCTTGATCTTGCCTTCTTTGTTATTGACATTGACCACCATGATGGAGTCTGTCCGTGTCTCATCTGACTTCTCACCGATCCGACCATCTGTCCCCAAGATCAGAATATTGACCCCATCTCGCGACTTCTTGCCGTTAAATTTCTCAACGACAGCCGGTTTGGCATCTGGACCTGTCGGCTTGCTGTTGAGGCCTTTCACAAACATGAAGACCATGCCACCAATAATGAGCAAGAAAAAGAGAGCAAGCCACTTGAGAATCCGTTTGACGCGGATCTTTTTCCGTGGTTTCTTAGGTATATCGCTCGTCGCAGCAACTGCTTTCTTCTTAGACTTTTTGCTACGTGATTGGTAAACAGGGAGATCCCCAATTGGTTCAGCAATCTCACCTTGCACTTCTTCTGTAGCGTCTACCTCAGGTTGAAGGGCTTCTGCTTCCTCATAAGCTCCTTGGCTCTTCTTGAGCAGGTAATTGTATTCTAGTTGTTCTCGTTCATTCAAATAATGAAAATTTGAGTATAAGTACTCTAATCGCTTTCGCTCGTGGTGAGATAGAAAGTTGGATTCGTTACTCATCTTTTCTCCATTCCGTTATCTTTTAAGGTATAGACCTGATACTGACCCAAGACTTTTGTCTGAATGCCCAAACTGTCTAATTCTTGATAGGCAAATTGTAAAAGATCAGGCGCTTCATTTAGGAGGTCAATAATGAAATAGTATTCTCCTAAAGCTGTTTTTAGGGGTCGACTTTCAATCTTGGTTAAATTGATCCCCCGCCAAGCAAAGGTAGACAAACCTTTATAGAGGGCTCCTGCCAGGTTACTTGGCAAGGTCAAGGCCAAGCTAACTTTTTGAAGGGCCGGTCTTAAAGTTTCTGAAATTGCGGGCTCTTTGGTCCCTAAAATCCAAAAACGTGTATAATTGTCCTCGATTTCTTGGATGTCTTTGGCCTGGACTTCCAAGCCGTACTCACTGGCCGCTGCCAGAGGGGCAATCGCTGCAATTTCCAAGTCTGGATGCTCTGCTACATAGCGGGCCGCATAGGCTGTTGAAGCCGTCATTTCCATAGCCGCATCTGGATAATGGGCCCTTAGAAAAGCCTTCCCTTGGGCCATGGCCTGTGGATGCGAATAGACCGTTCGAATGGGGCGGTCTTTTTTAGCCACCAAGAGCTGTTGCTTGATGGGATAGACCACTTCTGCAACGGCCTGGATGGTCCCTTGGTGAAAGAGGTAATCAAGGGTCTCATGGACACTGCCTTCAATAGAGTTTTCAACTGGGACGACTGCAAAATCAATCTCTTGATTCTCATAAGCCTTGATGACATCTGTGATCGTCCGATAGGCGATTCGTTCAGAAGTTGGAAAGCTATGAGTAACCACATCATGAGTAAAGGATCCCTTGGGACCAAGATAGCCTACAAGCATCGAATGATCTCCGCAATTTCTTCAGGTGTTTTGTCCTCGACATCCACAATATGGGTAGCAATATCCTCATACAAAGGCAAACGTCCATCAAAAATCTTCTTGAATTCTTCTTTGGTGTGGTTTAAAAAGAGGGGGCGTTGCATGGCTTTGTCATTTTGAATGCGGCTGTACAAGGTTTCAAAATCTACCCGCAGATAAATGTTGTGAGGATTTTTTTCCAAGAGTGCACGGTTATGAGGATTGACGACAATCCCTCCACCAGGGGAAATAATGGCTGCCTCGTTTTCCAATAAACGCTCCAGCATTTCAGCCTCGCGACGACGAAAGGCTGCTTCTCCTTCCACTGCGAAATAGTCATTGATCGACATGCCGATTTCTTCAACAATTAATTCATCCATATCATGGAATTTTGGATCAAGAATGCGACCAACGGTCGTTTTACCTGTTCCCATAAAACCAAGTAAAATTTTAGCCATGCAGTAAGGTCTCCAAATCTTCAAAAAAACTAGGGTAACTGGTGTTAATGGCCTCTGCCCGATCCAGCATCACATTTCCTTCACTCACCAATAAGGCAGCAATGGCAGCCATCATCCCAATCCGGTGATCTCCAAAGGTCTCTAAGTCAGCTCCATGTAGGGGAGTCGGTCCAGTGATGATCATGCCGTCTTCCGTTGGCACGACATTGGCTCCCATAGCATTGAGGCTATCTGCTACGACCTGGATGCGGTCCGTTTCTTTCACACGAAGCTCTTCAGCATCCGCAATCACGGTCTGACCATTTGCTTGTGTCGCTAGTAAAGCAATAATCGGCAATTCATCAATCAAGCGTGGAATCAACTCCCCATCAATCCGAATCCCTTTTAAGGACGAGGTCTTGACAGTGAGACTTGCAGAGACCGCTTTTTCATCGCGATCCTCCATGGTGAGATCTCCCCCCATTTCTTGAATCACATCGAGAATCCCTGTCCGCGTTTGGTTGATGCCAACATTTTCAATCTTGATCACACTATCTGGCAGGATGAGGCCGGCCACTAACCAAAAGGCTGCACTGGAAATATCTCCAGGAACAATGACTTCTTGACCTTGGAACTCTTGTCCACCTTGGATGCGGATGGTTTTTCCATCCACCTGGATCTCTCCACCAAATTGGCGAATCATATCCTCCGTATGGTCACGCGTCTTTTCCTTCTCGATAATCGTCGATTCACCTTCAGCTTGTAGAGCGGCAAAAATGAGAGCAGACTTGACTTGGGCCGATGCCACTGGCAAACGGTAATGAATGGGTTGAAGCTGATGGGTCCCTTTTTCATGTAAAGGTGGGCAATCGCGCTCTCCCTGACCAGCAATCTCTACCCCCATCTGACGCAGTGGAATCGCGACACGATCCATGGGCCGTTTGGAAAGGCTGTCGTCTCCAACCATGGTCACTGCAAAATCCTGACCTGCTAGTACACCTGAGATCAAACGAATAGACGTTCCTGAATTGCCCATATCAAGGGGAACCGTCGGAGCTTGAAGACCTTGAAAGCCTACTCCTTGAATCCGAATCACATCCCCATCATCTTGGATAGAAACTCCCAAGTCTCGAAACACCTGGATGGTAGAAAGCACATCTTCGCCTCGCAAGATATCATAGACCTTAGTTTCGCCCTTTGCAAGACTTCCAAAAATAATGGATCGGTGACTGATGGATTTGTCACCAGGGACACGAATGGTTCCCTTTAGACCCTTGCTATTGGTTCTTAATTTCATTGCCATCTCCAGAGTGCTTTTCCACATATTCTATCATAAATAGGACATGAATTCAATTTTTGATCAAAAATTTGGAACAAAAAACGAATGTTTCCAAGCATTTTTTGAGCTTGTTTTCCTCTAGTGGCGAACGAAAATACCAGAGTCGAAATGACAACTCTGGTAGAAATTTCTATTTGTATAAATCTTGAATCGGCTCAAAGATGATCTTTTCAAGATCTGCAAGATAAATAGACAATTGTTGTTGTTTGGTGAAAAATTCATTCACAATCGGACTTGCTTGGATTTTTTCCATATAGTCCTTCATTTCTTGTTGCACAGCTTCTGTTGGAAGTTGACCTGATTGCATCAAGCCTTGCAGTTGATTTTGGAAAGCGACGTATTCGTCAAACAGCGTTTTCGCTTCTGGATTCGCTTCGATCGCTTGTTTGCTTTCTACGACAGCCTTGTATTCAGGAAGATCTCGAAGGGTCCGAGAGAGTTCATTTGCTACATCATAAATATTTGCCATTTTCTAGGCTCCTTTACTGATAAGATACTTCTATTATACTGTTTTTCCTTCAATATTCCTAAAATGAAGCAGGCCTTTTGATGCAAATCCTTCTGTAGACCTAGCGAGCAAGGACGGTATAAGACGTCGCCTGGCTGATCAATGTTTGAGCCCGCTCTTGATCCTCTGCATTTTTAAAGGTCAGCTGCAAAATCCCGTGGATATCCTCCCGATTTTCTTCATTGATGTGAATATTGACTAAGGAAATCCCTTGTAGAAGTTGTAATATTTCGAGGATCACACCTTCCTTATCGGGGACATCGATAAAGAGATCATAGGCACTATCGCGTCCAGCACGCTGATGGATCTGCATTTCTTTTCGGTGCTTGCGCCCTTCTTGGAAAAAGGACCAAATAGCCTCCTCGTTATCTGCTTGGATGGTTTCAGCCACTTGGTCCAAACGCTCTTTGAAATCTGCAATCCGCTCTAATATCGCTTGAGGGTTGGACAAGAGAATAGAAGTCCACATGCCTGGCTCACTTTCCGCAATCCGTGTCATATCCCGAAAGCCACCAGCCGCAAAACGACGGGTCATTTCATGCTCTTCCCCATAAGCTACGGCCTGCTCGACCAGAGTCGAGGCTAAAATATGGGGAAAATGGCTGATCTGGGAGGTTACCCGATCATGTTCCTCGGCATCGATTTCAATAAAGCGGGATCCCAATCCACTCAGAAGCTCTTTCAACTCTTCCATGGCACCTCCTGTCGTCAAGCTGGAAGGAGTGAAAATATAATAGGCATTTTCAAATAAGGTTGCATCTGCTGCTGCAGCACCTGTCTTATGACTACCAGCCATGGGGTGTCCTCCCACAAAGCGAACAGCCTTGTCTGTAAATACCTTTTCAGCTTGTGCGACAATTTCTGCCTTGGTAGAGCCTGCATCTGTCACCAGTACCCGGTCTTTCAAATTCAGGCCAGCTAAGGTTTCTAAGTAAGACTTGGTTTGCTTGATGGGAAGGGCCAAAATAATGATATCCGCTAAAGGGGCAAAGGCTGCGAAATCATACGTCACCTGATCCACCATTCCTCTTTCAAGGGCGATGGTTCGAGAGGCTTCACTTCGATTGTAACCAAGAATGGTCACGTTTGGGTGGGCTCTCTTAATGCCTAGCGCGAGTGAAGCACCAATCAAGCCCAAGCCTGCAATATATACAACTTTCTTCTCCAAAGGAAAACTCTTTCTCTTAAAAATTCTTCGTAAAGTCCCGGTGCTTAGCAACAGCTTCTTTCAATTCTTCCAAGTTATCGGATGAGAATTTCTCAAGCACTTCTGTAGCAAGGACTGTTGCGACCACTGCTTCCATTACCACTCCTGCAGCGGGTAGAGCCGTTGGGTCGCTGCGCTCAACCGTTGCCTTATAGGGCTCATGGGTTTCAATATCCACACTCATCAAGGGTTTGTAGAGGGTTGGAATAGGCTTCATGACGCCACGAACCAGAATGGGCTCACCGTTGGTCATACCCCCTTCAAAACCACCAAGATTATTGGTGCGACGGGTATAGCCGGTGTCCTGAGACCAGATGATTTCATCCATGACTTGACTGCCTTTTAGGCGACCTGCGTCAAAACCAAGGCCAAACTCAACACCCTTAAAGGCATTGATAGAGACCACTCCTTGAGCGATTTTGGCATCCAATTTCTTGTCCCATTGCACATAAGATCCTAGTCCTACAGGCACACCACCAACCAAGGTTTCCACAATTCCCCCGATGGTATCGCCATCTTTTTTCACTTGGTCAATGTAGGCCTTAACGGCTTCTTCTTGTTCTGGCACAACGATCGAAACTTCCGACTGACCTGCCTTTTCCTTGATTTCTGAAACGGTTAGATTCTCGGGAATTGCAATCTCGATTCCCCCAAAATTAACAATGTGGCTGGCTACTTCAACGCCGATCTCTTCTAAAATCCGTTTAGCAACAGCACCAACGGCTACACGCATGGTTGTCTCACGGGCAGAAGAACGCTCTAAGGAATTACGAAGATCGTCAAAACGGTATTTCATCCCTCCGACTAGATCGGCATGACCAGGACGTGGCTTGGTGATCTTACGCAGATTTTTCTTTTTCTCTTCGACCGGTGCTACATTCATGATCTCCAGCCATTTTTGGTGATCCAGATTGGTCACATTCAGCGTAATCGGACCTCCCATGGTCAAGCCATGACGGACCCCTGATGTGATCTCGACACGGTCACTCTCGATTTTCATCCGAGCACCACGACCATAGCCACCTTGTCGACGTTTGAGCTCTTTATCAATATCCTCTTCAGATAAAGGAAGGCCTGCCGGAACGCCCTCGATGATGGCTGTTAATCGAGGCCCATGGGACTCTCCTGCTGTTAAATATCTCATACGACCTTATTCCTTTCTTTCTAAAAAGTCCTTCATTTCTTGAAGAGGGATTTGATGAATCGCTGCTTGCCCCAACTCTGGAACAATGACTAATTTCAAGTTCGTCCCACGCGCCTTTTTGTCATGGGTCAAGACTTGATAAAGGGCTTCTTTATCCCAGTTCTCATAGGTCACAGGAAGGCCAAATTTCCGGCACATTTCTTCGATTTTTTGAGTAATTCCCTTTGGCATCAAGCCCTTTTCTTCTGCAACTCGGGACAGCTGCACCATACCCATACTGACAGCTTCTCCATGCATAACCTGCCCATAACCAGCTGTCGCTTCAATGGCATGCCCAATGGTATGACCAAAATTAAGATACAGTCGAATGCCATTGTCCAGCTCATCTGCCACAACATGGTCTCGCTTGACCAGGCAAGAATGAGAAATGATGCTCTCTGCATGCTCTAAAATACTCTGGACAGAACCCTCCATGGCTTCCAATTCTTCCCAAAGTTCAGTATCTTGGATGAGACCGTACTTGATGACTTCGCCCATCCCCTCGATCAATTCACGTTGCCCCAAGGTGCTCAACACTTCAGGATCAATAAACACACCATCTGGTTGGGCAAAAGTTCCTACCATGTTTTTAGCAAGTGCTGTGTTGACTCCCGTCTTTCCCCCGATAGAAGAATCCACCTGTGCGGTCAAGCTAGTCGGGATCTGAACAAAGGAAATTCCCCGCATATAGGTCGAGGCAGCAAAACCAGCCAAATCACCAACTACGCCACCCCCAAGAGCAACGATTCCATCACTGCGCGTCATGCCCTGGGTAGCTAGAAAGTCATAGACTTTTGAAACAGTGGTTAGATTCTTACTGGCTTCCCCTTGAAGAAACTCAAAGCGCACCACTTGAAAACCAGCTTTCTCAAGGCTCTTCTCTACGATAGAGGCATATAGCTTAGCCACGCGGTTATCGGAAATGATAGCGACTTTTTTATCGCCCCAAAGAGTGCGCAACCAATCTCCAACCTGGTTGAGACCACCTCTTTCAATCACAATATCATAGGAATGTCCTGGAATAGGTACCGATACGTTCATAGGAATCTCCTTCACGTTTTTCTTTGATTCTATCTTATCATGAAATAGGGCACATGTCTCAATCAAAATGAAAAAGAGACTAGAGCAAGACTGTTTTTTTAAAAATCAGGTCTTGTTCTAATCTCATAAAGCTTTTTCAATAGGAAAAGGTAAACCCCTCTCTTAGTCACATACAAATTGGCGATATTCTGTTGTCAATGCTTCCCATACAGACTCTGTAGGAAATACTTTCCCAGTCATTAATTCAAAGGCAGCTTCAGCTTGATAAAAGAGCATTCCCAGCCCATTTACCCTCTGGTTTCCTTGATTCACTGCTAATTGCAGAAAGGGGGTCACTGCCGGATAGTAGGCCATCTCTACGATTAAGGCCTGTGGGGGAAAGGTCAAGTGACTCGGTATCGGAAGAGACTCACTATCCATGCCTACACCAGTCGCATTTAAGATGAGATCGGCTTGATTAAAGGAGCTTTGAACATCTTCATCTTTCTCAATCGCATACAATTCTATCAAGAAATCAAAGCCATCTTCAATCAACTGAACTATTGAACGATAATGAACCAATCTTTCCTCTCTCACAAAGACAAGGATACGTTTTACTCCTAGATGAATGGCCTGTGTAATAATCGCTAAAGCTGCACCACCTGCACCTAAGAGAACCATTGTTTTTCCCTTAATAGAGAAAGCAGGAGGTAAACTACGAAAGAAACCAATCCCATCCGTATTATAGCCTTTAAGCTTACCATTGCGGTGAATGATAGTATTGACAGAGCCGATCTTTCGAGCCATCTCATCCACTTCATCTAAATAAGGAAAGACCTTCTGCTTGTAGGGCATGGAGATATTGGCCCCAATCATATCCAACTTACGAATTTGGCTGATGGTGCTTTCTAAGTCTTCTTCAGCAATATCCCAAGCTAGATAAGCAGCATTGGTCGCTGTTAATTCATAGGCTAGATTATGGATGAAAGGAGAGATACTATGACGAATGGGATGGGCAATGACCGCTGCCATCCGAGTATATCCGTCAATCTTCATTCAATAACTCCCGAATTCTTCTCATATTTTCAAGAGGAATTTGACCTGGGGCGCTTTCCTCTCCAACTCTAGCATAAGACCAGGAAGAACCTGTCAAATCAGCTGTCAAGCGCGAAATCTTCCCGACCTTACCCATGGAAATCGTTACATACTCTTGCTCAGGATTCAGCGTCTTGAAACCACGCGTATAATTCATCAAATCAAGGACATCTTGTTCATTGTGGGCCATAACGGATACCTTGACTAATTTTGGAGAAAAGCTGGTCAATTCCGATAAGATCTCCATCATATTTTCCGGAGTCTCTTGGAAATTGTGGTAGCTGAGCACAAGATTTGAAAACTCCAACATTTCTTCAAAGACTTCACGGTGACTATAAAACTCGAAATCGATATAATCTGGATGATAGATGGATTGAATATCTTTCAGGATTCCAACATATTCCTCGTTGGTCAGCTCCATCTCTCCACCTTCAGCTCGAGTCCGCAAGGTGAATAAAATCTCGCGTCCAGCAAATTTTTCAAATACTGCTGGAGCAACGGTTAAGATCTCGCTTTTTTCTAAAAAGTCCGCACGCCACTCAATGACATCTGCATCCTCGTAACGCGAACTATCTAGTTGTTGCGCCTCTTCTAAGGAGCGAGGCATAATCGAAACAACTAACTTCATACATCCACCCTAATCGTAAATACTTTTAAGTAATTACTACTTTCTTCTTTCTTGTTCCATCGAAAATCACCCGGAAGTCCGTATTCCGCTACATAGCGATGCTTACGGCCTTGAAATCCCTTTTCGATTTGTTTTTTAAATTTATCTTTGGTCACATTTGCCGCATTGGTACTGAGAATCAAGGTCCCACCTGGATTTAAAATCTCAAGAGCCTCGCTGACCAATCGATGATAATCTTTAGCGACTGAAAATGTCCGTTTTTTATTCCGCGCAAAGCTAGGCGGATCAAGCACTATCACATCATAGCTTAGGTCATGGCGTTTGGCATATTTGTAATAGTCAAAGACATCCATCACGACAAAACGATGAGCATCGAGCGCCAAGCCATTTGCCACAAAATGCGCTTCTGATAATTCTCTACTTCTCTTAGCCAGATCGACCGAAGTCGTCTCTACTGCTCCGCCCATGGCAGCTGCAACAGAAAAAGCAGCTGTATAAGAGAACATATTGAGCAAGGACTTACCAGCAGCGAGCCCCTCAACTAAACTTCCTCGGACTTCATGCTGGTCCAAAAAGATCCCCGTCATCAAGCCATCATTGAGAAAGACTTGGTAAGAGACCCCATTTTCAAGAATCAAAAATTCTTGCGGAGCTTCTTCTCCATAGACATGAGCTGATTCATAGTCCAAGCCTTTAAAGCGAATCTTTTCATAGCCCCCTCGGACTTCTGGAAAAGCTTCTTGAAAGGCCGCTAGAATGGTTCCCTTGATCTGAAATACGAAAGGATTGTACCAAGAAAAAACAACAAACTCACCATACAAGTCAACCGTGAAACCACCAAAACCATCTCCCTCTTGGTTAAAGAGACGAAAGGCCGTCGTCGTTTCATCCGCATAATAAGAACGACGGTATTGCTTGGCTTTGATGAAAAGCTTTTTAAAAAAGTCTTGATCAAAAGCGACCAACTCTTGTGAAACAAACCATCCAATCCCTTTATTTTGTTCAGATAAGTATCCGACTCCTAGGAATTGTCCATCTCCTGAAAGCAATTGAACCGCTTGATCCAAAGCAGGAAGTGAGTCAAAATCTTGCTTTTCAAGAAGAGATTGTCCTTGTTTGATTTTTGTTGCGACTTGGCGACTGACTGTGAGTTTTTTCATACCCTCTATTATAGCAAAAGTCTGTGTTTTTCACAAAGAGAGGCTTTATTTACTGGAACTTTTTTTACCGTTTCACCCTAGCTTTCATCATTTAGCTTCAAATGATATAAAATGCCGGATCTTTCCTATTTCTTTCCTCTCCTTTACAGTCATTTTTTTCTTTCTCCATAAAATTGTGGTATACTTGTATATGAAAATTTTTAGGAAATAAGACAAGGAAGTAACATTTTGTGAAAAAAATTACGAATTCGATACTCAATTTCATGAGTACCAGACTAGGATTTGTCTTGACCCTTCTGTTGCTCTACTGGTTCAAAACCATGTGGGCCTATTCAGTTGATTTTAACTTAGACATTCAAGGACCCTATCAGATTTTTCTAGCAGTGATCAACCCATTGCCGATCAGTCTGCTCTTCATCGGTCTAGCACTCTATATCAAACGAACCAAGCTCTTTTATAGTTTGGCCTTTGGGATCTACCTTCTCTTATTTATTTGGTTGATTTCCAACTCCATCTATTATCGAGAATTTACAGACTTCGTAACGGTCAATACCATGTTGGCTTCCAGCAAGGTTTCTGCCGGTCTCGGAGCTGCTGCTTTAGAATTGTTCCGCCCTTGGGATGTGATCTACATTCTAGATTTCCCTATTCTAGCTTTCTTCTTCTTTAAGAAATGGATTCGAATGGACAATCGTCCCTTCAATAAACGAGCTAGTTTTGCGGTTACCTCTTTATCAGCTATGCTCTTTTCGGCCAACCTTTTCCTCGCAGAAATTGACCGACCTGAGCTCTTGACTCGTGGGTTCTCAAACTACTATGTCGTTCGTGCCCTAGGCTTACCAGCCTTTCTAGGTTACAGTGCTAACCAGACCTATGCTGCCAACAAAGAACGTTCCAAAGCCTCCGAAGCAGATTTAAAACCGGTGGAAGAATATATCCAACAGCATTATGCCAAGCCTAATCCTGAGTACTTTGGAATGGCCAAAGGCCGTAATGTCATCTACATTCACCTGGAAAGTTTCCAACAATTCTTGATCGATTACAAGTTGAAAGTAGACGATAAAGAATATGAAGTGACACCTTTCTTAAACTCACTTTACCACTCGAAGGAAACCTTTGCCTTTTCAAATGTCTTTAACCAAGTCAAGGCAGGGAAAACGTCTGATGCTGAGACCATGATTGAAACAGGCCTCTTCGGACTCAACCAAGGTTCCTTTATGGTGAACTATGGTGGAACCAATACCCAACAGGCTGCACCATTTATTCTTTCAAAAAATGGGTACAACTCGAGCGCTGTTTTCCACGGGAATGCTGGAAGTTTCTGGAATCGAAATACCGCCTATAAACAATGGGGCTACAATTACTTCTTTGATGCCAGCTACTTCACCAAACAAAACAGCAGCAATTCCTTCCAGTATGGTCTTAATGACAAATACATGCTCAAGGATTCCATCAAATACCTAGAAAGATTGCAACAGCCTTTCTATACGAAGTTCATTACGGTTTCCAACCACTATCCTTATACAACTAGCTTGTCAGGAGATGATCTCGGCTTCCCTCTAGCTAAGACTCAGGACGAAACCATCAATGGCTATTTTGCGACCGCTAACTACCTAGATTCTTCGATCAAGGCCTTCTTTGATTACCTGAAAGAATCTGGTCTTTACAAAAATTCCATCATCGTTCTCTATGGGGACCACTACGGAATTTCAAACTCCCGCAACCCAGCTCTTGCCCCTCTACTTGGTAAGAACTCTGAAACGTGGTCAAGCTATGACAATGCCATGTTGCAACGCGTTCCTTATATGGTAGTTATTCCTGGAATGGACAAGGGAGGCATTATCAACACCTATGGTGGCGAAATTGATATGCTCCCAACCTTGGAACATTTGCTAGGCATTGAATCCAACAAATTCCTCCAAGTTGGTCAAGATATGCTCTCACCAGATCATGATCAAATCGTCGCCTTCCGCTCCGCTAACTACTTTGTAACTCCAGAGTATACGAGCTATAGTGGCCGGACCTATTACACCAAAACAGGTGAGGAAATCACGAACCCAGACGAAAAAACCAAGGAAGAACTGGACAAGATTAGGGAGGCTGCTAACCTGCAATTGAAGATTAGCGATAGCATCCAGACCGGTGACCTCCTTCGCTTCTTCAAGGGCAATGATCTTGGAAAAGTCAATCCAGATGATTATTCCTACACTAATTCCTTCAAGGCATTGAAGAAGATTGAAAAGGAAAAAGGTGACAAATCAACCAGCCTTTATAACCAACGTGGCAATCAGTCCACCGTTGATCTCTTCAAGGCACCTACTTATAAAGAATTGCACCCAGAAGACGATAGTTCTTCCTCAACAGAGACCAGTAGCAGTTCTTCTAAATAAAGAGAATCCCTGAGTTTTCAAACTCAGGGATTTTGTGATTTCTTTAAAAAGATTACGCTTTACCTTCATCTAGGACTTCAAAAACAGAAGCTGTTAAATTCTCCACGTAGAATGGTCGTTTATGACGACTATTCCCAACCATCAATTTCAATTTATTTGAATTTTGGAGGTAATATGGAAGTCCGCTGGCGTTGAAGATGACCAAGTACTTCTTGTCTCCTGTAAGTTCAAATATCAGAAGTCCACTACAATCAGTTGCAGATTGGATAAAGACTTGTTGGTAGATTTTATCATAGCTTTCAAGCCCTATGACAGGAAGACTTGTCTTCAAGGCGATCAAGCTTCGGATATAGGCAATTGATTCCTTGTTCTGACTGACCAGATCCCAGTTGACCTGATTCACAAAATCTGGAGCATTGTAGGAATTCATGGCCCGTTCACGATCCAAAGGAGTGATTTCTCCATCAGGACCTGTCTCTACCAATTTGGTCCTCATGAACTCTTGACCCAATTGCATAAAGGTCATGCCCTGAAAGAGCAGATTCATGGCCGTAGCCAACTCTGAGCGCTTGACCAATCCTGCTACTTTTTCATTCGGATGAAGGGTCTGAAGCAAGTCATAGAGATTATAATTGTCATGAGCCTCCACATAATTCAAGACCTGATTGGGACTTAAATAATTGCCAAGCTCTGCACTACCTAAAACAGCACGCGCAACGATATACTCTGTTGATTTTCTGCTGACAAAGCCACGTTTGATGGAACCATAAACCTCAGCCCCTTTAATGGCATCGCGCTCCGTATCATTGAAGAATCCAATTCGAGGCAATTGCGCTGCATTGTCCTTCTTAGCCTTGTCTTCTGGTGCGAGACCTGTCCCCATATCCCAACCTTCTCCGTAAAGGAGAATACGAGGATCCAGAGCATCCATAGCCTCCCGAATAGCATTCATCGTCCTTACATCGTGAATGCCCATCAAATCAAAGCGGAAGCCATCGATCTGGTACTCCTTGACCCAGTGCGTGAGGGAATCAATCATGTACTTGCGGTACATTTCATGCTCACTAGCCGTTTCATTCCCCACACCTGTCCCATTTTGGAAGCGCCCATCTGGCTCCATCCGGTAATAATAATCGGGCACTGTATTTTGGAAAGGACCATGCTCGGTCGAGTAGATATGATTGTAGACCACATCCAAGACCACAGAAATTCCTGCCTCATGATAAGCCCGGATCATGGTTTTGAGCTCTTTCATGGTTTGTTTCGGATTGGATGGATCCGTTGAAAAGCTAGTTTCTGGTGCAGAATAATTCTGAACGTCGTAGCCCCAATTGTAGGTCACCTGGCCTTCATCGTCGTACTGTTTAAAGCGATCAGAAATCGGCTGCAGTTGCACGACATTGACCCCTAACTGACGGATATAATCAAAGGCAGTTGCATCACCATGGCTATTGACGGTTCCTTCTTGGCAAGCCCCCAGATAGGTTCCACGTAAAGACTCGTCCACACCTGATGTCGGTGACTTGGTCAAATCCCGAAGGTGCATCTCATAAATCACTGCTTGACAAGGATTGTCCAAGCGCCAAGGAGTCGCATCGGCGCCTTTTTTAGGACCCCAATCAAACTGACGATCTGCTCTTGAAAGAATGGCAGAGCGCATCCCGTCCGCTGTCGTTGCAATACTATAAGGATCGCGCGTCACTTGAGTATGGTGTTCAAAATGGACACGATATTGATAAGCCATGCCACTTAAATTTCCTAAAAAATCTAAAATCCAAACACCTTGAGTATTTTCTGGGTGGTAGCTAGATTCTTGTTTACCACGTGTCATCGGCATGCTCTTCCAAATAGGCGCATCCGAGTCTGTAGATTGATAGAGCAACAATTCAACTTTCTTAGCCGTTGGTGCCCACAGTTTAAAGCAATGCTCCCCTTCTTCCTCCCGATGACCGAGCCATCCTTGATACGCCCATTTAGCATCAAACTCTCTAGGACGCATCGCCATATCGTAGGCATGAGGCTGACGATGGCTGTATGCATGACTCGTCAAAGCAGCTTGCAAAGAATAATAGACTGTATCGTCTCCATCAAGAATCCACACTTCTCGAACATAGCCTTCTGGTAAAAGTTCGATTTCAAAATCACGGGTCTTGGTGAGCCAATCCCCTTCTTTAACCAAGACATGGCCTCGGTTCAAGGCATCCTCACTCTCATATACCAGATTTCCCTCTACTCCAAAATAATCTAACTTGGAGAAAGAGACTGATTTTCCTTCTACTTGATCCTGCCACTGCCACATATCATAGGCAAAATAATTTCCTTTTTGCTTATGAAAATGAAGCTTTACATGGTATTGTCGCATAACATTTTCCTATTTCCAATTTAATACCGAAGGAACCATCCGCTTGTAAAACACGTAATGGACTCCAACTATTGTTTTTATTCTTCAGATGGGTGAACCAAGGCATCGTTGTTGATTTCATCAATATTTGCAAAGAATTCCAAATGATTATGGAAGACTTCCAATTCAACTGGAGTATCTCCTCCGTATTCCCCATCTAGATTGATGCGGAATGGTTGGGCATTTTTCCCTAACATTTCAATCGTCAACTTCTTGGTCTTGAGATATTCTACATTTTCATCGTGCACATGCTTGCCCCCATTGATGGCCTGAATCATCAAGGACAACATGTTAAAGAGCTTAGCAGTTTTTACGATAATCAAGGTAAAGTTCCCATCATCAAGCTTAGCATCTGGCGCGACACTTTCAAAACCAGCAATCGAGTTGGTAAGAGCCACAAAAATCATAGACGCTGGCCCTTCAAAGACACCATTGTCATGCTCAATCCGCACCTTACGAGCCTTGTTTCGCGGCAACATTTTAGCTGCTTCAGCCACATAGGCAAAGTAACCCAAGCGAGATTTAACACTACTTGGAACACTGAAGGTCAATTCTGTCATGGTTCCTGCTGCAGCAATATTGATGAAATACTTACTACCATAGGCACGACCAATATCCATCTGAATGGTTTGATTCTTTTCGATAATGCGGGCAGCTGCCACAGGATCGCCCATCGGGATCTTCAAGGCACGCGCATAGTCATTGGTGGTACCGGTCGGGATAAAGGCCATCTGTGGACGATTTTCCAGACCTGCAACCCCATTGACCACTTCGTTAATCGTACCATCTCCACCAGCAGCAATGATTAAATCAAAGCCTGCTTTAGCGGCTCTTTCTGCTTCATTTTGGGCAGAAAATGGTTCTGGAGTCGTTTGATAAGCGCTGGTTTCATAGCCCACGTCTTCGAGTACGTCCAAGACTTCCGCAATATTTTTCTTGATAATTTCTTGCCCAGAGGTCGGATTATAAATTAAACGGGCTTTTTTGATTCGTTCTACCATAAAGATCCTCTATAAACTTTCAAGCCAGGCCTCATCTTCTACCTGGATTCCTAATTCTTGTGCTTTGGTTAACTTGCTACCAGCGTCACTACCAGCAACGACCAAATCTGTTTTTTTGGAAACCGATCCAGTCACCTTAGCGCCTAAACTTTCTAATTTTGCCTTAGCTTCTGAACGCGTGAGTCGCTCTAGCTTCCCAGTCAAAACGACTGTCATTCCTGATAGGGCCGCATCAGCAGCGACTTTTTCACCAAGATAAGTCATATTGACACCAGCTTCTTTAAGCTCTTGCAAGAGGCGCTTGGATCCTTCTTGTGCGAAATAACGCTTGAGGCTTTCAGCCACGACCATACCGAGACTGTCAATGCTGGCAATTCGTTCTGGATCAGCTGTAGCCAATTGATCGAGGTCATGGAATTCTTGGAGCAAGATTTGACTAACCTTGCTACCGACATGGCGGATCCCCAAACCAAAGAGTAACTTCTCAGCTGAATTCTCTTTTGAAGCTTGAATGGCTTCATGGAGTTTTTCAGCAGATTTTTCTTTAAAGCCTTCTAAGGTCAATAGATCCTCTACGCTTAGGCGATAGATCCCTGCCACATCCTCTACCAACTGAGCTGCAAAGAGTTTCTCTACAACAGCTGGACCCAAGCCTGTGATATTCATAGCATCCCGACTGGCAAAGTGGTTCAATCCTTCCTTGATCTGTGCTGGACAGAGCGGATTGATACAGCGAAGGGCCACCTCATCCTCAAAATGAAGCAACTCACTCTGGCAGCTCGGACAATGAGTTGGAATAACTAATGCTTGATCAGATACCCGTTTATCTTTGACGACACGCAAGACCGCAGGAATGATATCACCCGCCTTGTAGACGATGACGATATCATCCTGATGAATATCTTTTTCAGCAATATAGTCCACATTGTGCAAGGTTGCCCGACTAACAGTGGTTCCGGCTAGCTGGACTGGAGTTAGATTGGCAGTTGGGGTCACAACTCCGGTCCGTCCAACCGTCCAATCCACCGATAAGATTTTCGCTTCTTTTTCTTCAGCTGGAAACTTATAGGCGACAGCCCATTTAGGGGCTTTAACAGTAAAGCCTAGTTCTTCTTGAACAGCTAGATCATTGACCTTGATGACAATCCCATCGATATCGTAGGGAAGATCCTCTCGAAGCTGAGCTACTTTTTGGATGAAGTCCCAAATTTGCTCCATATCCTCAGCCAGCACTCGCTCTTGGTTCACGACAAACCCTAAGCGGGCTAATTTCTCAAGCACGCCTTCCTGACTGCTTTGATCCGTCGGACTCACTTCTTGATACAAGAAGGTTGCGAGATTTCGCTTGGCCACGATTTTCGTATCCAATTGGCGAAGCGTTCCTGCAGCAGCATTTCGTGGATTGGCAAACTCAGGCTCGCCATTTTCTTGACGGATCTGATTGACCCGATCAAAGGAAGCCCGTGGCATATAGCACTCGCCTCGAACTGTAATGTTCACTGGCTCTGGTAACACCAAAGGAATGTCCTTGACCCGCTTGAGGTTCTCTGTAATATCCTCACCGACAGAACCATCTCCACGTGTTGCCCCCGTTACGAGGACACCATTTTCATAGGTGAGGGAAATGGACAAGCCATCGATCTTCAGCTCACATACATAGCTGATGGAAGGAAATTTCTTACGGACACGCTGATCAAAGGCTTCTAATTCTTCACGCGAAAAAGCATCCTGCAAACTATAAAGGGGATACTGGTGCTGGTATTTGGTAAAGCCTTTTAAAACGACCCCACCTACACGGTGAGTTGGGCTCTCTGGTAAGATCTCATCAGGATGAGCAGTTTCTAGTTCCACCAACTCCCGATATAATTGATCATATTCACTATCTGAAACAGATGGAGCGTCTTTTGTGTAATACTCGTAAGCATATCGATTGAGTAATTCCACTAATTCTTTCATTCTGGTTTTCATGTTCTTATTTTATCATAAAATCTTAATTTAGCCTTGAATTTACTGCATTCTTAGCATTAAAAAAAGGAGCCAAAGCTCCCTTTTCTTATTTTGTAAAATCGATCCGTTTAGAAAGTTGATTGATCACAATCGCTCCAAAAATTAAGGATGCGAATTCACCCAATCCCATGGTCAACCAGTTATAGAAAAATGGTTGGCCTTGAAGGTAGTAAAGTTCCAAAGCGATCGTAAACATGGAGATGGAAAAGAAAATCGCAAACAAGAAATGGTCTAACCGAATAAGGCCGTTGAATACGAACTTGTTTTTGAACCGACCAAATAGAATAAGTCCAAGTCCTAGGAAGACAAAGGTTGAACCTCCACCAACAAAGACATCGATCCATCCAAAACTAAATAAGTTAGCAATCATACAACCAAGCGTCACCCCAATCAGATACTTCTTATTGTAGAAGGCTAAGAAATTCATCATCTCCGAAACGCGGAATTGATAGCCATAGTAGGCCATAGCGTTAAGAGGTGGGGTAATGGTCAATACGATATAAATCGCAGCAACAATGGCAATTTGTGCCATATCACGAGCAGTTAACTGTTTCATCTATTCTCCTTTAGCGGTTTTCCCGCGTGTAATATGCTTGGCGAAAGGATCTTAAGCACCAAGGGTTGAAGGTTTGATTCTTCAACCTTTCAAGTATAGCATATTTTGAGGTTTTATGGTAGACTGAATTTATGAAAATACTAATTAAAAAATTTTTTGATAATGAAATTTTATCCTATCTCTTTTTTGGGGTTGCCACAACCATTGTTTCCGTCGGAACCCGCCTCTTCATCTATCAAGTGTCTCGTGATGAACGATTAGCGACCGCGATTGGAAACATCGCTGGGATCCTCTTTGCCTTTGCGACCAACGATACCATTGTCTTTAAACAAGAAAGAAAGGGCTGGTTTCAGCGCTTGATTCGATTTGCAATTGCGCGCTCTGGGACCTTTATTCTAGATATGGCCTTGACTGAGATTTTTGTCAAGCAATTCCCAGGAATTATCGGGCAATTTGTCAACAATAACAAGAGTCAAATCAATCTGATTGAAACCCTCTTTGCACAAGTGGCCATTGTGGTCCTCAATTACGTCTTTAGTAAACTCTTTGTCTTTAAAAACAAAAATAAGGCTTGAAACGATTGTTTCAAGCTTTATTCTTTTAAACTTCTATACTTGCATGCTCTGCACTTAATTGATGGATGGTGCCTTCAACCCCAAAATAATCCTTGGCTAGATCTTTCAATTCCTGCATGGCTGTCTGGGCTCGTTTGGCCTGCTCCTCGTTGATGGCTTCAATGACCAAAATAGCGTCCTTGGTATCTTCCGTTAGCATGGTTCTTTGAGCCTCACGCCAATTCAAACAACGGCAAACGGCGCCTTCTTGGTCGTAGTAGATGATCTCCCCTTCCAAAGCTGGCGCATCTTCGTCAGCTCCTAATGGAAAGAAAGGTTCGCCTCCTTTCGCTTGACCTAGAGAGAGGCCACCCACCAATTTATCCATATCTTCTCCCCCACAAGGAAGGGCATAAGCCATAGACACACTATTGTAAAGATCCACCAACGGATTAATCGGATAGAATTCACGCCCCTGGTGAACCCGTTTTAAGAGTGCCTCGATGGAAGATCGGGCTCCTTTTTTTGTTTTAAACTTGCTAAAAGCTTGGCGCCACTCTTGGACAAATTCACTCTGGGTATAGTTTTCTTCATCGATAAATTCCCATGCTCGCTTGGTACCCTTGTCCAACAATTCTTTGAAATAAGGATCCTTGGCTTCATCTACTGTATTATCAATGCCATACAAAGACATCACTGTAATGCTAGCTGTTGGAAATAAATCCCAAAATGCTTGATCGACTGTCACTTTCATTGCTTTACCTCACTGTAATTTCTTTTTTGACCTTTTTTGACTAGCTCCCAATCCAAGGTGATATTCTCTCGAACTCGGATGAGATACTCCTCTAACTGTGCGACTTCTTCTTTGGAAAATCCTTTTAAGGCAGTTGTCTCAGAGTAAAGATGCTCCCCTAAAATGAAGGGGTAAATCTGCTTACCTTTTTCAGTTAATTCCCATTCCTTGATTTTAAGGTTTTCACCCCTTGGACGCTGCTGAATCAGTCCTCGTTCTTCTAGTTTTTTTACAGACCTTGCAACGGTGGATCGATCTACTTTCAAGACTTCAGAGAGTTCTTCCTGAATCATTCCAGGTTGCTCGGCAATTCGCACCAGGTAAAGGTATTGACCACGCGCTAAATCCAAATCTCGAAATTCAATATTTGCTATAGAATCCAGAGCTCGCGCAATGATGCCTATCTCACGCAAAATACTCATCTCACTCCTCCTTTCCTATTGACAGTAGCATAACATATTTTTGTTGCAAATGCAATAAAAATAGATAAGAAAAAAAGAGGCTGGGACAAAAGTCCTAGCCTCTCAATTATTTTTGAATTGTCGAGCAAGACGCAGTGGTTGAGTGGGCTCTACTACGCTGATCCCATCAGCTTTTACAGCCCTACTCAACTGTGCGGAGGTGGGACGACGAAATCGAATTCTAACGAATGACCAATTTCTGTCCCACTCTCCCTTATTCCGTTTTTTCTTTTTTTATCAAGCGTAACCGACGCTTTAATTTTTGTGAAACTTCTCTATGCCGAAAGTCCACTTCTTCTGATTTTAACTTAGAGACAATTTCTCCACTGCGCGTTTGGAACTTGGCTTCTCTGGCAAATTGGATACTGGCGTTTAAAATACAACCAATAATCATGATTTTTGCCACCAAGATGAACCAGAACATGATGACCGCTAGGACGACCGAACCGAAGAAACGAGCATCTAAGAAATGACTCACATAACGATCCACATATTTCCAAAAGATATTCAAGATCGCATACAGGACAGCAACAACAAAGGTCGCCCCTGGCAATACATATCTAAATTTTGGAATTTTGACATTTGGAAGGGTGTAATAGAGCAAGACCAGACTGACAAAAAGTAAGAGGTAGATGGTCGGCTCTGTCAAATTCAGTAAGCGCACATAAATCGTCCGATCAAATGAAAAGGTCTGATAGAGATAACGAACGATCATTTTCCCAAACATGGAAAGGATCAGCGAGAGTCCAAACAAGCCCTGCAAGGCAAAACTGATCAGAAAGCTAAAGAGTCGCCCCCAGATAATACCACGCTCCTTTTCCACCCCATAACTCTTGTTATAGGCTTTTTGGAGGTAGGCAATGCTCTGAGAGAAGATCCACAAAGCAGAAATAATAGAGAAACTCAGTAAGCCTGTCGAAGGTTTGGTCAAGACACTCGAAATCATCTGTGCCACTATTCGATATAAGGAGGCTGGCAAAACTTTTTGTAAGCTTAAAAGAATCTGAGTGGGACGAATATGAAAGTAGGGTAAAATATTGGCTGCAATCAGCATCAAAGGGAAAATGGAGATCAGCAAATAATAAGCCACCGCAATGCTGGTGATATCAGACTCTGCACTCTGATAAAATCGCACGAAGCCCTTTATAAATGGCTGTCCCAGTATTTTTTGTAGGACCTTTTTCATTCGTCACCTCCCCATTTTACTAAAAAAGAGCAAAGAGCGAAACCAGACACTTGCCTTCAGCTCCATTCTTTCCTCTCTAGTTTTAGTATGTTCCTTCTTCACCTTGACTAGTCAAGATCACTGGACCATCTTTTGTAATCACAAATTGATGCTCGTATTGACAAGAAAGGCCACCGTCAAGGGTCTTATGGGCCCAACCAGTTTCCATATCTGTATCAATCTCCCAAGTACCTGTATTGATCATTGGCTCAATCGTCAAGACCATCCCTTCACGTAAGCGAAGACCGCGTCCAGCACGACCATAATGCGGAACCATTGGTTCTTCATGCATGGTAGGCCCGACACCGTGTCCGACCAAATCACGCACCACGCCATAGCCTTTGCTTTCCGCATACTCTTGAATTGCTGCACCAATATCTCCCAAGCGATTCCCAACGACTGCTTTCTCAATTCCTTTATAGAGACATTCTTTGGTCACGTCCATCAAATCTTTGACTTCTTGCGAAACATTTCCCACCGCATAAGCCCAGCAAGAGTCCGCCAAGCCACCACTGTATGACTCAGTGTATTTCTTAATTTGCGCCACATTATCAAAATCTAGTTTCGATACATCCAAAACAGACTTATCCAGTGGTTCTGACAAGACCATGTCTACCTTGAGGAGATCACCATCTTTGAGAATGACATGACGTGGAAAAGCATGGGCTACTTCGTCATTCAAACCACAGCAAGTCGCATAAGGATAGTCCATGAGACTGCCTTCTACACCGATCTGAAGCGGCAAGACATTGGCTTCTTTACAGCGACGACGGACATATTCCTCTACTTCCCATAGGTCAAGCCCTGGCTTGATCAAGTCACGTAATCCAATATGAATGCTGGCAAGGAAATCTCCTGCACGATCCATGGCTTCAATTTCACGTTGTGATTTTAATGTAATCATTGTCTCCTCATTTCTTTTGTTTAATTAATCTTAATCGTAATGGTTGCTTTCGCGACTAGCTGCAGATCTAAATACAAGCTAAAATCAACCAAGGCCGAACGTCTAGTTCGCCGAACAAGTTGGGGTTCAATGCGGATCACATCATCCACCTGCACAGCCTGTAAAAAGTTGATGATCAACTGTTCGACAATCAAGCTACGCCCACTGTGTTGCATCATCTTGCGAACAACCTTCATCAGCACTTCGATCATGATCCCATTGGCCAAAACACCACTTTTCTCCAGCATACTTGGTTCCACTGTGAATTGGTAATGGTCGTTCTCTGTTTGAATCTTTTGGCCAATCTGCTCACTAAAGGTTGGTAAGCTTGAAAACTGCACCTTGCTAATCCGATCCATGACATCCCGACGCGTAATAACCCCCAGCAAGGTCTGGTTATTACGAACAACAGGAATCATTTCATAATCTTCAGCGATCATCCGTTGGCTAATCGTCGCAATGCTGGTGGACAAATTAGTGGTAAAAATAGTCCGCGACATCACCTTATCAAGGGTCGTCTGAGGCGCCTTATCTCCAGCATCTCTCATGGTTACGACCCCCACCACCATCTGGTGCTGATTGACAACCGGAAAACGACTAAAGCGATTCTTTCGAACCAAATCTAAATAATCCCGTACCGTATCCGTCTCAGAAAGATAGCCGTACTCATGGAAGGGCCGATAGACCTGCTCGACTGTCAAGATATCCGTCTTGATCTGCATGTTAGACAAGGCCTTATTGATCATAGTCGCGACGGTATAGGTATCATGTGAAGTTCGGATGACTGGGATTTGTACCTGATTGGCCAGATCTATCACATCCTCACTGACCTCAAAGCCACCTGTCACTAAGACCGCATTGTCATGCTTAAGAGCCAATCGTTGGATGCTAGTGCGGTCTCCCACGATCAAAAGCCCACCTTCAGACACATAGTCTAGGACGTGCTTTTCCGTCATGGCACCGATGTAAAATTTATTAAATTCTTTTTCGAGACCTTCCTCACCTGCTAATATTTCAGAACCGGTGATTTCTAAAATTTCCCGATAGGTCAAGTGCTCTAGTACAGCTTTTTTCGATTTGACACGGATGGTCCCGCTTCTAGGACGCGTTTCTACAATTCCTTGATTTTCAGCTTCTTTAATGGCACGATAGGCCGTCCCATCACTGACATTCAAAAAATTGGAGATACTGCGGACACTGACCCGTTTTCCAATCGGCAATTTTTCGAGATAGTCTAAAATCTCTTGGTGTTTACTCATAGAAGTCCCCTCTACCTAGGCGGAAATCATAATAATCGCGCATTTTACGCGTATAGCGGTCACTCCCTTTGAATTGACGAAAAAGACGAAAACCAGCCTTTAAAGCGACCTTTTGACTCCCTGCATTTTCAACATGGGTGACAATCTTAAGCTCCTTCAGTTGAAATTTCTCAAATGATAGATAAACCAACTCTTTGACCGCTTCTGTCATCAGACCCTTTCCCCAAAAATCTTTGCGTAAAAAGTAGCCTAACTCAGCCTCACCCTTAATCTCATCCAACTTTTCAAACTTAATGGAGCCGATCATCTGATTGGTTTCCTTATCACAGATCGCCCAAACCCCCAAAGGATTTTTCATGAAATAGTTGGCTAGTACATATTGAGTTTCAGCAAGATCGGCTTGTGAAGGAAAGATAAATTGTAAATTTTCAGGATTCGAAGCAATCTTATAAAAATCTTCCGCATCCTCAAAGAGAAAAGGTCGTAAATACAACCTTTGTGTTTCAATTAGTGAATAGGCAGCTAAGTGCGTCCAAATATTCATTTCAAACTCCATTGTTCGTGTATCCAGCCGCCACTATCAGATCCCAAGTTCTGTCACTATTCCTCTACCAACTGGATATCTGCTCCAAGTTGGGTCAATTTATGAATAATATCTGAATACCCGCGAAGGATGTATTCCACATTTGTAATTTCTGTTGTTCCAGAAGCCATGAGACCGGCGATCACTAAAGCCGCACCAGCTCGAAGATCCGTCGCTTTCACACTGGATCCTGTCAATTGATTTGGCCCTTCATAAATAATGTGGTCGTTCAAGGTCGAAATGTTGGCCCCCATTTTAGCCAATTCTGGTACATGGTTGACCCGCTTTTCATAAATTGTATCAACAATGCGTCCACGTCCTGCAGCCGTTAAGAGCAAAGGTGTGATCGGTTGTTGCAAATCAGTCGCAAAACCAGGATAAGGAGACGTTTTGATCTGGATGGCCTTCAAGCCCGTCTGCTTTTCTACAAAGATACTATCTTCAGAAATGGTCATGCGCACACCCATTTCCTCTAACTTAGCAATATAGCTCTCTAAATGCTCATACAGGACATTATTGATCTGGATACCTTCTCCAATAGCAGCTGCAAGGGCAATATAGGTTCCAGCTTCGATGCGATCTGGAATCACCTGATGTCTCGTTCCATGCAATTGTGGAACACCATCAATGATAATAATGTCTGTTCCTGCTCCACGAATATGGGCTCCCATGTTGTTGAGCAAGGTCACCACATCGATAATCTCAGGTTCCCGCGCAGCATTTTCGATCACCGTCCGGCCTTCAGCCTTGACTGCTGCCAAAATCGTATTGATCGTTGCACCGACACTAACAGTATCCATGTAGATGTTTGCTCCTTGAAGAGGCTTGCCATCAGTCGCAAGTTTCATACTAGAGCCATCCATGGTCATAGCGGCTCCCATCGCTTCAAAGGCCTTCAAATGCAAATCGATAGGACGTGGTCCAAGGTCACACCCACCAGGAAGCCCAACCGTTGCTTGACCATAGCGTCCTAATAAGCTGCCATAGAAATAATAGGAAGCTCGTAAACTGTTGATCTTTCCAAATGGCATGGGCATATTCTTCACCCCACGTGGATCAATGATCAAACTGTCTTCTTTGCGCTCGATCTTAGCCCCCATGATGGTCATGATTTCAATCAGACTCGCCACGTCGGAGATATCCGGTACCCCATCAAGGGTCACGATATCATCCGCCAGAATGGTCGCCGGAATCAGGGCTACTACACTATTTTTTGCACCACTAATGGTCACCTCTCCTTTTAGAGGGCGACCACCATTTATTACAATTTTTTTCATCTTAATAATTTATTAGCTCTTTCAAGTCTTTTTCCTTTTACTATCGTTTTTTGCAACGGAAATAAAAGGGACAACGTATTCAAAATACTGCATCTATTATACCACAGATCGACCTATTTTTCCATCTGTAGGAATTTTCAAAACGAAAAAAAGCTAGGATCAACTTGACCCTAACTTTTCCATTTCAACTAATTATTTTACAGCTTCTTTCAAGGCTTCAACCTTGTCCAAACGTTCCCATGGAAGGTCGATATCTGTCCGTCCCATATGGCCATAAGCCGCTGTTTGACGGTAAATTGGACGTTTGAGGTCAAGCATTTGGATGATTCCTGCTGGGCGAAGGTCAAAGATTTGACGCGCTGCTGCTTCTAATTTGCTTTCAGCGACTGTTCCAGTACCGAAGGTATCAATACGAACAGAGACAGGTTGAGCAACCCCAATGGCATAAGCCAATTGCACTTCTGCTTTCTTAGCAAGACCTGCCGCTACGATGTTTTTGGCAATGTAGCGAGCTGCATAAGAAGCAGAACGGTCCACCTTAGTGGCATCTTTACCAGAGAAGGCACCACCACCGTGACGTGAATAACCACCATAAGTATCCACGATGATCTTACGACCTGTCAAACCGGAATCCCCTTGAGGTCCACCGATAACAAAGCGACCAGTTGGGTTGATGAAGAATTTGGTCTCCTCATCTAGATAAGAAGCTGGAATCACTTCCTTGATGACCTTGTTAATCACATCTTCGTGGATTTGTTCATTGCTGACATCTGGATCGTGTTGAGTTGAAATAACCACTGTATCCACGCGCACTGGCTGGTCATTTTCATCGTACTCGACAGTGACCTGTGACTTGGCATCTGGACGAAGATAGCTAATTTCCCCAGACTTACGAAGCTCTGCCAAACGACGAACCAACTTGTGGCTGAGTGAAATCGGTAATGGCATGAGTTCTTCTGTTTCATCCACTGCAAAACCAAACATGAGACCTTGGTCTCCTGCTCCGATCAAATCAAGTGGATCTTGATCTGCATTCCCACGAACTTCCAAGGCTTCATTAACCCCTTGGGCAATATCAGGAGATTGTTCCACCAAAGATGGGTGTACTCCTACAGTTTCAGCTGAGAATCCATATTCCGTATTAGTATAACCAATCTCTGCAATGGTATCACGAACCACACGATTAATATCCACATAAGCAGTCGTTGAAATCTCGCCAAAGACATGCACGGAACCAGTATAAACAGCTGTTTCGGCAGCCACGTGAGCTTCTGGATCTTGCTCTAAAATAGCATCTAAAATAGCATCTGAAATTTGGTCTGCAATCTTATCTGGATGCCCCTCAGATACTGATTCAGACGTGAAAAGTTTACGTTCTGACATAAAAATGTCCCCCCTTAAAAAATATTGTTATAGAGTTACAAAGTACTGATAGAAGATTTCTACCACCTTATCGGGACCATATAACATCTAATTATAACACAATTTCTCTCATAACTTCTTTATTTCTAAAAAGAAAAAGATATAGTTTAAAACTATATCTTTTTCCTTAATCCCTAATAGGAAATTTCAAGTTGTTTAAAGTAGAAAGTTGAACGCGAATGATATAACAGTTGCCACATTTAGTAGAATACTCCAAATTTTCCTATTCTTTATTTAGATTTTTAGGAAATATACCTCCAATAAATACCAGGACTCCTAAAACCAAGGATAAAATATTTGGACCTGTCCAATAAGGATCTAGCGTACCTATGATGGAAACAATAAATAAGACGGCTGATGTATTTAAGAGACCCACATTTCCATTCCTCATACCTATGAAAAGTAATATAGTCGCAATCATAAAACAAATATAATGGATGGCACCAATATATAAGATCAGTAGATACATGGGGTTTCCTAAAAATAAAGGAAAAATCATAATACCAAGGTGGCAGACTGCTATTATAAGGGCGCTCCATAACCAAGACGAATGAAGAATGATCCTCTTTGGCGAATTTTCTTTATCATTGTTTGATTGTATATCAGCATTCAACTGATCGTTTACATCTATCTCTCCTTCTACTTGAGGGTATTCCATCTCTGGTTTAATTTCAATAGATGATACTTCTTGTACTTTCACCTTGGACTCCCAGCTAGCTGCAACTTTCTCAAGTAAACTAAAAACACGACAAGCAATATAAATCGATAAGAGAAGATAAAAGAGACCGTAAAAGCTTATACGAGAGATGAAAGAGTATACTATACCTATCTCAACAAGGGAAGATAAAATGAGCAAAAGAGAAAAGACTTTCTGAAGTTTCTCACTTGTACTTGTGATCATAACATTAATCAGAAGTAAAAACATTAACTCCATTACACTGTATCGAAGTGTAAAAGCGTAAATATCACTCGTTCTATCCATACCAATCAATATAAATAGTGGAGAAATATTTGTAGAGGCAACAAATAGTACTAAATAAGCTATCGATGATTTCCAACCATCTTTACTTTTCCAATTGTTTAAAAGCTCCCTCATTTCTACATTCTTTATAAGCAAGCAAATCCATATTAAACAAATGATATTTAGCACAAAGGAAATGTTCATCAGATTTGTTGGGGAGAAAGGTGGTAAAAAAAACATCAGTAGTTGGGTAATTGAGAGGAGAAGAGCAGCTATCAATCCTTCAACATTTAAACGCTGATTCATGATTCTCCAAATTACCCAGCAAATAATCATTCCATTCCATATAGAAAAAATACTAGAGACAGTGAACAGTGGTGTATTTCCATTTAAATTTTGGGAACTATAGTTCACTACTATACTACTACCATAAGAAACAAGATAAAGAATTGCTTCAAGAATTAGCAGTATACCATACCATTTTTTTCTAGACATAGATTCTCCTCCACTTTCTAAGAAAAGTATTTAAGGATTCATTTATTTAAATTATAACACAATTTGTAACCGTTTTCTTAGTGCGTTATCAGTACTAAATAAATAAAAAAGATGGGATTGAACACCCTACCCCCTATCATCAGTCTTCATTTTTAAACAATACAGTTCCAATCAATACCAGCACTCCTACCACAAGCGGTGGTATATGATTAATCACCCAATCCGGATCACCCGCAGCAATAAATGAAAAAACATAAATAGCTACTGCTATATAAAGAGTTGCTTTATTGCCATTCACATTCCCATTCCAAAGCAGGATAATTGCAATCACAAAGCTAATCATATGGATTCCCAAAAAGTACAAAAAACCACCAGCCCACGCTCCCATTGAAAAGAGACCTAATAAAAGTAAAACTATATAAACAATGGCCAAGAACAAAGCAATAGAAAGGATTACAGAATTTCCAATTCTCTTCTCTGGCTTCATTTCATTGTTCGGAAAAAGACTTTCATCTGAAGCATATGCCTCTTTTTCTTTATCTACTTCAAGATTTTTCTGTTGATCAGTCATAACTTTCTCCTAACATTTTTAGTTATTTTTTCAAATAATAGCGCTTAAAAATAGAGCGGAAGAACTGATTTAACCATCTCTTTGATCGACCCGAATACTTTTTATTGAGTAGAGTTGACCATACCCATTTTTTAATTAAGAGCTTTTCTCTTCTTCAACTAAGAGTGTTCCAATTAAAACCAGAATACCTAGCAGTAACGGAGCGATTCGAAAAATTTCCCAATCTAGTTCAAAACCCAAGATGATAGACAGCAGATAGAGTCCAACACTCGTATAGAGGAGGCTTTTATTCCCCTTCTTCATCCCTAGTCCAAGTAAAATGGTTCCAATAACAACACCTAAGAAGTTTGGTGTTAGAAAAATCAACAACATGAAAAATCCCAAAATATTAAAGAAAAAGACAAACAATACAAGATAGATAATGGATAGGTAAAAGGTTACTGAAAGAAAAATAGAATGTAAGCTATTTTCTTTTGGAGGATTCTGAACAAATATAGAATTGGGATGATCTTCACTGATCTTACTATGTTCTTTATTTTCCTCAAGATGTTTCTCTTGGTTTGTCATCATTTTCTCCTACCTTTCTTATATTTTTATGTTTTTCCTTTAACACCATTATACTTGATTCCATTATTCTTTTCATGATAGCCATCTATTCAATGCTATCTCTTAAACATTAATTTGGACAGGTTTCCAATTAGATTACTAACATATCATGAAATGGACTAAAAGCCTTCCCTAAATAAAATCAGCCTCTGCAATAGCTCTTTTCACTTCTTCAATTGGTAAATTGACCAGTTCTACTTCTTTTTCGCGGTAGAGGTATTCGGCATATTCATCGATGCGGTATTGATGGATATAAACGACCCGCTTGCAACCGACTTGAAGCAACTGCTTGGTGCAATTGAGGCAAGGAAAATGCGTCACATAAGCTGTAAAGCCTTTGGGAATTCCACGTTCAGCTCCTTGCAAAATAGCATTGACTTCCGCATGAATCGTCCGGACACAATGTCCCTCGACCATGAGGCAGCCATCCTCTAGACAATGATCTGTCCCAGAAACGGATCCATTATAACCTGTTGCAATGACCTTATTATCCTTAACTAGTACAGCCCCAACCTTAGCTCGATTACAGGTCGCTCGATTCGAAATCAGTAAGGCCTGTGCTGCAAAATATTCATCCCATGCTAGTCGATTGTGTGTCACCTTTATATCCTCCATCTCTCCTCATATCGGTTACGATTATTTTCATTATAGCATGAAATCAGCAAGAAAAAAAGGGAGTGGGAAAGAACTCTGACTAGTAAAAAAGAGTTCGTTTTCCACCCCCGCACAGTTGATTAGGTCATCTTTAGAGCTTAAAAAGCGAATAAAGATACCAATCAACCACTGCGTCATACAGTTATTTCTATCATACATCAAAGGCTGGACAACTTTTGCCCAGCCTATTATAAACATTATTTACCAAGTTTTGCTTTAGCTGCATCTGCAAGAGCTGTGAAAGCTGCTGCATCGTTAACAGCCAAGTCAGCAAGCATTTTACGGTTAACTTCGATCTCAGCCAATTTCAAACCATGCATCAATTGTGAGTATGAAAGTCCGTTCATACGAGCTGCCGCATTGATACGTGTGATCCACAATTTACGGAAGTCACGTTTCTTTTGACGACGGTCACGGTATGCATAGTAGTAAGAGTTCATTACTTGTTCTTTTGCAGTACGGAACAAGATATGTTTAGCTCCATAGTAACCTTTAGCTAATTTAAGAATACGTTTACGACGTTTGCGTGATACAACGCCACCTTTAACACGTGCCATTTATATTTCCTCCAATATTTCCTAGAATTCTTTACTTACGAATACGCAATTATTTCAAGCGAGTAAGCATTGCTTTGATACGTTTGAAATCTCCTGCATGCACCATAGATGCTTTACGAAGATGACGACGTTGTTTCTTAGTTTTTCCGTGGAAACGGTGAGAAGTGTAAGCACGGAAACGTTTAAGTCCACCAGAACCTGTACGTTTGAAACGTTTAGCTGATGCGCGGTGTGTTTTTTGTTTTGGCATGATATTTTCTCCTTTTTTTAACTTTCTGACAGATTATTTCTTGTCAGTTGCTGGCGCCAATTGCATGAACATTTGACGTCCATCCATCTTAGCTCGTTGTTCGATGATTGCCACATCTTGTGTCGCTTCAGCGAAGTCGGCTAAAACTTTAGCACCAATCTCTTTGTGGGTAATCATACGACCCTTAAAGCGAATGGATACCTTCACTTTATTTCCTTTTTCAAGGAATTTGCGAGCATTGCGAAGTTTTGTATCGAAATCACCCTTGTCAATCACTGGGCTCAAACGAACTTCTTTCACGGTCACAACGCTTTGTTTTTTGCGTTGTTCTTTTTGCTTCTTCTGGTACTCAAATTTGAACTTACCATAGTCCATAATTTTCGCAACAGGAGGTTTAGCTTGAGGTTGAATGAGAACCAAGTCAACATTAGCGTCGTCCGCAAGTGCTTGCGCTTCGCTAAGTGGTTTGATACCCAATTGCTCACCTTCAAGACCGATTAAGCGAACTTCACGTACACGAATTTCATCATTGATGAATAAGTCTTGCTTTGCTATGGTTTTCACCTCTTTTTTATTATTCGAGAAAAACAAAGAACGGACCTGCAAAACAGGCCCGAACTACATGATGTATTTCATTACTGAAACTTGATCCGTAGGGGCCAGGTAACTTGCGTCACAAGGCGAGAAGTTCTCACTTCTGCTTTTCTCAACTTTTATATGATATCAAGTTTTTTATTCTTTGTCAAGAAGTTTTTTTGCTTTTTCTTCAATAAATGCAACAACGTCTGCAATTCCAACACCCGTTGTGTCAAAATGAATGGCATCAGCTGCAGGTTTCAAAGGAGAAACGGCACGGTGGCTGTCCTTATAGTCCCGCTCAGCGATTTCTTTTTTCAACAATTCAAGATCCGCTGTGATGCCCTTTTCAACATTTTCCTTATAGCGACGTTCTGCCCGCTCCTCAACCGAAGCAACCAAAAAGATCTTCAACTCTGCATGTGGAAGGACGACTGTCCCAATATCGCGTCCATCCATAACGATGCCCCCCTCTGCTGCAATTTCTTGCTGTAGAGTGACAAGTTTTTCACGGATCGGCGCAAGCGCTGCAACCCATGAAACATTGTTGGTCACTTGGTTATCGCGAATTGGGTGGGTAATATCCACGTCTGCTACAAAGACAAGCTGCTCTCCTTCTTCTGAACGACCGAAACTAATTGGATACTGATCTAAAAGGGCTAAGAGGTCATCAACCTGTTCAGCTGTCAGATTATTTTGCAAAGCTAGATATGTCGCTGCACGATACATAGCCCCCGTATCTAGATACGTATAGCCTAGATCCTTGGCAATGATCTTTGCAACTGTGGACTTTCCACTAGAAGCCGGTCCATCAATGGCAATTTGAATTTGTTTCATGCTGTCTTCAACTCCTACTGAATCTTAACGACATCACCAGGATTCGCATACCATGATCCTGTAGACATGTGAGATGGATTTAACTGTTCCAATTGGGCAATGGAAATACCAGCACGTGCAGCGATCGCTGCTTCCCCTTCACCTGCTTGAACAGTGATTGTGCCTTCTTCAGAGTTCTCATCTTTTGAACTATCGTCTTTAGCCGCTTGGTCAGTTTGTGCTGCAGGGGCTGATGATTTCTGTTCAACCTTAGTCTCTCCATTGTAGAAACCAGACATTTGTTTTGATTTATTGCTACCGCCTGTTGAAAGGAAAATCAACAAGCAGACCATCGCCACTACTACTACAAAGAAAATAATGGCTAAAATCGTCAATAGACGATCTGCCTTGATTCCGTTTAACTTACTCGTTCTTTTCAATGTTTCTTCTCCATCATCGTAAATATCTTCTTCCCATGGTTCTTTTGCCATGACTTCCTCCTTGTTTTTTCTCGTAAAAATCATTACAATAGAAGTATGAAAGTTACGTTAATTCCAGATCGTTGCATCGCTTGCGGTCTCTGTCAGACCTATTCTGAACTATTTGATTACCATGACAATGGCATCGTTAAATTTGCTGCTGAAGAGGACGACCTCCTTGAAAAGGAAGTTCCTGTCACAAACGATGTTCTCGAGGCTATTAAAGAATGCCCCACTCATGCTCTCTTAAAAGATTAAGAGGGCTTTTTATTTGTCTGCATAATACATCTCGTAGTAATCCACATGGATAAAGTTATCCGTCAAGACTACTTCTCCCTTAAAATAAGGATTTAAGGCAAGCGCATTGATAAAGTATTTTTTCGGCCATTTTCGCATACAGAATGTCCGACTGCGCGAACCATCATTAAAAATGAGCTTGATCGATTTCTTATTTACTTCGACCTTTTCGATCGTGTCAATCTTTACCTTGATTGGAGTAAAAGGATTAGCTGTAATAATCCGCAAGATCCCATCCTCATAGATCGTGAAGTAACGATGGACCCCAATCGCAAGCAAGACCATAAATAAAAAGAACGAAAACAAAACTAGCGTTGGCACACTAGAGCTCTCATACATCAAGGCCAGTCCAATAAAGACTGGAATCACTGCAATGGACCAATAAGTCACAAGAATAGATAAGTCCGGTTGCCAATGATAATGGACCTTTCCAAATATCTTAATCATGAGCGTACCCCCATCTAATAGTTTAGCATAAAAAACAAAAAAAAGGGAGCCAGACAGCCAAAATCACAAAGATTTTTACCTGCTAGCACTCCTTTTAATTGGATTTGTTGGTTGGGACTTTAAAGAAGTCTTTAGAAAGGTAACCTTTCCCACTAATCAGGTCGTATTCAACCATTTTCAAATCCTCTGCAATTTCTTGCGCTTCTCCTTCTAAGGCCTTTTTATCGACACTTGCTTTTTTCAGCACTTCTGTCAATAAAGCATAGTAAGGCGAAACTTTTGAATTGGTCTGTTCAAAGACCATAGCAGAGAAATCACTTGAATTGACCAAAGGATAGTTCAATTTCGGTGCATCAAAATTACTCCAAATGAAGTAGTCTGTCTGATACTGACTCTCCGGATTATTCTTAAAGGCGGACTCAGGATAAAGTCCTGGCAAGTGATCCCCATAGAATACCACTGTAATCTTCTTATCTATTTTAGAAAGACTTTCCAGGAAGGATTGGGTGGCGGTGTCAGTTTGTGAAAGTAAACGACTGTAGAAAGTCAGTTTTGAATTTTCTTCATCACTAAAACCTTTACCTTTGGCATCCAAGGTTTCTGGATTTGCTTCCAACCATGGGGTATGATTTTGCATGGTCATCACAGAAAAGAATTGTCCGGTTTTGTCGTTTAAGTTATCCAACACAATATTATAGGTGGATTCATCACTCGGACTAATTCCTTCTTTTCTGTACTTGATTCCCTTTGTATCCGTCGTAATAAAATCTTTGAAATCCAATCTCGAATACACGATATCCCGAGAATAATTCGATTTACCTGCCAAGTGAACAGCAATCTTATTCTTTTTTGAGTATGCATTACTGATAGACGGCACATCATGGATCTTAGGAAGAACTTCCGTATACAAGACAGATACAGTTTGTGATAAATTATAGAATGGTAAACCTGTAAGAGTCTGGAACTCCATATTTGCAGTTCCGCCACCATATCCATCCGATTGCATTTGCCCACTCGTGTGGGTCTTCATGATGTTCTCAATATTGGGAATCGGATTTTGCGTAAGCTCAACTCCCTCGACTTTTCTAGGATCAGAAAAACTTTCACTCAGAATATAAATGACCGTTTGATCGTTTAAGTAGTTACTTCTCTCCTTATTGATCGCATTCGACAAGTTGGTATATTTTTGGGCTATTTTCTCAAGACGTTCTTTGGAATAACCATCCGGTTTTGGAACAACCTCCGTCGTCAATTGATTCATCCAAACATAAGACAATCCTTTGTAACGAGCATTGGTCGTATTCCCTAGCCAATTAATATCTTGGTAATTGTTCAGGGTGCTAATAATTGGTACATTATCCTTGATCTTCCCGTTTTCTTTATCACTGAATATCCCATTGACACTCTTAAAGCATAAGAGCATCACTGCAATAGCTCCGATTTGTATTTTCCATGAAGAAATAATTCTTCCTTTAAAGAGGTACTTTTTCCCGACAATCAGTAGACAAACCAGAAAGGCCACCAATAAAAAGATGTAAAATATTTGCGCTTTGTCCATAAAGCTCAAAAGCGTCATTGGCTTGGTTAACCAAGTTAAATCACTCGGTAAAACTGGTTCATTCCTCATGCCAAACTTGATGGAATTTGCAACTACAAAAGCAATGGAAACAATGGAAATGAGACAGGTAGCAATCCAATATTGATTGATACAAATGTAAACAAAGATAAGTATCGCTGTCAGAATGAGAATTTGAAATAAGATGGCATCTGGAATCGTGTAATGAACGCCTAAGAAGGGTTCTGTTCGACCTAAACTGAATTGGATAAAATAATTCAATACAATTGCAATAGTGGTACTAGAGAAGAACACTAAAGAGAAACTCGGCTTGTTCTTGACGAAATCTCGCTGCCCTTTTGTATACAAGAATCCAAGCAAGGAAATCAACGGAAATAGAAAGTATAAGAATTCATTTGTTAACCAAAATTGCTGAGCTGAGTATTTGCCAATTTCAAAAGCCTTATACAAAAAATTATCTGTCCGGTAAATCAGGGTCGAAAAGTTTTTGTCTGTTACGATAAAGGTGATCAAGAGTTGCGACAAGACCAGATACTGATAGTTCTCGCCAATCTCTTCTCCTCCTTTTTTCCGACTTGGTAGCTTATCATAATGCTGTCGCAATAGAACCAAACCACCTGTAGAAGCAAACAAAAAGAAAATGACAAGGAAGGAATCCGTTCTAAAGAATGGATTCTGATCAAAATTCCAAACCTTGTATTTTGGATTATTCAAATAAATCGTGATTTCTGTCAAATAAGAAAGGGTATTGTAGACCAAATAACTGACAATCAGTTTTAAAGGAAACCATTTTTTAAAATTGAACTGGGATAATATTGGAATTAATAGCAAGAAACTAATTCCAAATAGAATTCCTAAAAAATTAACATATTGTAGGACAGTTCCTGTTGCTTTGTTATGAACTGCAAGATTATTCTGAGCTAGGTAAAAATTAAAAAAAGAAAATAGAACGAAAGTAACCCCATAATACCATTGAGTTCTTGAAACTTTCGATAAAGCTGAGAGGATAAATTCTTTAAAATTAAACTCTTTTTTCCGTTTCATTATTTCACTTTCTTTATCATTCTTTTTAGTATATATTTCACAGCTCTTGCAGGCCCTATTACGATATACTTCAAGGCTCCTTTGATCCCCCCAATTTGATTAAAGTCCACAAAGGTATGCGGTTGGAGATCCTCACGATTGTTCAATTGCTTATTATCGATAAACGGTGTCAGAACATGTGGGTTTTGAGAGATTCTAAAGTCATATTTTTGATCCCAAGCAATGTAGATCAACAAGCGTTCAATCGCATGAAGGATTGAATTCTGTGGTAGAGGTTCTGCTGGAACATCTGCTGCTGTCAAATTCAAGTCAAAGAGTGGTTTCAAAGCATCGTATTTAAACCAAACAAAAGTCCCATAACTCATAACGAAGGTATTGAGATTTTTGAAGTCAATCGTCTTGGTCGCTCCCATCCGTTCCCAGAGCTTGTTCATCTCTGGTGAAATGAGGGCTTCATTCCAGGCAACCACTATTCGATTGTAACGGAAGAAGGTTGGAATATCTGCGATAGTGATTCCGACTTTTGGATTGGCTTCCATATTGGCTAGGATTTGATCAGCCGGTTTGACCAACATCTCGATCAATTCTTTGCGCCAAGATTCACCTGCCCAGAAATCTGCTTCTTTAGATTTCTTAGTATGGAAATGGCCAACATAATCATATTGAGAAAGTTGCTCTTTTAAGAGCAGCATTGGCAATACATCCCGTCCAATATTTCCAGTCACCACAACCGTCGCATCTTGTGCCCGATGAGAAAGAATTTTCTCAATATCCTGCTTCTTCTCTTCTACATCTGTCGTGATCCATAAGTCATAAGCGAAATGAAAGGTTTGAAAAGCATCTAGAAATTCTTCCAAGAGGTCCACATAAAAGACATGAAGATGAGCCGCAACTTTTTTACCGAACTCTCCAGCTAATTCCTGATTTTTCAAGTACTTACGAGACAAGAGATAAGGATAATCCGGACGATCGATCATAGACATGTGGTTGAGAATCAAGTCTAATGGGTAGTTCGATACACGCTCCAACTCGTCGAAAATATAAGGCATAATTCCTTCATTGTTTGCAATGGTTTTGACTTTGATGAAAGGAACCTTATGATTGAGAATCGCTGTAGGATTGTAGTAAGAAAAGTCTGGATAGAGCATCCCTGTGGTGTCTGCATGAATGGTATCAAAGACCGTCTTATAGCGAAAACCTGCATCCAAGAAATTCGTTGTGACCTTGGTTTCATAGTTATCAATCACATCTTGAACATTGGTGAAGTCCTGAACACCTTGCCAAAATTCACGGAAGGCACTTGATGTCAGCACCTGTTTTTTAAAACTAAGATAATAACTCTGAATATGCTCGTTAAAATCCTTGTCTTTCCGGTAATTGGTCATTCCCCAGAAATCCACTTCAGTATCATTTTCAAACCGCTGATAGATTGGTTCTAGATCCCAAAGAGGTCCAAAGCAGGTATCATTCATGAGGGTAACCGAATCAAAATGAGCCAGTTGGTCAAAGCCGACTGTCTTCATTCCATCCCGCCAAGCCGCAAAGTCAAAGCCACTATTTTGGCGCTCTAGAATATCGTCTACCAGATGCTGTGCTACTAAATTAGAGTTCACATCTTCTGGTAGTTGACTATTGGAGATAAAGACCACCCGTGAATACAAGGGGCGAATCTTTTCTAATTGGTAAAGTACATGCCCACTAATAAAATTAAACTTATTGTAGTGAACATATAAAAGTAAACGTTGCATATTATTTCCTTATTCTAAAGAATTTCAAGATCTTTGTTGGAATGGTCCAACGACGAGAATGGATGATGGAATTGTATTCATGAGATAATTTTTTATGATTCTCATATAAGTTGAATAGGTGTCTGCTAAATTCTTCGTCACTTTCTTTTTCATAGGAGAATTGAAATTGATTACCTGAACTATTCGAAAGATCAAACAGAATATGTGGATGGGTATTAAAGAAAACCAAAACATCCTCGAAATCAATTCCGTTTGAAGTTACAAGAGGAATTTCTCTTTGATCCTCCAATGCAATCAATGACAATTTTTTATAGGATCCCGGAAATTCTGAAAGTAATATTTTTAGACTCTTTTCCTTTTCAAGCTTGAAGATAATAGAGCCCTTATTTTCCAGTCTCTCTTTTGTTATTTCATGGTAAGCTGAGTGAAGTCCATCGTTAGAAGCTGAAATCACCACCTGAGATTTACCAATTACTTCGAGATCACGATTATTGAATTTCATCCCCAAAAATCGAGCATACTTAGAGGAAAGCTTTTGGTTACCTATTGGCGTTTCTACTTCAATGTTATCTTTAAAAACAGCATAGATCGTCTCAAGATTATATTTCTTTCGAGCGAGTTCTTGATCCAGTAATTGTTTTTCTTTATAGCTATCAAAATTCGCAATCACTGTAGCCATTTGTTGACTTAGCAGATCTCTATCTCCTAGTGGATATAAATTCCCAGATTCTAAAAATTTACTTGAAGACAAATGACCTAAATTATCGGAAATGATTGCCGGAACTCCATTGAGGACTGATTCCACAAATACTAAAGAAAATGTTTCTAATTTAGCAGGCAAGACGAGGATATCTTTATCTGTCACCAAGGACCATGGATCCGAGTGAAAACCAACAAAAGTCACACGATCTAGATGATGCGTTTGAATATAGTCATCCATCAACTTTTTGTACTGCTCATCCCATCCTCCGATGAAGACCAGTTCGATCTCCTTCCGATTTAATTGATTATAGGCTGCAAGCAACTCAAGCTGATTTTTTCGTTCGTTAATCCCACCGATGGATACGAAACGAGAAATAGTAGAATTCTTAAGAGGACGCTCTTGAACTTCTGTATAGGGAATAAACGGAATCAATTTGTCAGTCGTAAAATAATTCGTTAGAGTGTGGTACAATTCCCCTTCTACTACAAAAATTTTATCAGACAAATCATCAATTAAGGGAATCAGGTCCTTATAATAACCGAACTCGCCAAAAGGAAATTCATGAATAACATAAAAATGTCTGACCTTTTCACATGCAGCTGCAAATGCCCCCTGAAAAACATTGACTGTATTCGAAATGACCAATTCGATCTGTTCATTCCGGATAATTTCTCTTACTTTCTCAATATTCTTTTGTTGAGAAGTTTGGATTTCTAACTCTGAAATGTTCAGCGTCTTAGATTCAGGCCACCACCACTGATTGGTTTTTAACTGAAATAATTTAATTCCAGTTGTATCCATATGACGGAGATAGTCTTTATCAATGTGTGGGGCATTATCCGGTATCACATTATAAACTTCGTGACCTTGCTGAACCAACAATTTCATTAGGTTCACAATCGATACCTCTGCTCCACTAAACATGGCTCCAACAGGAGAAACAAATAAAATTTTCATAGCCTACACCAAAGAAATTATTCCCACTTACCTTGACGAATTAACAATCCAGTAGAAGAATCCAACTCCGAACGATTTGTTCGATCCACAACCCGATCTATTGAAAAGACTGGAGGGTTCGTTGTCGACAATATTGCTAAGTTTTCTTGATTTTCATCTCTTAAAAATGCTACTAGTCTTAACTTCACATGATTAAAGTACGGCAACTTACATTTATAAGTGATTTTTTTAGGTCCGACACCAGATAATGGAATATCCATGGAATTATCGTTGTACAGTCCATTTCCAGTAGAAATATCAACAAATGAAAAGGCTATGTGAGGATTAACAGACTCATCTAATAGATTAAATGAAAACTCAATCACCACCTCATCGTCAGGAGTTACTTTCTTAGGAGAAAGCAATCTAGCCGTGAAACCTTCAACTTCCGATGTGACTATACCCTCATCTTCATTTCCATTATGATGGGAGTTCGATTCCAAATTGTCAAAACTATATTGATCAGAAACGTCAAAGGGGTCACCAATTGCTTTCACCAAGCCATTTTCAATCAAAACAGCCTTGTTACAATATTTCTTGACGGCTCCCATATCATGGGTAACCAGAATCGTGGTTTTCCCTGATTTCTTGCGTTCTTGAAAGTAATCGTTACACTTGCGTTGGAAGGCTTCATCTCCTACTGCAAGGACCTCGTCCAAAATCAAGATATCGCCTTGGGCCTTAATGGCAACCGAAAAGGCCAAACGAACCTGCATGCCTGATGAGTAGTTCTTAAGCTTTTGGTTCATGAATTCATGCAACTCAGCAAAGTCTACGATATCATCATACATGGCATCAATTTCAGCTGTTGAAAAGCCAAGCATAGCACCGTTCATATAGACATTTTCTCGACCTGTCAGTTCTGGGTTAAAGCCCACTCCAAGCTCGATAAAGGACACCAGTTTCCCATCGATAGTGACGGTACCTTTTTCCGGCACATAGATTTCAGAAATAATTTTCAAGAGAGTCGATTTCCCAGAACCATTTCGACCTAAGATCCCAAAAAAGTCTCCCTTTTCAACTTCAAAAGAAATATCCTTGAGAACGTGTTGTTCTTTATAGCCTTTAATGCCTTTGAAGCGATTGACCAAGGCAGTACGAAGACTATTGGTTGCCTCTGTTGGCAACTTAAAGTACTTGCTGACATGGTCTACTTTTACTGCAATTTGTTTATCTGTCATTAGAGAATCTCCGCAAATTTCTTAGCATGTTTGTTAAAGTAAGCAAAGCCAGCGACAAAAATAAGAATTGGTAAAACATAAGGAATCAAAACCAAGAACTTATTTTCCACCAAAAGCCAGACAGGTGTGTTGGCCTTATCAATCAAGAAATAACGCATGTCTTGAATAATTTGAGCCAAAGGATTCATCATGACCAACTTAGCCGCCCATGGATTGCGGTCTGCAATAAAGGTAATCGGGTAGATAATTGGCGTCGCATACAAGCCTGCTTGCAGGAGTACTTCCCATACTTGACCTAAGTCACGGAAACGAACAAAAAATGTCGCTAAGATCAAGGCGCATCCTGTCGCCATCAAGAACAACTCAAAGAACAACGGAATCACCATCAAAGCTGTCCAAGAAAATGTCACCCCATTAAAGAATGAAAAAATCAAGACCACTACAAGGTTAATAACAAAGTTGATGGCTGCTCCTGAAATTGCAGACAAGACAATGATGTGTTTGGAGAAATTCAATTTTCGCAACAAGTCGCCTCGACTAACGATCGACACCATCCCCATAGATGTGGCTTCTGAAAAGAAGCCCCAGATTACATTGGCCAACAAGAGGGCAACTGGGAAATGGGGCACATCTCCACCCAAGCGTAAGAATCGGATGAAAACAATATACATAATCGTAAAGGTCATCAGGGGCTTTAAAATGGACCAAAGATAACCGATCGCTGATCCTTGGTAGCGTAATTTAAAGTCTGTTTTGATTAATTCTCTTAATAAAATTCGATTTTTCTGACTAAAAACGTCAAACATTATTTTTTACCTCGATATGCAAACTTTGTCAGAATCAAGCTGGTAAACACAACCGTATGAAAAGCACGGTTCTTCCGGTAACCATACTGACGAATCCGTCTCAAACGTTCTTTTAGTGGAACATCCATAATGGTGACAAAGTTTTCAATGATTTCTTTAGTTTGGGAACTGACAGGCAGATCCAATAAATTTTTTGCTTGTTCTTGACTGGACTCGATGAGATTCCAATATTTAGCAAACAGAATATGCGGACGAACCCAGTTTCTGATCCGTTTTCTAAGGGTACGAGCCCCCAGAACATTGCTACTGTGCTGACGGTACAATTCTGTCGGCTGATCGATATAGATGAGCTTCCCAAATGCAGTTGCCAACAAGCCCAAATACCAATCATGCATAAGGAGTGAATGTTTTTCTTGCCCCGTCCATAAGTCAGCCAGGGCATGATTAATCATGGCTACCCCACCAGTTACCGTATTTTCTGTCAGCTCTTGAATGAGTTCTGTATTGGCATGATCAGACTGGGTGCGAATCATGCTCTCATGTTGCACATTCAAGTTTTCATCGACCACTTTTAAATCTGTGTAGACCAGCAAAGGCACTTCTTGAGGGTGCTTCTCGGCTTCTGCTACCTTGAGTGCAATTTTTTCAGGAAGCCAAACATCATCTTGGTCACTGAAGCAATAAAGATCTGCTTTTTCATATTTCAAGAGGGCATGGAAGCTCTTGATGACACCCAGATTTTCGATAGCACCTTTATTGATAAAGCAAATGCGCTCATCCTGGGCCACCAACTCTTGAATGATCTCTACCGTACCATCGGTTGACCCATCATCTCGGATCAAGAGTTGCCAGTCTTGATAGGTCTGGTCTTGGATACTTTTGACCTGCTCTTTTAGATACTGTTCACCATTATAGGTGGACAACAAGATATTTACTTTCATAATAAGAATAATTCCTCGTACTCACCTACAATTTTTTCCCAGGTAAAGTTTTGCTTCATATTAGCCTTGGCACGTTGCCCCCATTCAGATACATCTTCTAAGGGATCGACCTGGTTAATTAAATGTGCCAAATTCCCAGTTTCTTTAGTCCAATAGTGAGCCGTATCCTTTGCAACCGTTTGGTTAAAGGAGACTCCTAAAACTAAATTCAGATCCGTATGAGCGAGAGCCTCTAGGAGCCCAGGATTAGTTCCGCCCACTTCATGACCATGGATATAGGCAAAGGCTTCTTTACGGATATACTTCAACAGGTCTTGATCATAGACCGTTCCTACAAACTTAACACGAGGATCCTGATCAAATCCAGTTCGAGCTCGGAGCTCCTCAAAATAAGGATTGCCTTCCTGGTTACAAATGATCACCAAATCCCGTTTGGTGGAAGAGGCCATAAATTCACGAATGGCGGTCTCATAATTATTTTCTGGAACAAAGCGGCCCAAAATTAGGTAATAGTTTTTCTCCTGAGTCTGCCACTTGTGATAGAATTCTCGGACCTTATTATCCTGACTGCTTAGGCTGGTCGGAGATAGGTCCGTTCCGTAGGCAATATAGGTCGTCTTAGACCACGGGTAAGCTTTCTTAATATAGGACTCAATACCTGGGTTGTCTGAAATTACCAGGTCAGCATGGCGCGTCATGATCTTTTCAGAATACTTGAGATAGGCTTGGATCGGCTTGGCCCACTTGGCCCGCTTCCACTCCAGTCCATCTGGGTTGATATAGAATCGGCCACCCATTTTATGGATCTTACGCGCAAAGGGTGCCACAAAGGCTCCGATTGTATTGCCCAAGACGTAAAAAATTGGCTGTTCAATTCCTTGTTTCTTAATAAGCTTCAAGGCATAGTTGATGGCCATCATATCGTAGGCGATGACACGCGCAGGCCCAAGCTTAGGGGCTTTAATCGTAAAACAATCCACACCCTTGTAGTCAAAATGTTGATAAGCTTGATCATTAGAAAGGCAAGCAACATGGTACTGGATATCTGAAGACACTTGATGCGAAACCAATTGGTCCACAAAAGTCTCAAAACCGCCATATTGAGCCGGAAGCCCACGACTTCCGATAATAAAAACATGTTGCATAGAGTTCCCTTTCAAATCATTCACAGTCTATTCAATTATACCATTTTCTAGGCTTTTTGCCTAATCCAAACAGAAAAGCGACCCTTGAGGGCCGCTTCTATTTGTTCTTATTTCACTTCTTGTTTATAAAATTCTTTCAAAGCATCTTTCCAAGTTGGAATAACGAATCCTGTAGCCTTAGCCTTAGCCAAGCTCATCGTTGAGTTCAGTGGGCGTTTTGCCTTAGCTGGGAATTGGCTAGAATCCACTGGTTTCACTTCAACATCCGTATCTTTGAGGATTTCAACTGCAAAGTCATACCAAGTTGTATCTTCTTTCGCATCGTTAGACAAGTGGTAATAACCATACTCCTTACGGTTTTCAGCCAAATAAGTCATGAACTCTGCAAGAGTACGTGTCCAGGTTGGACGACCATGTTGGTCATTAACGACTGTAAGTGTTTTGTGAGTCTTCGCAAGGTTTTGCATGGTGAAGACAAAGTTCTTACCGTAGTTCCCAAATACCCAAGCTGTACGGATGATATAGAAGTTGGATACATGCTTCTCAACCAATTCTTCCCCCATACGTTTGGTACGACCGTACTCTGTTTGAGGATCTGGTTGATCGTCTACTTCCCATTCTTGTCCCACTGGTTTTTTCCCATCAAAAACGTAGTCGGTTGAGATATAAACTAAGGTTGCACCGTGTTTTTCAGACGCTTTTGCTACATTTTCCGTACCAGTCACGTTGATCGCATAGTCCAACTCTTTTCCTTCATCTTCTGCCGCATCAACAGCTGTATAGGCAGCACAGTGGTAGACTAAGGTTGGTTTTACTTCCGCAAATACCTCGTCTACTTTTTCTGCATTTGTGATATCCATTTCAGCCACATCAACAGCCACATATTCTTCATTTCGTTCATCCAACAAATGGCGAAGTTCTGTTCCAAGCTGCCCATTTGCTCCTGTAATTAAAATCATGTTAAATTCCTTTCAAATGCTTTTTCCCTATCATTATAGCAAAAAAAGCAGAAGTTTTCTGCTTTTTAAGATGGGAATTGCTCCTTATTTTTTGAATACTTCTGCTTAAAAATAAAGAATACCAGTATCCAAGAGATCCATTCTATTATGAAACCAAGATACTGTATAAATGTCTTGTGATAAGAAACTTTGACATGGCCAGAATTTCGAATAGATAAATAAATTTTACCATCATTTAAAACTTTTTCTGAGACAGTTGGTTTCCGATCTTTTTTATTTTCTTTTAATTCTGATTCGGTAAAAGCACGCTGTTTCAACACAGGTTGAGAACCTTCTGCTCCCTTAGAATATTCTGCGCGATATCCTTTGTACCATATCATTGGTATAGAGATAGTAGTTTCCTTTTTATCGTCAGGAACCTTTATATCAAATTCCAAAAGATTGTACCTCTTTTTAATAGTTGATATTTTTACATCCTTAGCTGTTTGAAATTCTGTAAATTGTGGTAAGCGTATATCTTGGTTATTGATATCAAGATTATAATATTCATCACCTACAGGATCAATATATTTGGATTTGTCACCTTTATATACTGATTTAAGTAATTTTTCATTCTTTTTATTATCATCCCGCATCTGTTTATAGTTTTTTGAAGATGTATCAAATTGAGGGACAACATGATTGAAATAAAAAGATAAAGTCAAGAGGCATAAGACAATAGAGAAAAATCCATTTCTATTTGTAACAGCAAGAAAGAATAGGAACAAGAGGGGAATGAAAAACAATAGGCGCCCTGAATACTGCATACTCCCTAAAAAAGTGTATTTCAATACGGAATTCCAAGGCAGAAGACTCGTTGCAGAAAAATATAAGATCCAACAAGTCCAAAATATGGTTTTACTTAAACTCCCTAGACGGCGATAAAATAAGATCACCATCATACTCGCATAGAATAGGCCATCTCGTACGAATTGATGGATCGGCCACTCTAATGGTGTGAAAGGTTTATAAAAACCATATCGATCTGCTTGAAATGGAAAAGGAACCAAAAAAGTATCTTTCACATTGACAGGAAAATTTCTCGCTGTCCATGTGAAGAAAAATTTTTGTGATGAAACCTGTTCCAGATATTGAAAAATGTATCCTGCCGACAAACATAAGGCAAACAAGATAGAAAATACAAAAGAGATAATCTTTTCAAGTGTGATCCTTTTATAATTTAAACATAAAAATACCGCAGAAAAAATTGCTAATATGATCGTTGATAAAATATGGGTTTGAATTAAAAGCGCTACTACAATCCCCAAATAAAGAGGGTTCTTTTTGTTTAAGTAGAGCACACGATAAATAGAATAAATAAGAATTGGGACAAGTGGCACTACCATGGTCATTCCAAAACCAAATAAGGTGTAATAACAAGGAATGGTCAAGGCCACTACTATACCAGTCAGCTTATTTTTTACTATTTTTGAAACAACAATATAACTTGTTAGGCTTGTACCAAGAGTGATCAAAAATGCAAATATAGAATAAGCAAGATTTCCATCGTTGGTCATCATATAAACGATGGCTGACGGATAAAACTGCCAATTTCCATAAAACATAGGAGAAGCATATCCCGTACCGAATGCAAATAAAAAATTCAGATTGGGGAGTAAATCCCAATGCTCAATGGACTCTGCTAAGCCGACAATGCGGGATAAATGGAAGACATAGTCATATGAGCGACTTTGAAAATTGATCAGATTGAAAGATACAAATGTAAAAATGAGCGCATAGGAAGTTAGTAATAGAAAGACCAACTTATTGCTGATTTGGTTGAAAACATCTATAAGCCGGTCAATATAACTGCGGATCCCTTTTACCATATCCAACTGATTGATCTTATCGAGGAGCCGATCCATTCCCTCGTAAAATCTATCTATCCTTTGCTTAGCAGCAAGACTCATACTTAGGATATTCTTCATTCTTCACTTTTCTCTTTGATCACATAGATTGGACGTTTCTTGGTTTCCATGAAGATCTTACCAATATATTTCCCTAAAATCCCGATGGTCAATAATTGGAACCCTCCCAGGAAAAGAATCACTGTCATAAGAGATGGCCAACCTGAAGTAGGATCCCCAAAGACCAAGGTGCGGATTACAATCAAAATCATCATGATAAAGGCCAAAATCCAAGATAACAGTCCACCAATAAAAGCAATGTTTAATGGAGCATCCGAGAAATTGACAATCCCTTCAATCGAATACTTAAAGAGGGACCAAAAATTCCAGGACGTCTCTCCTGCCACACGCTCTACATTTTTATATTCGAGGTATTCTGTCTCAAATCCTACCCAAGCAAAAATTCCTTTTGAGAAACGATTGTACTCCGATAATTCCATGATAGCATCAACCATTGGACGTCGCATCAAACGGAAATCACGGGCCCCGTCCACCATTTCCACTTGGCTAATATGATTGATCAATTTATAAAACATCCGCGCAAAGAAAGAGCGGATCGGCGGTTCCCCATCACGGGTTACGCGTCTCGTTCCGACGCAGTCTAGATCTGGTTGTTCCTCCAACTTCTGCTTCATTTCGATCAATAACTCCGGTGGGTCCTGCAAATCTACATCCATAACCGTCACATATTCGCCATTAGCACGTTCAAGTCCAGCGTACAGCGCCGCCTCTTTCCCGAAATTTCGAGAAAAAGAAAGGTAGTGCACATTTGAATCTGTAACATGTAGCTTTCGAAGAACGGATAGCGTACCATCTGAAGAGCCATCATTTATAAAAATATATTCAAACTTTTCTCCCATTTTCATCCGAACACGTTCCATCTCTCGATAAAACAATGGAATGGATTCTTCTTCGTTAAAACATGGGACTACAACTGATATGGTCATCTCTTACTCCTTGACTTATTCACTTTCTATTGTAACAAAAAACTAGGGTTTCCCCTAGTAATAACTTATTTTAGTCTTTTAATTAAACTGCAGCATATAAAACAGAGATGGTTTGTAGTAATGTTAGAGATAAAATAATGAGACTACTTTGTACCACAAAATGATCAGAGAACTTTTGTTCATCTGGAACTCTTTGCTTAAATAAACTACAAATAACTGGTAGACAAAGAGCGACAACACCTAAGTAATATCGGCCTTGAACTCCTAAAACTTCAAAATTTCCAACTGGTGTCCAGGTCAGATACAAGGTCAAAGAAATTAAACCAACAATTGCAAAAGAAACCAAACTTGCTCCTACTACTGATACTTTAGGAAGTTTGATTTTCCCAATATTTGAAAAAGTAATCAAAGTATAAAGAGCATAAATTGGAATAAGGACTTCTGACATCGACAAATCTAACCAACCAAAGGTATAGAGTTGATTCAAATGACTGACTGTTAATAACATCTCCTTCAAAATCACTGGAAGATACCAATGAGGTTTTGAAATGATGCTACTAATTTGCCCTTTTACATCTGCGCCCTCCAGTTTAAAGTTCTCAATTCGAACTTGCTGGGTAAGAACATACCAAAAAATCGTAAAGACAAAGACTGAGATAATCAAAGCGAGAGAAATGAGATAGTAGTTTTTACATTGCGTTTTCTTTTTCGGTATAAATAGCAATAATCCCACAAGCAAGACATAAGGAAGCTTCATTGTTACAAGGATCACGCAAAGGAAAGCATAAAGCAATAAATCCTTTATTTTAACTACTTTTTCATCATCTGTTACATAATTCAAAAACAGTCCAATAATGATGTAGGTTAAACCTAAGGCTACACTATCTTGATTATAAGAAGCAGCTAGAACCAGGTTCATTGGAAACATTGTTACCATTGTCATCAACTGCTTCGCTTTCCCACTTAATTTAATGGCAATGAGAGCTAAAATACAGTAAGCAATGACATTAAAAATTCGACCAAGATAATAGGAGACTCCTACACTCAAATTCAAAAATTTTCCAATCCCAAATCCAAGAGCCTGAGGGATATAACCAATAAACCAATATGAGTTGGTTGCCCTGTAATCTGTTTCTTTCCCAAACTTCACTTGTTTGGTCGTCTGCCCTTCTTCAAATAAAGAAGATTTAGTAAATGGTTTTTTGAAGTTCTTATAAACATCAAAGTAATCTTCCGTAATATGGATGTTTTTATTCCCCATATTGACGTTGCCTTCCACAATATGAATGGTTCTTGAAAGGTGAACTTGTTCATCTGGTGTATTCAAAACGGGTGTAATGAAAGCAAAGGACAGACCACCAATGAGCATCGCAAGGAATGTCCCAACACTCTTCTTCGGTAAAAGAAAAATGAAAAAAGCCAATACAACAAATAACGCTACACCAATTTTAGGAAAATCTACTAAGCGCTTTGTATAAATCACTGCAATACAAAAGGCCAAAACTGCGAAAGTTACTAAATACTTTTTATTTCGCTCATAACTATCAACAAAATATCCCATCAGTTTCTCCTACTTATTCGAATTTTGACTCTTCACATATTGTCTCATCAACAACTTGGCCATCCATTTGGGCCAGAAGAGTTGGTACATGTATAGATCTTCTTTACTTCGAGTGTTGTCTGCAATGGTTTTTGATGTTTCAGATTCTCCATGGATACGGTGGCACATGAGCTTGTCAGATACATAAGCGAAACGACCTTTATACTCGCTGATCTTATACCATGCGTACCAATCCAAACTCACTCTCATTCCTTCATCAAAATAGAAATTCTTCAAATTTTCACGATTATAGGTAACAGCTGGACAACAAATCGGATTCCCAAAAGCCATCACACGGTTTCGCCAAAAATGACTAGCAGGAAAAAGATTCATGGTTTTTAACATCAAGGTTTTGATCTTCAGATTTGTATTCGCAGGAATTTTATGGCCATCTTTTTCTTCAAAATAATCAGAATACCCAATCAACACATCTTGATTTTTTTCCATCTTAGCCAAAACTTTCTCAGCATAGTCCGGCTCATAATAATCATCCTGATGGGCGATGGTAGCATACTTCGTCTCTACAAAAGACATGGCATTGTTCCAATCCTTACCAATCCCACCACCTTGCTTGGTGTAAAATGGAATAGCATAACGCTGACAAAGTTCCTTGATCGAATCCAGTGGTGTTGAACTGTAACAGATAATCTGTGATTGGAGAGTTTGATTCTTCAAGGATTGAATACAAGCTTCCAAGTATTCGCTCTCACCATAAGCACAAATCACCCACGTATGTTGTTGATTAATGAGCATAGTCCTTCCTTTCTATTTTTCTTGCAATAAAATAAGCAAGTAAACTTCCACTAAAATAAACAGACATCACGATGAAAAAGCTTAAAGACGCACCTAGAAGTCCCATTTTTTGTACCAAATCATTATTTGTCAATTTGGAAGCTATAAACATGAATAAATACACAGGCAATAGATACGTTTGTTTTCGAATAACCGTCATGACATCCCCAAAAACAATCCCAATAGAATACAGAATTCCAGAAAAAACAAGGATGGCTAGGGTAGTACTATGCTGGTTTAAAGGTAAACCAAAAACAAGACTTAATATCGGCGTCCCGATCAAATAAGCTAGCACAGTTAAAACCAAGCCGACTCCCAAAACAATAACAAACATCTTCGCAATGATGGCATCAAATTTTTTCAATTCTTTATTCTTCCATAAGATCGCTAATTGCGTTGTTAAGGGTCTAAGAATTAAAATAAAGAGACTCATAAAAAACACAGGCATAAACAAAATATTATAATCCCGTTGTGTTCCTGCAATAAAGTGTCCCAGTCTAATTTCAGAGTCAATCGCGATTCTAGGCTCATTGAAAATATAAGCTAGTAAAAATCCACTGATAAAGAGAGGAATACAATTCTTTAAAATAGTGATCGCATCAAATAGATCTCTTTTGATATTTTTTACTGAGAAATCAATTGTTTCAAATTCTTTTGATTTTACATAATCATAACAAAATACAAAGATAAAGTTTAAAACAACTAAGTAAAGCAATGATTGTGTTAATGACTTTGTAATAAGCAAAAATGCCAACAAAAGAATCGTGCTGATAGAATACCGAATGGTCATTGATTTGCCAGCGATATCTAATCGTTCGTGACGTTGAAACAATCCTTGGAAAAGATCTGAAATCGCCTCACACATACGAAATAGAACGTATAAGCCAATAATCGCAATTTTTGAACTCTCATGTAGGTCAATTCCTGAAACAAAAAGGTAAGGAAAAAAGATCGCCATCATGAGTAGGAGAGAGAGACATCTGGCAATACTGTAACTGGTAAAGGAGTGTCTAAAGAGAACATCTGTCCCTTGGTAGCTTCGAACTTGAAACATGCCTACTACCACTAGAATCGCAGCAATCCCATAGGCAAGACTAAAAGAATCTGCTTCCATTGGCGAGGTCATGCGTGTAACGATCAATGTAAATAGTACAGATGATCCAGCAAATGCCAAGTTCCCTAATAGATTCCAAAAATACACCTTCTCCGTTGAAACAAGTTGTTTATTCTTCATGCTCTTTTACCTGTAATGCAATTTTCTGAGACAATTGTCGAATTTGAACGGATTGTTTTGAGGTAATCCGAGTCAAGGAGAAGTTTAAATAGACAAGTAAACAGAAGCCTAAGAAAAAGATTAGATTGCTTGGAACTTGAATTCCTAACATCTTTGACAATTGTCCAATCAAATTAGGAAACCAAATGACTGGCAACGATAGCAAACAAAGAATAAGCCAAGAAATGACATTTCTCATTTCAACGACTTTCTTTGCGACTAGGCGTAGAATATAAACGATAAAAATAATTACAATAAGGGTTAACCAAATATTTAGCATGTTATTTCTTATATCCTCCACCAATTCTAGCCAATAGCATTGCCATTGTCACTTTGATCATATAGTAAACAGACTTACTGAATGTAATCGATGATTCTCCATGTTCTCGCTCGTTCATCAAGACCGGTACTTCTGCAACGGAATAGCCTGAGGTTAAGAGGGACACAATCGTCTCTGGTTCTGGATAATCACTTGGATATTGTTTAGCAAATTCTTCAATCACTTTTCGATCAGCCACCCGCAAACCAGATGTAGGATCTGTTACCTTTTGACCGGTTAAAATCTTAATTAATTTTTCAAAAAATGAAATTCCAATCCGTCGCGCGAAGGAGGATTGGAAACCTTGATTTTCAATGAAACGAGAGCCAATCACCATGTTCACATTCTTCTCTTGAAGGACTTGAAGCATCTTTCTGATAAATTCAGGATTATGCTGACCATCTCCATCCACTTGAACAGCATATTGGTAGCCATTTTTAACTGCATATTGATAACCAGTCTGGACAGCACCACCAATTCCTAAATTAATCGGTAAATCGATAACGTTAAAGTTGTTATTGCGACAAATTTCAAGTGTTTGATCTGTAGAACAATCATTGATAATGACATAATCAAATTCAGGTGTATGTTCTTCAATCATCTTGATTGTTTTTTCAATATTTCCACTCTCATTATAAGCCGGAATAATGATCAATAATTCTGAATTTCTCAATCCTATTGTTTTCCCTTCTAAGCATATCACTTCATTATACAATAATCAGTGCATATTTTCTACTTTATACTGTCCCCTCCCCCTTTTCATGGTATAATAGAGTGAATCGATTTCGGAAGGACACCTTATGTTAAAGCTGGGAATTATTGGTACGAGTTGGATTTCACATGAATTTATTACAGCTGCTCATCAGACAGGCCACTATCACTTGCAGGCTGTGTGTTCGAGAAAGATGAAGACAGCTCAAGAGTTTTGTGAGCCTTATGGGGCGATCTCTTGCTACACGGATGTCATCCACTTCTTAGACAGTGAGCTGGATGTGGTCTACATTGCTAGCCCCAATTCTCTTCATTTCGCTCAGGCCAAGCTTGCTATTCTGGCCAAGAAGCATGTCATCATTGAAAAACCGGCTGTGACCAAGCCTTCTGAATGGAAGGAACTGGTCAAGCTCGCTAAGGAGCACCAGGTCTATCTCTTTGAAGCTGCCAGAAATTACCAAGAAGCAGCCTTTCAAGTAGTTAAAGACTTCCTCTCTAATCAGGAAATACTGGGCGCCAACTTCACCTTTGCCAAATATTCTTCCAAATTGCCAGCCCTTCTTGCAGGTGAGATGCCCAATATTTTCTCAGATGTCTATGCAGGTGGAGCTTTGATGGATCTGGGAGTCTACTGCCTCTACCTGGCCATTGGCTTCTTTGGAGAACCGATCTCCAGTCACTACACCGCTCAGCAATTACCCAATTCGGTTGATCTCTATGGTCAAGGTGTCTTGATTTATCCAGATTTTCAGGTTGCCATTCAAGCAGGGAAAAATATCACCAGCCATCTACCTGTTGAAATCTACACCAAGACTGGAACACTAACTCTCAATGCTGTAGCAGCCATCAACCAGGCCCGCTTCGTCAGCCATTCTGGAGAGGTCATCGACCTTCCGTTCCAGCCCTGCCCACACCAAATGCAAGAAGAGGCGGAAGCCTTTGCCCTTGCCATCGCTCATCAAAAGCCAGCTGCTTATCTTGAATGGTTACAAACAGCTGAGCAGGTCCATGAAACCCTCTACCAGATGCGTCAAAGCGCTGGAATACAATTTAAGGATGAAAAAGAATGAAAGAAAAATTTCCACAAAGCTGGAAAGACCAGTTAGAAACACTCGGATTTGATACATTCACTGAAATTCAGGAACAGATCTTCTCCCCTATCTATGAAGGAGAAAATGTCCTCGGGATCAGTCCTACTGGAACGGGTAAAACACTCGCCTACCTCTTTCCGAGCTTGCTCAAACTCAAACCGAAGAAGGCCCAACAACTCTTGATTTTAGCTCCTAACACAGAGTTAGCAGGACAGATTTTTGATGTCACCAAACAATGGGCAGAGCCTCTCGGTCTCCAAACCCAACTCTTCCTTTCAGGATCTAGTCAAAAACGACAGATTGAACGCCTCAAAAAAGGACCCGAAATCCTGGTTGGGACGCCTGGTCGGATCTTTGAACTGATCAAGCTGAAAAAGATCAAAATGATGAATGTAGAAACCATCATTTTAGATGAATTCGACCAATTACTGAACGATTCTCAGTACCACTTCGTCGACAAGATCAGCCACTATGCTCCCCGTGACCACCAATATATCTACATGAGCGCCACAGCCAAGGTCGATCCAGACCAACTAGAAGAAAATACTCTTCGCGTTACGGTTGATGGAGTTTCTTTGGACAATATCCAACATTTTTATATGCAAGTGGATAAGCGGGACAAGGTCGAATTTCTCCGCAAACTCGCCTACGTCGAAGATTTTCGTGGTCTGGCTTTTTTCAACAGCCTATCTGATCTGGGTAGTGCTGAAGAAAAACTACAATACCGTGGGGTCGAAGCCGTATCGCTCGCCAGCGATGTCAATGTCAAATACCGCAAGGTCATTTTGGAGCGCTTCAAAGACCATCAGCTAACCCTCTTGCTGTCCACCGATTTGGTCGCTCGTGGAATCGATATTGAACATCTTGAGTGTGTGATTAACTACGATATTCCTCGTGATGTGGAGACCTATACCCACCGTGCCGGTCGAACAGGACGAATGGGGCGTGAGGGCTATGTAATCACCTTTATCACTCACCCAGAAGAACTCAAATCCTTAAAAAAATACGCTTCTGTCCGTGAACTGGTTTTAAAAAATTCAGAACTCTTTTTAAATGAATAAGAAAATCCTCTGCTAGTGAATGAACTGCAGAGGATTTTTACGTTAATTTCCATTGTAATAGATGCGATGGCTTTCAAGTTGATAATCCAACAATTCATCCACCGTTACAAAAGTATAGCCTTGTGATTTGAGGTAGTCAAGGACGGTCGGTAGAGCGTCAATCGTGGTTTGATGGATATCATGCATGAGGATAATCGAACCCGGTTTGACTTCTTTTTTCACTTCATTGAGAATGGCCGTCGTATTGTGTGTCTTCCAATCTAGGCTATCCACATCCCACATGATGAAAGATTGGTCGACACCGTATTGGATGGCACTATTGATGGCTCCATATGGAGGACGGGTAATCTTGGTCTGCACACCTGTCGCTTTTTGAATAGCTTCTTGGGTATCCAAGATCTCCTTTTTGGCATTATCCAAGCTCAATTTTGGCAATTGAGGGTGATCCCAGGTATGGTTCCCGATTTGATGACCTTCTTTGCGAACTTGCTTAGCAATATCCGGATTCGCACTGACATTTTTTCCAACCATAAAGAAGGTAGCTTTAGCATTGTATTTCTTTAAGATGGCCAGCGCCTGAGGGGTCGTCGTTGGATCTGGTCCATCATCAAAGGTCAAAGCAATCATCTTACGGTGGCGTTCTTCAATATAGGATTGGTAAGAAGCTAGATCATCAGGAAGCAAGCGCTCTGTATCAATCACGTCGTAGAATTTAGACAAAGGAACAGTGAAGGTATCATCTCCCTTAACCTTGGTTGGAAATGGAATGGTGAAATTTCCTTTTTCATATTGGAATTCCCATTGGCTCAAATCCAACTCTGAGAAGTGGGCAACCATTTGATCAATGCTTTCCTCGTCCAACTGACGAAAGGCTAGATTCCCTCGTAATTCCTCCAAAAAGATCTGCTTGGCTCCATCTGGATCCGCAAAAACTTGGCTCAGGGTCAGAGGATTGTTCTCATCATCCAAGTAAAAGAGGGGCAACTTCACCGTCTCATCTTTGATGAATTTCCCTTTTTTGTACTGGTATTCAGCCCGTTTGATTTGGATAGGGTGATAACCAACAAAAGGCGCTTCTGCTTCTTCACTATGGTAGAAGGTCAAATGCTTTGGTTCTTTGGTTTTTTCATCGGATCCTAGACGCTGAAGGTCTTTTTGGATCTTCTCTTTAATAATCTCAACAGGCTGTCCATCCTTAGTAGGATAATAAGCCGTCACATAAGAAGTTCCTAAAATCCCTTCCTGAACTTGAACATCTTTCCCTTTTTCAGAGCTTTTCTCAAGTTGGGTAACCTTAGCAAACTGATCCTGATAGGCTTTTTGTTCACGAACCCTTTGAATCTTTTGATAGCCGATATACAAAAGACTCAATAAAAGGAGATTTGTAATGATTAATAAAATAGTTTTCGTGTGTTTGAATCTCATAACTTTATTATAGCAAATTTCTCTCGAAAAAACATTCCTTTTTTGTAAATGGTTTCATAAAAAAGAGGGCGACTGTCGTAGCCGACAGCGGCCCTTATTGTTAATCCCTCTTATTTTTCGCGAATGACTTCTACTTTATACCCATCCGGATCTACAACGAAATAATAATTCGGTTGCGTTCCTGGAAGACCTTTTGGTTCCGTCACTTCATAGCCTTTAGCCTTGTGTTCCGCATTCAAACCTTCTAGATCAGGAGTACTCAAGGCGACGTGAGCATAGCCATCTCCGATCACATATGGACCATGATCATAATTGTAAGTCAATTCCAACTCATAGTCATCTCCAGGCAAGGCCAAATAAACAATCGTAAACTTATAGTCTGGGAAATCTTTCCGACGTTTTTCTTCAAAACCAAAAGCATCTTGGTAAAAAGCGATTGATTTTTCTAAGTTTTCCACACGAAGGCAAGTGTGCAACATTTTTGAACTCATAGGTTTTCCTCTTTTCTATCTTTTAAAGATTATGAACGATTTTTTTTACGACTTTCCGTCTTAATGGATAATTTCACTTCAAAGATAGTCCCTTTTGGTTTATTATCTTTGACTTGAATAGTCCCTTTAAAGGCTTCTACGATCTGCTTAGCGAGGGATAATCCCAAGCCAAATCCACCTTTTTGACGGGTTCTGGCCTTGTCGACCCGGTAAAAACGATCAAAGATCCGTTTCTTATCCTCATCTCGAATCCCTGGACCATTATCCAGCACTCTCAAAAGAAGATTTTTATCCTTCAATTGAACTTCAAACTGGATCTCACCATCTTCATCGGTATATTTCAAGGCATTGTCATAAAGAATGGTCATCAATTGCTTGAGGAGCGTTCTATCAGAACAAATGACTTTGTCCACCTGATTGTCTCCTCGGAAGATTTTGCCATTTTCTTCCGCAATGATCTCAAAATTCGAGAAGGTCTGATCGAAAAAGCTTGGTTCGATATCTTCCATCTCCGGCTTCAAGCCATCATCCCTTCGGGCGATGTTAAGAAGATTGGTAGTCAAGAGCTTCATATTTCGAACTTCATCCAAGCTGGATGCAATATTCTCACTCGATTCCATAATGGTCGCTTCAGGCTTTCTAAAAAGCGTTTCGAGGCGATTTTGCAGAACTGCTAAAGGCGTCCTCAACTCATGGGAAGCATTTTCCACGAAAGCCTTTTGCTTTTGCATACTCTCAAGAAGGGGCTTGACGCTGAGACGTGCTAAGAAGAGACTAGCGAATAAAGAGATTCCCCAGAAGCAGATCATGATGAGGGCGATTTGGCTTTCGTGCTCTTCACTGGTCTGCTCTAGCTGACTGATATTGGTCATGACAACCGCATACTTGATATCACTATCACTTTCATCATCAGATAAACTCAACTCTGCCATATAGGCCCGGTAACTTTCTTTTTTCCCATAGCTATTTGTAATTTGAAGCTGGGAAACCTTGTTGAGGAGCTTTCGACCAAACGTCACCGTTTTGAAGTTTAAAAACCCATTACCGGTTGTCAAGTTTTCATATTTTTTATTGAGCAAAACAACAGTGGTATTGGATGTGACATCCCCTTTAGGTTCTGATTTATCATGATCTGGGATCATCATCTCATGATCATTATCATCTCCTTTGGTATTTGACTGTCGCTGGTCTCGATAAGCAATCGCTACAAGTGAGTAGGGATCCTGACTGAGAGTCTTGAGGTTTTCATCGACCGTTGTATAGAGACTCGAGCGCATGACCTGGATGATTATCAGGGTCATGGCTGAGAATATCAAAGTAAAGAGCCCAAAATATCGGATGAAGTAGGAAAAATCATCTTCCCCGACGGTTTTCTTAATTCTGGTTAGCATCTTTTAAGATATACCCCACACTGCGTAATGTTTGCAAGTTCTCAACAAAATCTGTTCCTTTTAATTTCTTACGGATTTTTGAAACATAGACTTCAACCACTGAGATGGTTGTGTCACTATCAAAGCCCCAAAGGCGATCGAAAATCTGTGTTTTTGGAAGGATGACATTTTGGTTTTGAAGGAAGTAGACCAAGAGATCAAATTCCTTCCCCAGAAGTTCCACTTCTTTCCCATCCACATAAGTCGAATTGGTAGATAAATTGACCTTCAAATTGCCATAATTAAGGGTGTTTTCATTGACCTTTCCTGAGCGCTTCAAAAGGGCTTGAATCCGCATCTTAAGCTCTTCTAGGTAGAAAGGCTTGGTGAGGTAATCGTCTGCCCCTAGCTCAAAGCCGTGTCCCTTGTCATCCAGACTTTCTTTGGCTGTCATGATCAAAACAGGGGTTGTCACGCCTTTTTCACGCAATTCTTTCAAGACATGGAAACCGTCTTTTTCAGGAAGCATGAGGTCCAGCAAAATCAAATCATAGATCCCGCTTTCTGCTTCGTAGAGACCTTCTTCTCCGTCAAAGACCTGCATGACATCCGCAAAATCATCTAAAAAATCAAATACTGAATTTGATAAACCAAGGTCATCTTCGACCAATAGAATTTTAATCATTGTCGTATCCTCTTCTCTTTCGTGAGCGAGTCTTTCTAATCTATTCTTAACCATTATAACACGACTTGCCTTCATTTCCTATAGTTTAGAACCTGGTTTTATGATCAAATTCAGCCTGCCTGAGGAAGGCTAATTCTATGAGTTTGTCGTGTTTTCTTTGTTACTTTGACTGTCACTCGTCTTGTTTTTATTTTTTGAATTCTTCTTATTGGACTTTTTAGAGGACCCCTGGTTCCCTTCTTGTCCGCCAGATTGGTTCATGCCATTATCTGGACCATTCCCTTGTGGGCCACCATTGCCTTCTTGTGGCATTTGACCCGGACCGCCACCTTGCGGGCCGCCTTGTCCTTGGCCACCACCTTGTGGACCACCGCCTTGAGGGCCGCCATCCTGTGGGCCGCCATTTTGCTGGTTTCCTTGTGAAGCATGGCCATTTTGACTATTTTGTTGCTGATTGGATCCTTGGTTTTGACCCGTTTGGACCGGTTGAGAAAATTGTTGGTTATTGGAAGATTGAGAGGCGATGACACCGACACCAAAGCCACTTCCAGCACCGACCAACAATCCACCAACTGCTGCCATGCCAATCCACCACTTAGGGCTTCGTTTGAGGACAACCATTTTTTCTTTTGATTCTTGCGTTTCGACAACTTGTTTTGTTTCTTTTTGATTCATCTTTTTACCTTTTATCTTTTTGTACAAGTACTTGTCTTTTAAAATTTAAAGGGAGCTCGATCCTTTAGTAAGGCGATTATACTTCAGGAGTCTTAAGCCTGACTAAATTTTTACTTAAAAAAACCTAAAACAAGCGTGGCTATTGACAGGTTGAGCTCCTTATTGTAGAATAGTTACCGTAAAATAAATCAGAGGTTAACTGTTATGAAGAAAATCTTTCCCTTAGTTCTCATCTCCATTGGAGTGGCCATGATCTCCGTCCTATCTCAATTCACCATTCCCTTTGGACCAATTCCTTTGACCCTACAGACACTCATGATCGGGATCATCGGGACCATCTATAAACCCAGCCATGCCTTTGTCACAGTCTGTCTCTACCTACTTTTAGGCTTCTTAGGTTTTCCAGTATTTGCCGGAGGTGCTAGTGGTGCTTCGCATTTCCTTGGTCCTACTGCTGGTTTCCTCCTCTTCTTCCCATTCCGAGCATGGATCACGTCTCTATTTACCAATGCTAAATCCAGCATTTTCACTATCTTTTTGGCCAATCTCCTCAGTAGTGCTCTCCTCTTTGTGTCAGGAGCTATCGGCTTTATGCTGGTCACGCATACCGATCTCCAAAAAGCATTTACTTTGGTCGTTGCTCCCTTTATCCTTGCCGACCTCATCAAACTGGTCATCATCACGATCACCAGCAAGGCGATTTTTGCCAGCCTCAAACACCACTGGTATTTCAAATAAGATTCAAAGGACGCTAAAAAATCGATACAGAAATTTCTGTATCGATTTTTTTAAATCTATTTTGTCGCAAGGATAGCGGCTTCTACTGCTGCTTTTTCCCGTTGGATTAAATCCACACGTGCTGCGATTTCCTTGATTCCCATGCTGATGTTTCGGCTGATAGCCATATCAGACAATTGTGGTTCAAAGAAAGCTTTGAATTCTGCTAAGCGCTCTGCTGTTTTGAAGGTATTGGCTGGGTAAATGACAAACTTGTCAAAGCTCATGTCTCCGCCAAGAGCTGCTTTGACCCATTCCCAATTTTCACGCGCCCAAGTCCAGGCAGATTCTTGGGTGAACTCATGGTGTAAGAAGGTGAAATACCAACTCATTGCCAAGTCTTGTGGTTTCACAACATCCTTGTTCTTCCACTCTGTCAAAATCTTTTCAACAGTGTCTGCATCGGTTGTATAAGCCAGAGCTGTAGACAATTGACGCTTGAAGTTGCCATCTGTCGCTTGGGCATAAGTGTTCAAGTACAAATCAGTCAATTCTTTGTTTTCATGGTGTTTGATTTGGTTAATCAAGATTTGCAAACGAATAGCGGCTGGAAGCTTGCTGATATCCTCTGCATGGGCTGCATAGATTTCACTTGCTTTGGCGCTTGCTTTGGCATCGTCTCCCTTGATCATATTTGAAATAACCAATTGACGAACCATTTCATCTTCATCCGCTTCTCCGGCTTTTGGTTCAAAACCAAGGCGTTCAAAGTTGAATTGGTTGAAGGTCACGAGCAACTTCTTATAGGCTGCTTCTACTTCAGTCCCTTCATCCACAAAGAGGCTGAGCCCTTGAAGGATTGATGAAACTGCAGATACAACCAAATAAGAGCTTTCTTGGGTCAATTTCTCGATAACTGGCAAGAGGCTTGCATAAGAGATGACACCACTTTCTGCCAAGAGACGGCGTTCTTGAAGGATTTGTTGCTTGCTCAAGTTATCCAAGGAAGCCATGTTGTCTACAATCGCATCCAAGAGTTCTCCTTGGTAATCGGTAATGTAGTGGGCTGTATTTTCCGTATTGAAACGAAGCGGTTCACTATTTGCAGCAGCAAGGGCAGCATAACCTGGAATTTCAAGCGTTTCTGTTTCAAGTGTATCTGGAATACCAGACCAGTTGCTGTTCAATGGCACAACCCATTGACGGCCTTGGTCTTCATGTTCCCCAATGAAGAATTGTTTTTGAGTGATCTTCAAGGTATCATTTTCCACCACTGCTGTAAGGACTGGATAACCAGGTTGTTCCAACCAAGAATCCATGAAGGCTGCTACATCACGGCCAGATGCATCACCTAGAGCATTCCAAAGGTCACGACCGATGGTATTGCCGTATTGGTGCTTTTCAAAGTAAGCTTTGAGTCCTTTACGGAAAGCATCATCCCCTAACCAGCGGCGAAGCATATGCATGAGACGGCTACCTTTAGCGTAGACGATGGCTGGGTCAAAAAGAGTATTGATTTCATCAGGGTGTTTGACTTCCACATGGACAGATTGAACCCCATCAGTTGCATCGCGTTTCAAGGCCAATGGAACACCTGTTGTTTGGAAGTCTTCAAAGATATTCCAGCTTGGTTCGATGGCATTGACAGATACATATTCCATCATGTTGGCAAAACTTTCGTTCAACCAGAGGTCATCCCACCACTTCATGGTTACCAGGTTACCAAACCATTGGTGAGCCAATTCGTGAGCAACTACAAGAGCAACTTGTTGACGGCTAACTGCAGTTGAGTTTTCATCTACGAGGAGATAGACTTCACGGTAAGTCACCAAGCCCCAGTTTTCCATGGCTCCAGCTGAGAAGTCAGGAAGCGCTACGTGAAGGGATTGAGGAATTGGATACTTCACGCCATAATAGTCTTCATAAAATTCGATGACTCGTACAGCGACATCAAGAGAAAATTCTAAGTTTTTCAACGGATGGGCCTTGGTTGAATAGATACCTACGAGAGTGCCATTTTTTGTTTTGGCCGTGATCCCTTGAAGATCTCCAGCAGCAAAGGCAAGGAGGTAAGAAGACATCCGTGGAGTCGTAGCAAATTTCCAAATGCCTGTTTCTTTGCGGTTCTCCACATCGATTTCAGGCATATTTGAAAGGGCAATTTCACCTTCTTCTTGGTCAAATTTCAAAGAAAGATCAAACGTTGCTTTGGCTTCAGGCTCGTCCACACTTGGAAAGGCTTCACGCGCAAAATGGCTCTCAAACTGAGTTGAAAGGACTTCCTTCTTCACACCATCAATGCTGTAGTAAGATGGGTAAATCCCAGTCATATTGTCAGTGATCTTACCAGAATAGGTCAGAGTAACTGTCACTTGACCTGTGCCTTCCAATTCAACATAAACTGCTTCATTGGCATCATCAACCGTAAATGGACAGGCTTGACCTGCTACTTCTACTGTTTCAATGGTCAAATCCTTTTGGTGAAGCGAGATCTTGTCCGCCTTGGCTTGACCTGTGATCACCACACGACCGCTAAAAGTCTTGGTTTTACGACTTAAATCCAAAAACACTTCATAATGTTCTGGAACGAATGTTTCTACAAAATGTGCAACTGCTTGCATAATTTCCTCCTTTAAATGTTTCACGCTTTTCCAATCAAAAGCCCTAATAAAACTATTTTATCACAAAGTTGGGATAAAAGAAAAGACAAGCATGACAATGCCTGTCTGAGATCGAAAAGACTCCATAATCTTACATTTCGATAATTTTACCTGTTTCAAAGTAAACTACCCATTCACAGATATTTTTTGCATAATCTCCGATGCGTTCCAAGAAGTTGATCACTTGGAAATAATCACGACCAGTCACGATGGACTCCGGATTTTTCCGAATTTCTTCTGTTGCTAATTCTTGGATGCTATCGAAGTAATGGTTGATGACTTCATCTCGTGAAGCAACTTCATAGGCCAAATCCACATCGCCTTTGAGGTAAACATCTAGTGTCGCTTCGACAAAATCTTTGACTTCACGGCCCATCTTGCTGATTTCTTCCTCAACAGATTGGATACGGACTTCCCCTTTCATGCGAATCGTTGCCTTGGCAATCGATACAGCGTGGTCCCCCATCCGCTCCAAGTCAGAAACTGCTTTTAAGACGGTCATCACGACACGAAGGTCTTGTGAAACGGGCTGTTGAAGGGCGATAATCTCAAAAGACTTACGCTCAAGCTTCACTTCGTATTCGTTGATCTCCGCATCATCTTCGATGACCTGACGGGCCAATTCACGGTCATGGGTCACGAAAGCACGAACCGTACGGTTGATCTGACTCAACACTTCATTTCCCATTGCATAAAACTGGTTATGCAACTTCTCTAAATCTTCTTCAAATTGAACTCGTAACATTTTATTTTCTTCCTATCCAAATTTACCAGAGACATAGTCTTCTGTTTCTTTCTTAGCTGGGTTCAAGAACATTTCATTGGTATCATTGTACTCGATCAAATCCCCATCCAAGAAAAAGGCTGTTTTATCGGAAATCCGACTTGCTTGTTGCATGGAGCGTGTTACCAAGAGCATGGTGTAGCGGTCTTTTAGTCCATACAAGGTTTCTTCAATTTTCCCAGCTGAAATCGGGTCTAGCGCTGAAGTTGGCTCATCCAAAAGAATAATCTTTGGACTGGTCGCAAGAACCCGCGCCACACAAACCCGCTGCTGTTGACCACCGGAAAGTCCGATAGCCGAATCATGCAGGCGATCCTTGACTTCATCCCAGATGGAAGCGCGTTTCAAAGAGGTTTCAACTGCTTCATCCAAGACAGCCTTGTCCTTGACACCATTAATCATCAATCCGTAGGTCACATTATCATAAATGGACATTGGGAAAGGATTGGGCTGTTGGAAGACCATTCCGATTTCCTTACGCAATTCGACCGTATCGGTCCGTGGTCCGTAGATATTATGTCCATTGTAGAGGATGGTTCCTGTGGTAGTGACCTCATGGTTGAGGTCGCCCATGCGGTTAATGGCTTTTAAAAGGGTAGATTTCCCTGATCCTGAAGGACCAATCAAGGCTGTGATCTCCTTAGGAGCAAAGTCCAAGGAGACGCTATTTAAAGCCTTCTTTTTATTGTAATAAACCGACAAGTCCTTGACTTGCAAAATTGGTTCTGTCATTCTATTTTCCTTTTTGTTGTCATTTTACTTTATCCAAAGTGACCCGATACATAATCGTTGGTCGATTGCAATTTCGCATTTTGGAAAATATTCGAAGTCTTATCGTACTCGATGAGGTTTCCTAGGTAGAAGAAACCGGTATAATCACTAGCACGTGCTGCTTGTTGCATGCTGTGGGTCACGATGACAATCGTGTAATCCTTCTTCAACTCCAGCATGGTTTCTTCTAATTGAGCTGTCGCGATCGGATCAAGCGCTGAAGCTGGCTCATCCATGAGTAAGATATCTGGCTTCACAGAGATGGCCCGGGCAATACAAAGTCGTTGCTGTTGGCCACCTGAAAGTGTCAGGGCTGATTTATGAAGATCATCCTTGACCTGATCCCATAGAGCCGCCTGTTTCAAAGAAGTTTCGACCAATTCGTCCAAGATCTTCTTGTCTTTCACCCCAGCACGTTCATGCGGGAAGGTGATGTTTTTATAAATCGATTTGGCAAAAGGATTGGGTCGTTGGAAAACCATCCCAATGTGCTTGCGCATTTCATAAACATTGATATCTGGACGATTGACATCGATTCCTTCATACCAAATTTCACCCGTTACACGCGCAATATCGATGGTATCATTCATCCGGTTCAAACTACGGAGGTAGGTTGATTTCCCAGATCCTGAAGGACCGATCAAGGCTGTAATCTTATTCTTTTCAAACTGCATGTCGACGCCTTTAATGGACTCGTTCGTTCCATAATAGACATGCAAATCTTTGGTCGATAGGACCACCTTTTCTTCAGGAAAAGTAATGATGTGTCTCTCATCCCAATTGTATTTTGACATTTCTTCTCCTTTAAGCAGATGTTAGTTTTTTATGGAGGTAACTTCCGAGTTTACGTGCTCCAAAGTTAAAGATCAAGATAAAGATCAAAAGAACTGCGGCAGAACCGGCTGAGACTTCGATCGAGTCTGGGATAGTTCCTTCACTGTTGACCTTCCAGATATGGACAGCCAAGGTTTCAGCCTGACGGAAGATCGAAATTGGACTGGTCACACTAAAGATATTCCAGTTTGACCAATCAAGGGCTGGAGCCGATTGACCTGCTGTATAGATCAAGGCAGCAGCTTCCCCAAAGATCCGTCCTGAGGCTAAAACGACCCCAGTGATAATACTTGGAAGAGCTTCTGGTACCACGACATGAATCACAGTTTCCCAGCGAGACAAGCCCAATGCTAGACCTGCTTCGCGCTGTGTATGGTGGACGTGCTGCAAGCTATCTTCGATATTGCGAGTCATCTGTGGCAGGTTAAAGACGGTCAAGGCCAAGGCCCCTGAAATGATCGAAAATCCGTATTTGAACTGGACAACGAAGACCAAGTAACCAAAGAGACCTACAACGACAGATGGCAAAGAAGACAAGATCTCAATACAGGTACGAACCAAATTGGTCAAGCGACCTTTTTTAGCGTACTCAGAGAGGTAAATCCCAGCTCCAAGAGAAAGTGGGAAGGAAATCACCAAAGTAATGACCAAGAGAAAGAAGGAATTATACAATTGAATTCCGATCCCTCCTCCTGCTTGGTAAGAAGAAGATTTTCCAGTCAAGAAGTGCCAAGATACATGGGGCAAGCCACGGACCAGGATATAAAGGATCAATGAGGCAAGAATCGCAACGATGATCCCTGAAATAGCATACAGCACTCCTGTGGCAATTTTATCCATTCGTTTAGCGTGCATAGTTCTTCTTACCTCTTTCTTTCGTAATCAGTTTAATCACACTGTTAAAGGCAAGACTCATGAGGAGCAATACCAAGGCGAGTGACCAAAGGACATTGTTATTGACCGTACCCATGACGGTATTTCCGATTCCCATGGTCAAAATAGAGGTGAGGGTGGAAGCTGGTGTAGTGAGCGAGGTTGGTACCACTGCCGAGTTTCCGACCACCATCTGGATAGCCAAGGCTTCCCCGAAGGCACGCGCCATACCAAAGACAACCGCTGTAAAGATTCCTGAGCGGGCTGCCTTGAGCGTGACATGCCAAATCGTTTGCCAACGGGTCGCACCCATGGCCATACTAGCTTCCCGGTAATGACGGGGCACAGCTCGGAGGCTATCGGTCGTCATAAAGGTGACAGTTGGCAGGATCATAACAAAGAGGACAAAAACCCCGGAGAGGATCCCAAAACCAGTCCCTCCAAAGAGACTACGGGTGAAAGGGACAACGACTTGAAGACCAATGAATCCATAAACAACTGAAGGAATCCCCACTAAGAGCTCAATGGCTGGTTGCAAGAAACGAGCTCCTTTAGGAGAGACTTCTGTCATGAAAACTGCTGCACCAATGGCAAACGGCGTTGCCAAGAGGGCAGAAAGCAAGGTTACAATAAAGGAACCTAGAATCATTGGTAGGGCTCCGAATTCCTTTGCAGCAGGATTCCAAGAGCTTCCAAATAGAAAACTAAAGATATTGACTTTATTGACAAAGAAAGTCGATAAACCTTTTTGGGCCACGAAAATCAAAATCATGGCAACGACCACAACAATCAAACTCATACATAGAAAGGTAATGGTTTTCCCAAATTTTTCTAGGCGGGAGTTTTTTGATTTCGTCAGCATTTTTTTTGCTACTTCGTTCATTTTTTACCTAATTCTTTTATTTTTTTGTCACATTCCCTTTTAAATCACGGGTGACTTTCATATCATTGATTGGGATATAGCCCATCTTGCCAACAACTTTTTGCTGGATCTCATCGGTCATCATGTAGTCAATGAATTTTTTAGACAACTCATTGGGTTTTCCTTTGGTATACATGTGTTCATAAGACCAGATTGGCCAGTTATTGTTGACAACATTGGCTTTGGTTGGTTCATAACCGTTAAGCTTCATGGTTTTGACACTGCTATCCAAGTAGGTAAAGGCCAGATACGAGATGGCTCCTGGCGTTTGAGAAACGATGTTTTTCACCATTCCATTAGAGTCTTGCTCTTGGGCCTGCTTGGGTTGTTTGCCATCCATGATAATGGCATCAAAGACAGCACGGCTACCAGAACCAACCGCTCGGTTCACAATCGTGATTTCAAGATCTGGACCTCCCAATTGCTTCCAGTTGGTATATTCACCCGTAAAGATCTTTCGCAATTGCTCTGTTGTCAAATTGTCGATTGAGATATTTTTATTGGCAATGATGGCTGTCCCTGCTACGGCTACCTGATGGTCGACCAGACTAGAGGCATCGATCCCAGATTTTTCCTCCGCAAACAAGTCACTATTTCCGATATCTACAGCGCCTGATTGAACTTGTGAAAGTCCTGTACCAGAACCTCCTCCTTGTACATTTACAATCTTACCAGGATGTTCTTCAATGTAACGATCTACTACTCCTTCAACCAAGGGTTGTAAGGCAGTCGATCCGACAGCAGTGATGGATTCTCCGCGATCGATCCAAGAAGCACAAGCAGATAAACTTCCTGCTAATGCGATCGTCGCTAGTCCTAGGATCAGCTTTTTAGACTTTTTCAAATCATGTCTCCTTGATATTTCACTATTTCACTTATGATTTTGACAAGTTTTTTTCAAAAAAACCTGTACTTCCACTATATCATAGAACGGGTTCTTTGCCCAGCATTTTACCTAAAACGAAGCCCCTTTGGATAGAAATTTTTCAGGGTCTGTCCGGTCACTTTGGCAAAGCCCAAACCATTGCCTTCGACAAGGACCTGGTACCATCCATTTGGATGCGTTTCCTTCAATTGAACCGTCTCTCCCGCAACATAATGAACAAAGTCCTCAGGCGTGATCGAAACGGTCTCTTTGACCTCACTCGGTTTCAGAGCAAGACCAAGGGCAAAACTAGGTTCAAATCGATTTTTCTTGAAGGTCCCTAGGTGCAAGCCATTGCGGGCAATTTTTACTTTGCGCAAATCTGGTAAACCAAGTGGAACCAAGTAGAGTTCATCCCCAAAGGTTTCAAGGATTCCTTCTAGAGTGATCTTCAAGTGTTTCTTAGAAAACTCCTGCCACCATTTCTTTTGCTCCGCAGATAATTGGTCCTTTTTGGAAGGGATTTTGGCAGGACGATTCTCTCCTAGATAACGGAAGCGAGCGACAAATTGGCCCTCCCCTTTAAAGAGATGAGGATACATGCGCGCCGTTTCTGGATGGTCAATGCCTTCTGCCATACCATTGATCTTCTCGATCGTTTCCAATTCCAGATCAAAATTGTCTAAGAGCCAAGAGACGATCTCTTCATTTTCCTCTGGAGCCCAGGTACAGGTTGAATACACCAAGGAACCACCTGGGACCAACATCTTGAGGGCATCCTCTAGAATCTCTCTTTGAAGAAGACTACACTCTCGAGGATAATCAACAGACCAATAATCCATGGCATCTGGTTGCTTACGAAACATCCCCTCACCTGAACAAGGGGCATCTAGCACTATCAGATCAAAAAAGCCTGAGAAAACTTTGGCCAGACGATCGGCTGATTCATTGGTCACCAGGACATTTCGAGCACCAAAGCGTTCGACATTCTCTACGAGAATTTTCGAGCGTCCCTTGTGGATTTCATTGGAGACCAAGAGTCCTTGATTGTCCAAATAAGACAAGAGTTGGGTAGTTTTACCACCAGGAGCTGCGGCCAAGTCTAATACCTTCATCCCTGGCTTCGGCTGGGCGACTTGGGCCACTATCTGAGCTGCTGGCTCTTGCGAATAGACCAAGCCCGTTGCGTGCTCAATGGATTTTCCTGAGACCTTTCCATAATGGCCCCAAGGTGTATTGGGAATCGGATCATCAAATACTTTTTGCGCTTCTTTCAAGGGATTAGTCCGAAAGGCCGATACTGCTTCTTGCTCAAAGGTCGCAAAAAAAGCAGCAGCATCCTCACCTAGAAGATGCTGGTATTTTTCTTTAAAACCATTGGGAAAATTCATTTAACTTCTCCCTTTCTTAAGATAGGTTTGAATCTCTGTTAACTTCACTTTTGGAACCATCATAATGGGTTCCACTGACTGGTAATTAGGTTTATCTCCATTTAGATTTAAAACGGTATAGCCCAACTGTTCCCCCATGATCGCAGCTGCGGCATAATCCCAGGGCCAGATGTAGCTAAAATAAGCTAGAATCCCACCTGAGAGAATTTTTGAAAAACTAATACCGGCACTTCCGTAGACCCGAATGCCAAGAGAATCCATACCAAGATCGGCCATGCCCCAGTCATTTTTCTCAAGCATGCCGACATTTGAAGCAATCAGAAAGTTTTCCAGAGGTTGGTCCACAAAGGGGGTCAGTTCAACCTCATTGCGATACACAGGGAATTCTCCACCCCCGTAAAAAAGGTGATCCCGCATCACATCATAGATCAGGCCAAACTGACCAATTCCGTCTTCAAAATAAGCCACCATCACCGCAAAATCTTCCTTTTGGGTCACAAAATTATTGGTCCCATCAATAGGATCAATCACCCAAACGGATCCTTCTGAAATCGGTGAACGAAGGCCATCTTCCTCCGCAAAAATCCGATCATCTGGGTAGCGATGTGTGATTTTTTCAACCAAATCCTTTTGAACCTGTTGGTCCATCTGGGTGACTAAATCTGTCGGCCCAGTCTTTTTTGAGATCATCAAGTCATCATGGAGATGAAGACGCAAGTAGTCTCCAGCCTCTAAAACGATTTGTTTGGCAAACTCTAATTTATTCTTCAAGAGAAAACCATCCTTCCTCTTTTTGCTTTGCAGCCTGGGTAGCACGATAAAGAGAATAACCGCTCACTTCTTCGAACTCCCGTCCAAGACGCTTTTCTTCTCCGATACTAGGCACGACCTTCTTAAAAGCGCGGTAGGCTTCCATGTATTCTTTGGCTTCTACCTTACTTTCATAGGCTTCTTCAACTTTATTGAAAAAAGAAAGCACTGAAGCAAGCTCTTCAGTGCTCCACGATAAGTCCAGTGGGTAACTATAATTTTTTTGCATTCGACATACTTCTTAGTTTATTTCTGCTCTTAGAGTGGCAGAGCGTAACTCTTGTTTGCGATAACTCCGTGGCAAGAAGGCCCGAATTTCATCTTCGTTAAAGCCAATCTGCATGCGTTTGTTATCTAAAATAATCGGTCTCCGCAAGAGACTAGGATTTTCCTCAATCAGATGGATCAAGGCTGAGATGGATAAATCTTCAACATCAACATCCAATTTTTGAAAAATTTTTGAACGAGTTGAAATAATGTCGTCTGTTCCGTTTTCGGTCAAGGCCAATATACTTGTCAACTCCTGTTTGCTCAAAGGACTTGTCATAATATTGTGTTCTTTAAATGGAACATCGTGCTTTTTTAACCAAGCCCGAGCTTTTCGACATGATGTACAACTCGGCGATAAAAATAATGTAATCATGTGGTTCACTTCTTTTTTTATATATAACTATCTGACTCTATTATACAAAAAAAATAGGTGCTTGAAAAGCGCTTTTTTGATTTCTCGACGATTTTTCTGAATTTCAGTGGAAAAAAGAAATCCCTTTCATTTTTCCCAAGAAGAGGCACCAAAAAAAGGATTAGGAAAGTTCCTAATCCTTGGTCCAGTTTCGTGAAACTGCTTCATCTTCTTCTAGTTGCGCCACTAGTTGATCGATCCCATCGAATTTAACCATTTCTCGAATCTTATCTAACCAATGAATGGTCAGGGTATGACCGTAGATATCTCCTGTAAAATCAAAGAGATTGACTTCGAAACGAAGCTCTTTCCCATCAAAGGTGACATTTTTCCCGACAGAAGCCATCCCACGGTAGGTCTGCCCTTTAAAATCGACATTGACTACATAAACGCCATCTGATGGGAGATAGGTCCGATCAATCGGTGCTAGATTAGCGGTAGGATAGCCAATGGTACGGCCACGTGCATCTCCGTGCACGACGATTCCCCGACTGGATAAAGGGTGACCAAGTAGACGGGCAGCTTCTTGGACTCGTCCTTCTAGGATAGCTTGACGAATGCGGGTTGAACTAATCTTTTCCCCCTGATCCAATACAGGAGAAATGACTTCCACTTGACCATCAAAATAAGCAGCTAAGTCAGAGGCCGTTTTCTTATCAGAGCCAAAACTATAATCAAATCCAGCAATTAAAACTCGGGCCCTCAAGGCTTTGACAAATTGATCAACAAATTCTTTGGCTGTTTTAGAAGCAAAATCGGTCGTAAAATCAATGAGAAAGAGCTCATCCACTCCTAGTTCGTTTAATTTTTGGAACCGGTCCTCAGGACTTTGCAAATGGAGTAGTAATTCTGGTTGGTAGCGAACAAAGGCTAACTTAGGAGATTCAGGAAAGGTTAACAAAGCGACCTTCAAGCCTTTTTCATCCGCTATCTGACGCGCCTTTTTAAAGAGTTCTTGATGCCCCAGATGCAGGCCATCAAAGTAGCCCAGAACCAAAACTGTCTCATTCTCCAAATGGATCTGGTTAGCAGTAGTAATCGTACGAATATTCATGAATTTATTGTAACACACTTTCTGTTAGAAAGACTTTTCGAGGTTTGTAAAGTTCTTCTCTTTTTTCTAAAATGGCTACCAATTTTCCTTGGTAAAAAGCAGCTAACTCTTTGGAGTTACTCACAACTGGAATAAAGCGTCCCACTTGGACTTCGCCAACCTCTTCAACTGTCAGCTCTACTTTTTCAAGATCTCCGGTTCCAATTTCAAGTGGATGAAGGAAGCTCAAATCTCCTTGGGCTACTTTTTCAGCCACTTCTTCTAAGGTCAGGGAATCTTCCAGTGACAAACCAGCAGCACTGGTCCGTGTCAAATGAGACATATGGGCTGCGTAACCCAGTTTTTGACCCAAATCCACCGACAAGGTCCGGATATAGGTCCCCTTGCTGCATTTGACCCGGAAACGAAAACGGGCTAGCCTTTCTTCATAGCTAATCTCACTGGTGCGCGTGAATTCATAAATGGCTACCTGCCGTACAGGGCGTTCCACTTCTTCTCCTGCCCGCGCATATTCATAGAGCTTACGTCCATTGACCTTGACAGCGGAATACATAGGTGGTACTTGCTCGATTTCTCCCACCATTTGGGCAATCATGCGGTCCACCTCTCCTGCATCTAAAGGGGCTTCCACTGGGGTCTGCTCTACGACTTCACCACTTGCATCCTCCGTCGTGGTAGAAAATCCCAAAGTGATTTCTCCCTCATAGACCTTTCCTTCATCTTGCATGAATTCGACCATCCGGGTCGCCTTTCCAACTGCAATCGGAAGCACTCCCACCACATCTGGATCCAGCGTTCCCCCATGACCGATCTTCTTAGTTCCTAAGATTTTTCGCAGTTTAAAGACCACATCATGTGAGGTCATGCCTGCTTCCTTTTTTACATTGATAATTCCGTCCATCTGATTTGCTCTTTCTAACTCTTGTGTGACCATCCTGGCCACCGACCCTTTATTATACCATGAAACAAGACTTCTTGTCCCTCTTTCCCCCTTCCCATGAGCTCCTAAAAAATCCCGTAGCAGATTTCAGACTTTTTAAAATGGGTTTGATACAATAGAAAGCGAAAGAAGGTGTAACATATGTTAATGTATGATGTTATTGTGATTGGATTTGGTAAAGCTGGTAAAACACTCGCAGCGAAATTATCAAGCCAAGGAAAAAAAGTCGCTCTGATTGAAAAGAGCAAATCTATGTACGGTGGTACTTGTATCAATATCGCTTGTATTCCAACCAAGACCTTGATTGTTGCAGCAGAAAAAGGCTTGGATTTTGAGCAAGCCATGAATGAGAAAAATGCAGTGACGACTCGTCTCAACGGCAAGAACTACGCAACCATTGCTGGAACTGGCGTAGACATTATCGATGCGACGGCTCGTTTCGTTTCTAACAAGGTCATCGAAATTCAAGCTGGAGATGAAAAGGAAGAATTGACAGCTGAAACCATTATTATTAATACTGGTGCTGTTCCAAATGTCCTTCCGATCCCAGGATTAGCTGAAAGTAAATTTGCTGTGGATTCAACCGGTATTCAACGTTTGGAAAACCTACCTAAACGCCTCGGTGTCCTTGGTGGTGGACCAATCGGATTGGAATTTGCTCATCTCTATAATACCTTGGGTAGCCAAGTAACGGTACTAGACGCTTCTGAAACATTCTTGCCACGGATCGAGCCAAGCATTGCAGCTCTTGCAAAAGGCTACCTGGAAGAAGATGGTATTCAATTCTTGCAAGGCGTTCATACCCAAGAAATCAAAGATGGCCAAAACAGCTTAACGGTTGTCACAGATAAGGGAGACTTCGAGTTTGATATCCTTCTCTACGCAACAGGACGTAAACCAAACATCGCTGGACTTGGTCTTGAAAACACAGATATCCAAGTCACTGATCGTGGAGCAATCCAAGTCAACCGTCATTTAGAAACCAGCGTCCCTGGTGTCTTTGCAGTTGGGGATGTCAATGGTGGTCCTCAGTTCACTTACATGTCACTCGATGACTTCCGCATTGTCTTCAACTACCTTACAGGCGATGGTAGCTACAATCTCGAAACTCGTAGAAATTATGCGACAACACTCTTTATTGCTCCTCCACTTGCCCAAGTCGGCTTGACCGAGCAAGAAGCACGTGACAAAGGACTTCCAGTTGCTGTTAAAGAATTGCCAGTTGCTGCCATGCCTCGTGGACATGTCAATGCAGACCTTCGAGGTGCCTTCAAAGCCGTGGTCAACCCAGAAACAAAAGAAATTCTTGGAGTGACGCTCTTTGGAGAAGCTGCAGGCGAAATCATCAACCAGATTACCATGGCCATGGACAACAAGATCCCTTATACTTACATCGCAAAACAAATCTTTACTCACCCAACCATGGCAGAAAACCTAAATGATCTCTTTGCGATTTAACTAACATAAAAAAGCTGGAAAATATTCCAGCTTTTTTAGTTTAAGAATTCACAGACAGCCTCTTGAAATACTTTATTTTCTTCATAAAGAGCATGCCCAGAATGTTTTAGAATAAGGAGCTGGCAACCCGAAATCGCTTTTGCTAGTTCCTTAGATCCGTCCACACCGACCACATCATCTTCAAGGGCACCAAGGATCAGGGTCGGACAATGAATTTCTTTTAAGACCTCAAGGCTATTATGTTCCAGGCAAGACTGAGACTGAATGGCTATTCTATTTTCATCTTTGATTCGCCCCAAGCGACCCATGATATTATAAAGCAACCGCCACTTTTGATAGCTCTTTTGCGTGTAGGAATGCTTTGCAATATCCAGCATGAGATGCTTAAAATTTCCAGATTGACTAAGTTTTTGCCAATGCTCAATTCGTTCTCTAGCAAGTTGACTAGGTTTTGCAGTGGTCACGGCTAAAATGAGCTTTTGAACCTTTTCTGGAAAATCTGCAGCTAGCCATTGGGCAATCATTCCACCTTGTGAAATCCCCATAACATAAGCGGTATCTAGGTTTAGTGTCTCCATTGCTTCTGCTACATCTGCTGCCATATCCCACGTCGTATAGCCCTGTCTCAGCTCATTGATTCGAGAAAAAACATAGATTTTGTAACGTTTGGCAAGTATACGGTATGTGATTGAAAAAGGCATAGCCATACCTTTAACCGTCTGTAGTCCATCACCCAAGCCTGGTATGATTACTAATGGCTGTTTACCTTTACCAAATGTTACATAGTCCATGGTTTTCCCATTCATGGACAAGGTAGCGTTCTTAGCTGAATACAAAGATTATTCTCCTTTCAGAGCATCAAACTTAGCTTTCATGGTTGGATTTTTCCGTGTCAATTTTTTAACGGAAACATCATCCAACTTGTTGTTAGCGAGGCGGAGTTGGTTTTCTGATGTGGTCAAGAATTTCTTGACTTCTTCCATCCGTTTGATGGCTTTGTCGATTTCATCAATGGCCTTGCCAAAGTTGACAGAAGCAGAATTGTAGTTCTTAGCAAAGGCTACTTTAAAGGCATCTAGGTCCTCTTCAAAGTGGGTAATATCAATATTTTGTTCACGGACAAGCGCCAATTCCTGCTTGTACTTCAGGGAATTGAGGGCCGCATTGCGCAAGAGTCCAATGATCTGGATAAAGAACTGAGGACGGACCACATACATCTTCTCATACTCATGACTGACATCGACAATTCCTGTGTTGAAGTAGTCGTTATCTGCCTCAAGCATGGTCACCAAAACGGCATATTCACAGTTCTTTTCTCGACGATCCTTGTCCAACTCCTTGTAGAAATCCGCATTCTTATGCTTCTTCTCTGTCCCGTCAGCTTCATTCTTCATCTCAAACATAATGGAGATAATCTCCACTCCATTTTCATCACATTCACGGAAGATAAAGTCGCCTTTAGACCCACGTGCAGAGACCTTGTTGTCCTTTTCAAAATAGGCATTTGGGAAGGCAAAACTGCGAACCTTGTTGAATTCACTTTCCGCATACTGCTCCAGACTTTCCCCGATGGCCTTGGTTGATTGTTGGGCCTTAAAATTCTTGTAGAACTCGACCTGTTCATTGGCCGCCTTTAGCTGAGCCTCATAGTTTTGCTTAACAGAAGTCAGAGAAAGCTCGTTTTCTTTTTCTTGTAATAGGAGCTGATTTTTGACCTGATCTCTTTCTTTCTCTAGATCAGACAGTGTTTTTTGCAGTTGATTCTCATGCTCCAAGCGCAAGGTGGCCAACTGATTTTCCAGTGCTTGCACTTCTTTTTCTTTCTCTAGCAGGCTTTGGCTAGCCGTTTGCTCCACCTCTTTTTTGGCCAATTCTTTTTCGGTATCAAACTGTTGAATCTGGTTCTGTAACTGGGCAATTTCTTGGTCCTTCTTTGCTAACTTCTCTTGCTGTTCATTAAGGGCCTTTTGCTCAGCTAAAGCCAACTCTTGCCGAATCCGCTCATGAATTTCCTTGTCAAACTCAGCTGTCCGTACCTGTGACAAGAGTTCGCTGTATTGACTTTCGTTGACTGTAAAGACTTCCCCACAGTTGGGGCACTTGATTTCGTTCATAGCATGCCTCTTTCTCTATTCTTAGTATATTATATCATGCCACCTGTAAAATCAAAACCAGCAAGCTAAGCTTACTGGTTTCAGTTTATTTCTTTTCAATCGGAGCAACACTGGCCAAGAGTTTTTTGAGCCCCACTTCTGGGAAGTTGATCTTGAGTTCTTGGGTACTACCACTACCAGATACTTCAAGCACGGTTCCTTCACCCCACTTCTTGTGAATGGCAATGTCGCCAATGGACCAAGCGACGCTCTCTTTGGCGCTAGAACGGTTGCTATTGCCAAAGGGGAGGCTTGATGACGTGAGAGTACTTGGAGCTGCTTGTCTCTTGCGCTCTTGAAGAGCTTGTGACAGGCTCATCCCTTTTCCAAAGGTCGTTCCGCCTCCATTGCTATAAGAAGCCTTAAAGCTAGTGTTGGCTGGACGAGCTAATCCTTGGTAGGACAATAAATCCGAGCTAATTTCATTGATGAAACGCGTTGGCCTGTTGTAGCTAGTCCGTCCAAAGAGCAAACGTGAGTTGGCATTGGTCAAGAAGAGAACCTTCTCTGCCCGTGTAATCCCTACATAAGCCAAGCGACGTTCTTCTTCCAACTCATCTGGATCCTCAGTCGCACGACTAAGAGGAAAGACATTTTCTTCCATTCCAATCAAGAAGACGACTGGGAACTCCAATCCTTTGGCTGCGTGAAGGGTCATCAAGGTGACTTCTGAAGTCTCTTGGGCTCCATCATCTGTATCGGCAATCAAGGCCAGATCGTTCAAGAAACGACTCAAGGTTTCCACACCTGATTCGTCTTCGACGGTCTCTCCATTTTCATCAAAATTCTTGGTAACAGACAAGAACTCTTGGATATTCTCGATGCGGGCCTGACTTTCCAAATTTCTCTGATTGGTTAGGGCCGTCATATAACCTGTCTTGTCAAGGACCTCTTCGACCAACTCTGTAATGGTCAGCTGGTCCAATCTTTCTCTCAAATCAAGAATGAGATTGGCAAAGTCCCAAATGGCTTGAGCGGCCTTTCCTTTAATGCCTGAGAGCATGATATTGGCTGAAGCATCCAGGAGTGAAGACTCTTGCATTTGGGCAAAGTCACGAATCTTATCCACTGTACCTGGCCCGATTCCCCGCTTGGGTTCATTGATAATACGCTCAAAACTGATATTGTCACTGAGGTTGGCAATCAAGTTTAGATAAGCAATAACATCCCGAATTTCCTTCCGGCTGTAGAACTTGGTGCCCCCTACCATGGTGTAGGGAATGTTAGACTTGAGCAGGGCTTCTTCAATGGTCCGTGACTGGGCATTGGTCCGGTAGAGAACGGCAAAATCACGGTGTTTGTAGCCAGCTTCGCGACTAAGCTCTTCAATCGTTTTAGCAACAAAGACTGCTTCATCCTGCTCGTCATTAGCCCTGTAATAGACAATTTCTTCCCCGTCTTCATTTTGTGTCCAGAGATTCTTCGGACGGCGGTGGCGATTGTTTTTGATGACATCATTGGCTGCTTGCAAAATCGTCTTAGTCGAGCGGTAATTCTCTTCTAGGAGGACGACCTTAGCTTCCTTATAATCCTTCTCAAAGTCCAGGATATTCTGCATATCTGCTCCACGCCAGCCATAAATAGACTGGTCCGCATCCCCAACGACACAGATATTTTTAAAACGTGAAGCCAAGAGTTTGACCAATTGGTATTGGGCATGGTTGGTATCTTGGTACTCATCCACGTGGATATATTGGAACTTCTGCTGGTAATAAGTCAGCACATCTGGATGCTGATCAAAAAGACGTAAGGTCAGCATGATCAAATCATCAAAATCTACCGCTTCTGACTGCCGGAGTTCCTTTTGGTAAGCCTCATAACACTTGGCGACGATCTGAGTATACATATCTCCCGCTTGTGCAGCATAGGCCACTTCATCGATCAGGTCATTTTTAGCATTGGAAATAGTCCCCAAGATGGTCCGTTCATTCCATTTCTTAGGATCCAAATTTAAGGACTTCAAGATCCGCTTCATCAAGGTCCGTTGCTCACCTGGATCGACAATGGTAAAGTTACGATTGTAGCCAATGTGATCCGCATCTCGGCGAAGGATGCGCACACACATGGAGTGGAAGGTGGCAATCAAGCAATCTTGGGTGGCTGGATTCAATTGATAAGCCCGCTCCTTCATCTCCCGAGCGGCTTTATTGGTAAAGGTAATGGCCAAAATATTCCAAGGATTGACCATTTTTTCATCGATCAAGTAAGCGATGCGGTGGGTCAAGACACGTGTCTTACCAGAACCAGCCCCCGCCATGATCAAAAGGGGACCTTCTGTCGTTTGGACCGCCTCTGCCTGGCGATCATTCATACCATTCAATAAAGGATTCATCTCATACTCCTCATTCATTCAATCGTTCTATTATACCACATTTTCGCCCTTTCTCCTTTTGGAAACAGTTGGCATCATTTGAATTTTGCACTCAAAAAGGCTATAATAAAGACTTAAGAAGAACGAATATTTCCTCATCAACAACGATCCAAGTTTTTCGCTTAGGAGGAAATCTACAGAAGTCTGGAGGAGTTATCAGTGAATCAATCACAAAGTAATTTAAAACTAGCCGAACGTGGAGCCCTGATCAGTATTGTCGCCTACCTGATTCTTTCCGCAGCTAAATTAGCAACAGGACATCTCCTTCACTCCTCCAGTTTGGTCGCGGATGGTTTTAATAACTTATCCGATATTATCAGTAACGTCGCCCTTCTCATCGGCATTCGCATGGCCCGCCAGCCAGCTGACCGCGACCACCGATTTGGTCATTGGAAGATTGAAGATCTAGCTAGCCTGGTAACTTCCATCATCATGTTTTATGTGGGCTTCGATGTCCTACGAGATACCGTTCAGAAAATCCTCAGTAGGGAAACCACTGTCATTGATCCTTTAGGGGCCATTGTCGGAGTTGGATCAGCCCTTGTCATGTTTGCGGTCTATCTTTATAACCGGACTTTAGCTAAGAAAGCTCAATCCAAGGCCCTCAAGGCAGCTGCCAAAGACAACCTGTCTGACGTGGTCACTTCTTTAGGAACCTCTGTTGCGATTGGAGCTAGTGCTCTTAACTATCCGATTGTGGACCAATTAGTGGCCATCGTTATTACCTTCTTTATCCTAAAAACTGCCTACGACATTTTCATTGAATCCTCCTTCAGCCTCTCCGATGGTTTTGATGAAAGTCTCCTGGATAAATACAAGGCGGCTATTCTGGAATTGCCAAAGGTCAGCCGGGTCAAATCCCAACGGGGACGGACTTACGGAAGCAACATTTACCTAGATGTCGTCATCGAAATGAATCCAGACCTCTCTGTTTATGAGAGCCATGCTATTACCGAAGAGGTCGAGCGCCTTCTCAAGGAACAGTTTGGCGTCTTTGATATCGATGTCCATGTGGAGCCAAGTTCTATCCCTGAAGATGAGATTCTGGACAATGTCCTTCTCAAATTAAAGACCTATGAGGAACGCTTGCAGGCTCAGCAGGAATACCAAACCCTCCTAGCAGACAACTTCACCCTCATCAATGAGTATGGCCAAGAAAGCCACAAAGAGGACCTGGTCCGTTTGCAGGAAGAACATCAAATTCCCTTTAAGAATTTCGAAATTGAATCTATCAGTCAAAAGACCAAATTGATTCGCTATGAGTTAAATGACCAGATCCATACCAGTCTCTGGCGGCGTCATGAACACTGGCAAAAGGTCTTTCACCAAATTACCAGTAAACAGAAAAAATAGAACCCTCTACCTCAATCTAACCAGAATAAAAAGCTACTGCAATTCTTTTTTGCAGTAGTTTTTTTGTAAGAAAAAATAGCCTTTCGGCTATTCTTCCACTTTTATAAATCCAAATTTATTGAGGGGATAGAGACGCAGATTCACGACTCCTTCGATCTGATTTTTATGGATATAACCAAACTCACGGCTATCTTCTGTATCTCCACGGTTATCATTTAAGACTAGATAAGTATCGGATGGTACACGACCAGCCTTGGTCCCTTTTAACTCTGATAAGAAGAAATCATCCGTATAATACCCATTACTCGTTGGAGCCGCCAAGTGTTTATTCAGCATTTTATTTAGGTAAGGTTCTGGTGTTGCCTGTCCATTCAAATAGAGGACGTCATCTACGTAGCTGACTTCATCGTTTTCTTTGGCAATGACACGTCCAAGGTATTCTTTTCCACCGACCTTGTATAAGACCAAGTCACTGCGATCTACCTGAGCATTTCTAGTCGCTACCACAAGATCTCCAGTTTTCACAGAAGCATTGGCCATTTTATCATTGATACTAAATGGATGAAATACAAAAATTCGAAGCAAAATCAGTGCCAAAACCAGTACACCGACAATGATGACATTTCTAATTAAATCTCTCCTTGGCATGTATGTCTCCCTTCCTTTTTATTTATTATACCATGTTTTTGATCTTTAAAAAAGAGAAAGTAAGCATTAGTGAGAATTCTTATCAACACAAACCAGAAGAAAAAGAAAAACCTCGCGGCCGATCCTTTCGGACCAACCAGCAAGGCTTTCAGATATAATTGTCTATTAACGTACTGTACGGATACGCATTGTGTTTGTACGAACTGCTTCACCAAGTGGTACACCTGCAACGATAACGATATCATCACCAGATTGTACAAGACCAGCTTCAACTGCTTTGCGTTCAGCAATTTCAAACATGTCATCAGTTGATGATGGAGCTTCTGTCAACATTGGGATAACACCCCAGTTCAACATCAATCCACGTTCTGTCAATTCGTCAAATGTCAATGCCAAGATATCAGCATTTGGACGGTATTTAGAAATCAAACGTGCTGTGTGACCAGTCTTAGTAAGAGTTACAACCAATTTGATGTCCATTGAGTTTGTAGCATCTTTAACAGCTGAAGCCATAACTTCTGTCTTAGAGTTACGTTCAAATGAATCTGAGTTCAAACGTCCGTATTCTTTCAAAAGTGTTTGAGCGTTCTTGTCAATTGTAGCCATTGTTGTAACTGATTCAAGTGGGTATTTACCATTTGCAGATTCACCTGAAAGCATTGTAGCATCAGTACCATCGATAACAGCGTTGAAGACGTCAGATACTTCAGAACGAGTTGCACGTGGTTTTTCAGTCATTGTTTCAAGCATGTTTGTTGCAGTGATAACAACTTTACCAGCAGCATTCACTTTAGTGATAATCATTTTTTGGTAAACTGGAACCATTTCAAATGGTACTTCGATACCCATGTCACCACGAGCAATCATAATACCGTCTGCAGCTTCAATGATTTCATCTAAATTATCGATACCTTGTTGGTTTTCGATCTTCGCAAACAATTGAACGTGTCCATTACCAGTTTCTTCGCAGATTGCACGAACTTCATTTACGTCTTTTGCAGTACGTACGAATGAGATCGCGATGAAGTTGATACCTTGTTCCAAACCGAAGCGGATATCGTCGTTATCGCGTTCAGCAAGTGCTGGGAAAGGAATCTTAGTGTTAGGGATGTTGACACCTTTTTGTTTAGCGATGATACCATCATTTTCAACTTCAACGACAAATTCACGTTTTGCAGCGTCTTTTTCTACAACACGAAGACCCAATTTACCATCGTCAACCAATACTTGGTGTCCAACTTCAACGTCATCGAAGATGTCAAGTCCACCAGCAACGTTCAATGCGATAACATCACGAGTTGATTTGATGCCTTGTTTTGTAGCAACGCGGATACGTTCACCAGTCTTGTATGAATACTCTTTAGCTTCACCTTCGAACAATTCAGTACGGATTTCAGGACCTTTAGTATCAAGAAGGAAACCAACTTTTTTACCAGCGATTTCTTCTGCACGTTTAACAGTCGCCATACGTTCACCTTGTTCTTGGTGGTCACCGTGTGAGAAGTTGAAACGGAAAGTGTTAGCGCCAGCTTCGATCAATTTAGCAATGTTTTGTGCTGAAGCTTCAACGTCCAGTTTTTCAGCCCAGTATCCATCTTCACCAAATTTTTTACCACCACGGATTTCTACCGCAGGACCCAAAGTTGCAACGATTTTTACACGTTTGTTCATGATATATATGACTCCTTTTTAAATATATCTGTCTTTTTAAGACAAGGTTAACGAATTTATGAAATAAAATTAAATTGAAGACAAGCTACGGTTCAACTCGGCAAGACCAAGATCAGCTTTATGTGGATTGTTTACCACAATCTTACCATCTTCTGTCAAGCTAAAGAGGGCTCCTTCTTCTGCTTTACCAAGGATTGGGTTTTCCACCATTTTTTCATTACGGATACCAACGGCTACACCACCGATTCCTTGTTTCAACAATTTAACAGCGTGTGCTCCCATACGTGAAGCAAGAACACGGTCACGCGCTGTAGGTGAACCACCACGTTGGATGTGACCAAGCTCAGTCACACGAAGGTCACTTTCATCACCAGCTTCTTTCAACGCTTTACCAAATTCATCTGCAGACATCACGCCTTCAGCCAAGATAATGATGTTGTGGGTACGACCTTTTGCGTAACCTTCTTTGATGCTCTCAACAACTTCTTCGATCTTGAATCCTTCTTCAGGGATGATGATTTCATCTGCACCAGATGCAATCCCTGCCCAAAGAGCGATATCTCCAGCGTTACGTCCCATAACTTCAATTACGAAAGTACGGTGGTGACTAGATGAAGTATCACGGATCTTATCGATCGCGTCCATTGCAGTTGTGACTGCCGTATCAAAACCAATTGTAAAGTCAGTTCCGACGATATCGTTGTCGATCGTACCAGGAAGACCAACAGCTGGGAATCCAAGCTCAGTCAAGCGCATCGCACCATGGTAAGAACCATCTCCGCCAATAACGACAACACCTTCGATCCCGTGTTTCTTCAATTGCTCGATCCCTTTTAATTGACCTTCGCGTTGTGCGAATTCAGGGTAACGAGCTGAATGAAGGAAGGTACCACCACGGGAAATAATATCTCCAACAGATGAGGCGTCAAGAGGCTGAATTTTACCAGCAACCATTCCCGCATATCCATCATAGATACCGAAAACTTCCATTCCTTCTGAAATTGCTTGACGAACAACTGCACGGATGGCAGCGTTCATACCAGGGGCATCTCCACCACTAGTTAAAACAGCAATACGTTTCATTTCGTTGTTTGCTCCTTTTTTTTCTTTTACATTCTACGTAATTATAACACAAAGAAGACTAAAATTCTCGTATTTTTCGCAGTTTTTACCGATAAATCGTTTTCATAACGAGATTCTTTAATTCATCTTCCAATTCTTTGTTTTTCTGGACTGTATAGCCCCTCAATTGAAGAGTTTTTTTCTCGTCTTCATAGCGTAATATCACAGGATATGGGCCCGGATATTTTTTCAAGATAGAAAGAATCGTTTTATCCTGACGATGATCGAGCAACTGGATCCAGAACTTTTCATTGGTTGCCAGTTGTGCCTCTGCTAGAATCATCTGCAAGCGCCCATCACGCTCTTGTATCTTCCCTGTCAAGTAATAAAAGCCACCTTCTTTTATCAAGGAGGAAAATCGATTGTAGGTTTCAGGGAAAAGGGTCACATCCAATTTTTTCTTGGTATCACTGACTTGTAAGAAAGCCATGAGATCACCCGACTTGGTTCGAATGGTTCGAATGTTTTGTACCTCAATGAGAATGCGTGCCTGCTCTCCTTGAACTAATTGAGAAATTGGTTGGATCTCATAGGGACTTGTTTGCCCAATCGCAACCAATGGGTGAGTACTGAGCCCGACGCCAATAATGGCCTCTTCCTTCTCATATTTTTCAGCCTGGCTAAAGTCCTCCGCTTCTGTCCAGGAATAGTTAGAATCCGCAAATAAACTGCCTAACTCATCGGCAAAGACAAACAAATTCGGCAAATTGTGAAGCACCTTGCGTCTATTTTTTTCAAAGATGTCAAACAGTCCAAGCTCCACTAAAGGTGTTAACAGAGGCAATTTATGATACTGATTGGGGAGTCGTAAAATAAAATCTTCGACACTTTCAAAGGGACGATTGTCAATGATCCAATACGCTAAATCTCTTGGGAGTCCCTTAATATTTTTCATTCCCAAGTAGATTTTTCGATCCTGGAACTTATCTCTGTAAGGGATGGTGTTGATGGATAATGGCGCGACTTTAAAATCAAACTGGAGAGCATCTGTCAGATAATCGCTGCTCGAATAATTGAGCATGACATCAAAGAAAACATCTGGATAATGGACCTTGAAATAGGCCATCTGAAAGGCCAAGGCAGAATAGGCATAGGCATGGGAACGGTTAAACCCATAGCCTGCGAATTTTTCCATGATCGCAAAGACCTCTTTGGCTTTTTCTTCCGTATGCCCAAGTTTAAGAGCACCTGAGACAAAATCGTCTTCAATCTGATGCATTTCAGCCGCATTTTTTTTGCCCATGGCCCGACGTAAAATATCGGCTTTTCCCAGGCTAAAGCCTGCAAAATGCTGGGCAACCTGCATGACCTGCTCTTGGTAGAGCATGATCCCATATGTGGGCCTTAAGATTTCTTCAATAGCTGGATCTAAAATCTCAACTTTTTCCTGGCCGTGCTTTCTTTTGACGAAATTGTCAATGTAATCACTAGCCCCTGGACGATTGAGAGAGGTGGTCGCTACCACTTCTTCGAAATGATTGGGTCTCACTCGTCTCAAGAGGCGAATGGCTCCAGCCTGTTCAAATTGGAAAATCCCCTTGGTATCCCCAGCAGCAAACAAGGCCAAGGTTTCTGGATCTTCTAAATCAATGGCTTCAATCACAATCTCTTTTTGGTACTTTTCATAGACGGCTTCCTTCATTTTCTGAACAAAGGTTAAGTTGCGCAGACCCAAAAAGTCCATCTTCAATAGGCCATTGGCTTCAACCGCATGAGCATCATACTGGGTGACAAACATGTCTTCACCGTATTTGAGTGGAATATGATCCGTCAAATCCTGGTCACTCATCACAACCCCAGCCGCGTGGATCGAGGTTTGTCTAGGTTGGCCTTCAATTCTTTTAGCAATTTCAAAGCCACGCTCAAATTCTGCTCGGCTATGAATCACTTGTCGAAATGCTAGATTCTGTTCATAAGCTGTCGCCAGTGTATCCCTAAAGCCAATCCGCTTGGTAATGGAGGTCAATTCGTACTCTGGTACCCCAAAACGTTTAAAGACATCTCGAATGGCTTGTTTGGCCCCAAAGGTTGAAAAGGTCACGATCTGAGCTGCATGGTAACTCCCGTAACGGTCTCGCACATAGCGGATAAATTCTGGACGATAGATATCAGGAATATCAATATCAATATCCGGCATGGTGTAGCGCTCCACATTTAAAAAGCGCTCAAAGAGGAGGTTCTTCTCCACAGGATCAATCCCTGTAATCCCTAGGGCGTAGGCTACCAGTGAGCCTACAGCAGACCCACGTCCCATTCCCATATAATAGCCTTGACTCCGTCCGAAACGAAGAAGGTCCCAGACAATCAAGAAATAATCATCAAAGCCCATCTGGTGAATAATGTCTAATTCATGCTCCAGACGTTCTTGATAGACCGGTCTGGTCAAGTTCTTTCGAAGGAGACCCGCTTGAGCTAATTCTCTCAGTTCCTCAACAGCTGGTTTCTGGGGATTGAAGCGAGGCAATTTCAACTGGGTGTCAATATCATATTGAATCCCTTGGACTAGTTTTTCCAGATTTGTGATGGCTTGAGGAAATCGCTCTGCAAAATTACTCTTTAAATCCTGAGGAGTTTTTAGGACTGTTGTAGGGTCAATCGGTCCTGTTTCTGTCAAGCTTTGATTGTCCTTGATGGCTGCCAGCATCTGCATGGCTTCTACATCTTCCGCCTCAAAGAAACGCACAGTATGAAGAGGGAGCACAGGGTGGCTAAACTCTTGGACCGGCGTATCCGCAAAAACTCCGATGAAGTAATCTAGACCAAGAGAAAAGTCTCCACTAGCAAAAGGCGCCGGGACAATGACTGCTACTCCTTCTGTTAGGTGCTTCACATCCTCCCAATTGCTCTTCCCCATCATTTTGACGGTCGACATCTTCATCAGATTCTGGTAGCCCTTCGTTGACAGGGCCATCATCCGAAACGGAATTGTTTCATTGTCTACCTCTAGTCCAATTTCTAAACCGACCAAGGGGCTGAGCTTGTGGGCCTGACAGGCTTCGATAAATTCATAAGCACCATATAAATTATCTATATCCATGATTCCCAATGCGTCATACCCCATGCTTTTAGCCACGTGGACATAGTCTTTTATGGTCACAAGGCTTTCCATAAAAGTATAGACTGATTTGGTATCTAGCTGTGCAATCACTTTTTCTCCTCCCTCACTTGTCTATTTTTGGGACTCTTTTTTGTACAAAAAAACACCACTGCTACACAATGATGTCTCAACAACGGAAGACATGGGATTCGAACCCACGCACGCTTTTACACGCCTACCGCGTTTCCAACACGGCCTCTTAAGCCTCTTGAGTAATCTTCCATGAATAAAAATATGGAGCCGGTGGGAGTTTCTAAAACTCAATTATATAGCTGTTTTTAGGTTTTAGGGTCTGTTTTAGGTACTGACTTCTAAAACTTTCACGGCTCATCATTTGTATTACTAGTTTAGCATAGGTTCCAAGAAAGTTCAAGCTTAATTATAAAAGAGATATAGAATGAAGCTATTTAATAGGAAAAAATCTTTTATTTTTTTAAAAAAAGTTAGTAAAATCTCTTGATTTAATACAACTTTAGTTGTATAATATATACATAAGGTTAAGGAGGAAACCTTAGACAAGGAAACTAAAGAAAGGAAAAATAAATGTTAAGGCGAAGAAAAAAGCCAATCAAAGCTAAGACGAATAAGCTAGTAGTCAAAATCAACTTGTTCATCATAAGCATTGAGTGGCACATCGAATTCGGATAGTGAGCAATCACTATCCGCCCCTTGGTGGGGCTTGCTTTAATTATAACAGGTATCGTGATGAAAGTAAAATTTAATGTTAAAAAAACCACAGCTAGAGAAAAACTTGAGTTTATTTTAGGGCTTCTGTTGATCGTAGTGATCATTTGGTTTTTTGTGAGGTAAATATGTTAGTTGATATCAATGCTATTAAATGGCTGCTAGAAAATGCCACAGCCTATTCTATTAGTAAAAATTGTGGATTATCCACCCAAGCTGTAGACAAATATAAGAATGGTATTTCTGATATTATGAATATGCGTTTGAAACACGCAATTAAAATGACAGAATACGCCAATCAGTTAAAAAACAAAAAGTGATGGTTATTTAATCATCACTTTTTTGATCTAAAGACCCATTGCTTATAGCACAGAATCAAAAAAACATAGTCATTCTATTGAGGTTATAACGGACAATTTTAAAAATGTCTATTAGAACAGAAAAAGCCCCTCCAAAAAAGGAGGGGTTAAATTATCCTATAAAGTCTCTGGCCACGGGTCATCTGTGATATATGACATATCAGTAAATCGTAAATCTCCGATGTCTCGGTCAGTAGGCACTGGATCATCAAATTGTAAGCGTAGCTGGTTGCCATCACCCGGCCCGCCTAGATAAAAAGTGCCAAGGCGCTTGCCCTTGTCATTGGTCATGACGCCAAGTTTTGAGCTAGTCGCACGAAAACCGACGGGTATACCACCGACGTTTAAGATTACAACATTTCGCTCACGGTCAGACCCCTGTGGAACGTAGCTGGGCGCACCTCGTCTCACGATCCCAAACCAACCCCACGATAGACCACCGAAGCCGATCTCTACCGTGGAATTTATACGTCTAAACTCAACATACGCATTAGTTTGATTTGAGTTTATATTTCTTGGTTTAAATTTGACATCACCAAACAAGACAGACCAAGCGTTAGAACCAGTTCCAGCAGTTTTTTTGATCCACTTCACCGCCCCATTCTTCGCTGTCGTATCAGTGTAAATTGTACCGATATCAGCGTTTAGAGCGTATGGAAAGCCTTGGCCTTTTAGTTCGGTACTTGCACCGTTTCCAGATCCGACTGAGCGTTTCAGCTCTTCCAGATCATTCTTGCTTGCAAGCTGACTTGTGTCAATCGTTGGCAATTTTGAGCGTGTGACAAATGGATCACCACCGTTTTGCAATTTTGTATCGATGAGAGCGTCCAGACCGAGGTCTACGTGCTTCTCCTTGATATTCGTGGTCATCTGCGCTTGTAACGTGGCATACGTTGGAAACAACTCGTAAGCTTTGGAAGTTTGCAACGCTCCGCCTTGATTAGCTTGAAGCGTCCCAATATCACGACCAATGGATTCTATAGCTTTCTTTAATTTATCCATTCAGCACCTCCTTAGAGGGTATTTTTAGCCGTTGTATAGATTTGTACGAAGTCAGTATTTTCAAGGTCAGTGAATTTTTGGCCAAGCTCTGTCATTTTAGACACAATAGCTTGGTCTGCTGATCCTGCACCATTTGCGATACGGTCAGCGATCTCTTTGAGAGTATCTAATTCTTCTGGTACTCCATCGCCTAAAATGGCAGTCTTGACACCAGCGATAGCCGTGTCTAGTTGTTGTTGTGTGATTCCAGCTTGTCCAAGTTCTGACTTGTCGGCTTTGCTTGCAAGTGTGGTTTTAATTTCCTTGATGTCGCTACCGACAGCTTGAGCAAATGATGTTAATTTTTCAGTATTTAAAGTCATAATTTTTCCTCTCTAAATTTTTGCAAGATTGTATAGTACTGTTAGGTCTGGCAACTCTTCCGTTTGTGATCCGTTTGGATGTTCAGCGATATACTTGTCAATTTCAGTTTTAACATCATTTTTTACAAGCGATAATACTTCCTCGCTTGTAAATTCGTCCGCTGAACGGGTAATATCCAAGCGTGTTGAGCGATCACTGGGGAATATATACCCGTCACAAACGACTTCTACCAAATAAGATCCAATAGGTAGGGCTTTCCCAATTTTAAAAGTAACTTTTGATCTCTCCACTGTACTCTCAAATGTGGCCTTTCCTTTTTGGTTAAAGATCCTGATCGTGGCATTCTTGCCATTCAGCTCGCTGATCGGGCGCATGTTTTCATCCAGCAGCTCATAACCAAACAGAGAGGCAGAGTCGCCTTGCTTGACGACTGCCCCCCCTTCAAATTGCTTTAGATTCGTAGAATTTAATAGTGCCATTAAATCCTCCTCATTTTAAGCGAATGAGCCGAAGTCTGTGATGCGTTTACCATTCTGCGATTGACCTACTGCCACATATCTGCGATTTCCAGATCCTCCGATGTACGTGATCCAGATATAACCGTCATTGTCTAACCAGCCATCATAGTTAATCTCTTGACCAGCGGTATAGACTGCTACGATATCACCTAAAAGCCCTGCAGAAGAACGTACATTAAGCGCAGAGACTTCGACTGTGAATGTACCAGTTTCCTCGTTAAATTCGCTAGAATCGACTGTGAGAGGTTCTGACGGCTCGATAGCACTCACTTGCGCTGGTTGGTCATCTACAGGGAAGTAGAACCAGCCTACAATGCCCGTGAAATCACGGGTGTTATATCGTGCAGGGCCACCAACATACAGAGCATCTTCATTACCGTCAATATTTTGCTCAATGGTGCGCATGGTATATCCATCTGAATCTTCAATCACAATACCAGTATGCCCATAGCTGTGGCCATAGATGTATGTTGTATCCATAACGAATACAGCCCCGGATCTTGGTTTACTGTCCAGATTCCCCTCCTGGTTATATTCTACCTCGTAGCCTAAATCACGGGCCGAATTGAGTAGATCAATAGCATTGCCCCAAAGGGTTTTTCCAAAAAAGTACGTAGAGATTGCATTAGGTAGTGCAGCACACTGCATACCCCACTGGCTCATAGATACACCCGTTCCAGCATCTGCTAACCCTTCTGCATATCCTAAAATATCATTTAAAGTAGCCATTACTGCTCCTTTCTAAAATCAAAGGCTACTATCCAAAAATAGATAGTAGCCAGTAAAAACATATTAATCTTCGCTAGGCTCTTCATAACCTAAAGCACGCTCTGAATCGCTCAATCCAGCAGTAGTTGGATCGTTGACTACTCCGACCAAAACGAAGAAGGCGAACAACACATTAACGAATACCAAGATTTTATCAATGGTTTGTCCGAATTCCAATTTGATACCAAAGATATCTGCGAATGCTTGAAAAAGCAATGCAAGCGCTGGAACGATTGCAAGCCAAAAGTTTTTATTTTTGATACGTACAGACCAGTTAATTTTATTCATAATATTACCTCTTAATTATTTTTTATTTTGAATTAATGCTTTAAGTTCTTTCATATCCTCGCTCAAGGCTTTGACCTGTTCTGCGAGGATCAATAGAGACTTATTCTGTTCATCGTGGTTGTCGAGTCGTCTCACTGCTGTCAAACGGAAATCACGCATGTTTTCAATGTCTTTCTCGATAACGACCATGCGTTTCTCTTGTGCCACGACACTTCCTTTAAAATTACCGTAAATTCCAAGTAAGATCCCGATAAATCCGACCATCATCGAGATATCTTCCGGTGTAAAGTGGATCATAGATCACGCCCCTCTCTAATTAAAGTACTGGTTGTGGTGTAGCTGTCGCCAATGGTTGAGTTTCAAGGTCACCAGAAGGTTGTCCTGGCTTCTCTTCCTTCTCTTCTTTTGGTTTGGTCCACTTCCAGATGCCGATTTTGCCATTTTGGTAAAGGCTGTTCAATTGATCCAAGGTCTCACCTTGGTAAGTAAATGGCTCATTTACTTGGATCATGACACGCTTACCTTCTCCGAAAGCTTCTGTGTGGCTTGGATCTTCAACCGTAAAGATCTCTTGTGGTTGGTAAGTCTTACCAGTTTCTCCAAGATCCACCAATTCAAGACCACGCTTAAATACAGTTGGATCAAGTGGATTTTCAACATCGGTCACACGGGCCAATACATTCCATTCTGCCACTTCTTTGATCTTCTGGATTTGGTTCGCTTTTTCTTCGTTGTCCTTGGTAAGAGCTTGGATCTTAGCGATAGCATCATTATTAGCTTCGACAGATTTGTCTAGCTCTTTCTTGATTGCCACGACTGCACCAGATGTATCAAGTTCCATGCGGACGATGTTTAATACTGCTTCAACCAGTGTCGCATCATCTTCAGTCATGCGGTTTGTTGGTAAGATTTCCTCAAATACTCGATAAGGAAAGTCTTGCTTGATTGCTACCTTGGTGGTGTTAGCTACTGCATCGTATGATTTAAATTGTACTTTGTAATCCATTATTTAGTTACCTCGTTTTTAGTTTTAATTTCTTCAAACAGGTCCTTCAAGTCTTTATCAGACTCTAGGACAGAGCGATAGCTTTCAACTTCCTTAGCAAGTTGCGCTACAAGTTGCTGTGATTCAGCAAGACGAACCTTGAATTCTGCCTCGGTGATTGACTTACTAGCTAGTTGATTTGCTAGTTCTGCGATGATTGCTACATAATTATTTTCGTTCATTAATTACCCCTTATCTAAATCCATATTTATCAAGCACACCTTGAACGTGACCGCCAGCGGCTCCACTAATCTGCCCATAACGTTTCATGATACCGAAGCAAGTCAAAAGATCCCAGAGATACTGACCTATATCTCGTCCACCACTCATATAGAAATGTTTTGAATAGATCCCCTCAATGAAAAAGTCACCACGGCCGATGTAGTGCTTAACATTATTTTGGTTCATCGGTATCAAATAGGCATTCCCGTCATTTGTATTTCCGTGGAAGTTCCAAGGACTACGATAACGACCGTTATTATAGATAAGTACACGGTCGCCCACAAATTCTGTAAGGCTTTCTTCTTTACCGCTCCCTTTACCTGACCATAGCCGAATGCCAGCGAATGTTTCGTTGTCGTGTCGTTCTACCTCTTTTGGATCTTTGTTATGATTCGTCCCGATTACCATCAAGGCTGCATTAGAATCACGAAATTGCTCTGCGATAAATCCGCTCTTTGTCAATTTTATAAATTGAGAAGAGTTTGTATCATCAATTCTTCGAATTGTGCCTGTATTTGAGTACAGATTCAGCGTTCCGTTATCCAAGTCAAAAACTGTTGATCCGGTATTCGCACTTAGTCTTCCGCCTTTGACGTGTTCTGCAGAAATGTCAATCGAAGCGAGTTGCGTAATAAAGGCTTTTTGCGAGATCAGTTCTCTGATAAATGCTTGATTAGCAAGCAGTTTCTGAATTAAAGCATAATCAACTTGTAGCTTATCTGCTGTCACTGCATTACTAGCCAAAATTGGTGTAGTGACTGATCCTGCTTTCATGTGCCCAGTTTCCACACTTTCGCTTGCGATATGACGACCTAAAATGGATCCATCAACTACCATGTCCCCTTTTACTTTAATCAATTTTGCAATTAAAGCAATGGATTCTGGCTCTTGTACTAGCAAGGAACTGATGGTTCTTCCACTAATTTCCTTACCAACACCAAAACTAATCTGCCCAGGAGTGATCTGGATATCCGTTTTTCTCAGCATGTCACCCATTTGATTGGTGATTGTCGTAAATTGTCCATTTACTGTCTGTTTGTATTCAGCTAGTTTAGTTTCAATCACGGATGAGCCGTCATCTGTTGGCGGTTGGTAGGTTCTCTTGATAGAACCTTCATACACATCAATGTCCCCAAAATAGAGGCTTGCTGGCTGTCCGTTTGAGGTGCCAGTGTTGTCAAATCGCAAAAATGCTTCATCGTAGTCTTCGGAGTTGACCGTGAAATAGTAGCGTGTGATTCGATCTTGTGGGATAGCGATCTTGTCAGCAAGAGTGAAAACTTTTGAAAAGTTTGCCGTCTCGCTTTTTTTTCGTGCCAAAAAGTAGAATGTGGCATTTTTAAGATTGTCTGATCCAATTGCATCAAATGAAATTGTGTATGTGGTATTCCTCTTGATGTTAAAGCGTTGGGATGCTGCTGCTTTAGTAGTGTCACTTGCATTTTCAATCTTAAAGAGTTTTCTGGATTCATTGTAGTAGAGTGGATTAGTTGAAACCGTTACTATTGGAATCAATCCTGGGTCATAATACCCCCAACCTTCTACATTTTGGGGATTACCGCTGTTTCTTAGCAGGTTCTCTCCTGCTTGCACAATTTCATCGAATCTTCTTGTGATTCCAGCTACATCTTCCGTATATTGAGACTTGGCAACATATCCTTGTTCTAAAATCTGTCTGGTTGATTTTACAGCGTCCACAGCAGCCTTTTCAGAGTATGTCAACATGCGCTGTTCAAGTTCACCACTTGGACCGGTCTTTGTCTCTAATTTAGTTAATTGAGTGGATAGGCCTTCAACTGTCTTCTCAAAAGTGGCCTGTGCTTGCTCAACTAGATAATTTTGATCTTCTGGAGCAGGCTGCCATATACGGTCATTTGTCCCCTCGTAGAAGTCAAGTTCAGTCAGAAATAGGCCACCCCATTTATTTGGGTTATTTTTTTCATATTCAAATTGAAGGTAACCGTCATCAAAAGTTCCAACATTAAATTGGAATGATTTTTTGATTGCTCTATTTCCATCTAAAACAGGTCCATCTGTCCATCTTGGTTCCCCATCGTAGATTAGCTGTTTTTCTTCAAATTCAGAGATTGAGCCTTTTCTACGTTTGCAGAAATACACTTTGAACATCTTAGAATTGTTGTCAAATCCTAAAAAATTCAATGTATAATCTGCGTTTTGCTTTACAATAAAGCGTGGGCTTTGGACGACTGCACCAGGACGAAATTCAAACATCCTCTTCTGGCCATTAAAGTAGAACTGATGGGCTGTGAATGCTAATTTGTTATTAGCTTCTGTCCAATATTTTAAGCCCTCATCTGCTCTTGAGTTCCTGAGCATGTTAGGGCCGCCACTAACTCCAATTGTGGTGAACTCTTCTTTGATACCATTAACTGTCTGTTCAACATAGGAGCGATCTGCTTTACCAGTCGTCACATTGGTTAGGTCAGAAATAGCTTTTTCAGTGGTCTGTTCAAATCTGGATTGTGCACCTTGAATGCCAGAAAATTGGCTTTGTGTTTGAGCTTTGAAATCATTGATCAACCTCTGGATGTCTGCATCGCTGGTCTTCAATTGATCAGTAGTAGCTTTCAATCCTTGCATCTTCACTTCAATGCCATTGTATTGAGCTTTGAACTCTTCTACAATTTCATTTTTATTTGCTTGGTTTGCTGCTGCGATCTTCTGAGTGACTTGTGCTGAGATTTCTTGCTTGACTACTTCAGCTTGCGCTTTGGCTTGTTCGATCCCATCTGTGATTTTATGTTCCAGCTCTTTTGCTTGCTTGTCATACTCAGCATTAGCATTATCTACAAGCTTCTGCACTTTTGCCTCGTATTCTGCATCATAAGACTTCATTTTCTTATCGACAGAATCGTTGACCATTCCCGAAATAGAGTCTGCTAAAGTTCTGGCAACTTCACCGAACCCGATGCTGACAAGTTTGATGCTCATTGGATTAAACTTGTATTTCGTAATCTTTTTTCGCAAATCTACATTGTAGATCTCGTGGAAGAGACTCACGATATCAAACATGTGTACTGGTTGGTCCGCCTGGCCTACAACGTCAATCTCAAGACTTTCTTCGATCATGTCACACAGAGTTTCACGGAAATAGCGCTTGCCATATTCCTCAAGCGTTTTTTGATCCACTACATCCTGATCTTGTACTTCCATATCCGCTTCGTAGATATGCTTGTATTTATTGATCAGTGGGCTATCAATTGTCACGGTTAGGATCTGATCTTTCTTTCCTTCCTCGTGGGCTTCGATAACCTTTTTAAAATGGATCCGTGTTCTCAACTCTTTAGTGGATTTTGATTCCTGAAACGACTTCATGTTTTTCTTATAGGCAAACAATGATTCGTTCTCAATCCCACCATGCTCTAACAATCGGACACTGTACTTATCCCGGACAAGGTCTCCACCCCACTGCCCAACGATTGAGTGCTTGTCTTTGGCCAAGGCTTCCATCGCTGAGATATCTTTAAGATTAAGGGTGTGTTTTGACATCACGTCAGAAAAAAAAGTGAATGGTGTCTCTCGTTTGAACCCAGCAACAAGCGCATTCATTACGGTCGCTCCATTCACTCGATCAACATTGATCTTGTTAATAGAATAACCATTAAGTAGTGTTGCTACTTGATTAGCGTATACAGTAACATATCCGTGTTGCTTTTCGACTTCGAAGATAGTAAAGTACTGCTCTCCGTGCAAATCATCAGCAACTAATTCTGTTTCCGGAATTAACAATGCCCATTTGGGGTCTGATGTGGGAAATTTAAAGGTAAGCTGATAGGTGCTGTTAGCTTCCTGGACGATTTCAGAGCTAAAAGCTTCGTTAAGAGGGAAATTACCCTCTTGCAGATAGATCATACTTTATACCTCCAATTCCCTTTTATTGTGATTTTTGAAACAGTTCCTGAAACTGCAATACCAGAAGTGCCTGGAGCGATTTCAAAGAAACCACCTCTTTTTCTCAATGTATTTTTCAGATTCCCATTTTTGTCATAGACATTTTGTTTTTTATGACGGCAGTCAATTATTGCTTTTGTATCAATCGTGAGTTGCATGGTTTGCTTCCCAATAGTGAGAGTGACATCTCCATTCCCTTCGATTGTAATGACAGGTTCAGAATATACCGTTCCTGGATTGTTTACTGTGCCGTTACCTGCCAATGTGACTGCAGCGTCATTATTTAAATAACGGAATGGATGCATTTTTAATTTGATTTCTAGAGTCCAAGCATGAAGGCCATTCTGTTTAAAAGATGCGCTTTGGAAATCAGCATAAAAAATAGAGCCTGGTCGATGACTAAACTCTATTTTATTCTCCTCCGGTTTGAATTGATTGACAATCGTTTCGATTTCACTTGTTTTGACAACGTATAAACTTACTGTCTTATCGTACCCGTCATAAGCTCCATCATAAAGATTATAATCTCCATTTGCTCCGTAAATCGTATTTGATTCGACCCTTGGTGTGGCCGTCTGGTCTTCTCCAAAATCCGTTACATAGCAGTTTGGGATTGATCCAGTGTCAAATCCATTTATAATCATGTTGAACATTAGATTCCCTCCCTTGCCATGATTTTAGAATATCTTTGATAGCTGTTTTGCGCTAAAACATCACCGTCCAGATAGGTTTCTGACGGTTTTTCAAGGATAGCAGTAAGGATCTTTTCTAAACTTGCTCTCAGAATTGCGATCTCAGCAACGATATTTTCACCGCTGTAGCTATTTCCAGTGGATGTTTCTTTAAATAAGAATTCCTGGCTGGCATTTTTCATTTCTCGCAAGAATTTGGCATCTTCCGGAATTCCGACCCCTGTTGCATATCTTGGGAAGCCAAGATTTTTCATCAGTCGCTTAGTTCTATCGGCTCGCAATACTTTGGATCCACGAGGCAAGTTGAGTACAACGTCCCGTCCATCTGGTATAAATGAGCTTCCATCTGGTAATGTTACCATTTCTTTGTAGACTGCATTTCGCTGGTCGTTAACCATTGCAAGACCACCTTCGTGGAAGTTCGTTCCTTTTTCGTGTCTTGGTCCGAAAACACGGGAGAATGAGTTGACCACTTTATTTACTACTTCTGTAGCTGTGATAGTCGTGTGGTGACTTGTTGGAATACCGTTGATGGCGTTGGTAGCACTGTTCGCAGCATTAACCGCACTAGTGCTATCGCCTGTTATAGGCTTAGTTGGGCTTGGTGTAGCGTTCCAGGCGTTTTGATTATCAATCGCTTGTCGTGCAGCAGTGATAGCACCCGTTGGATCACCTAATTGTGGTTTAACAGGGCTTGGAGTGTTATTCCATTCTTGCTGTTTGTTAATCGCTTGCTGTGCAGCATTATTCGCATTGCTTGGATCAGCGGTAATTTGTTTTGTTGGTACGTTAAATCCGTTATATAATCCTAAAGCGCCCATTGCTTGGTTAGTTCCAAGCGTTACACCGTCTGGAGTTGCAATCAAGTCCGTCTTATGGTCGGTAGGTAGTGTTAAGATGCTAGACATCGCACTAGCGATAGCGCTCTTGGTCTTGTCTTCTGCATCCAAGTTAACTACGTGAGCCATACCAGTTAACGAATCAACTGCCAGTTTTACACGTTCAGCCTTATCGCTCGCAGCATCTTTTAAGATCAGTTCTTTCTGCTCTGGTGTGAGTGTATTCCAACGCTCAATGATCGCAGTAGCACGTTCACCCGATGATAGGAAGTCAGTATTTTTCATTAAGAGTTCTTTAACTTCCGCTGGCATAGCATTGTATTGTTCTAACAATGTTTTATTATCAAGGATGGCTTGCATACCTTGATTGTTGCCTACGACCAATTCTTTTTCTGCTGGAGTTAGGCTGTCCCATTTACCAACTTCAACCAAGGCTTCACCGATAGTCATCTTAGCATTTGTTTCAAGATTGGCATGTTTGAGAATAAATTGCATATTCTCCCAGCCGTTCTCAGCCTGCAATGCTTTTGTGACTTCTTCCTGAGCATTGGTCTTGACTTGTCCAGTTTTAGGATCAAATACCATTCCGTTCCACAAGAGATTTGCATCTCTTGTCTCTTGTGACATATTCTGTACACTTTTAGCCACAAGACCAGATGAACGACCTACGATGTCGGCAAACTGATCTGCCTTTGCCATCATCTTGTCGTAATCAAGGCCAAGTTCTGCCCAGCTTTTTCGTAATTGGCTAAAATACAGCTCACGTTGTCGATCATCACCAAAATTAAGAGGGACTTTTTCGCTCAGTTTCTTTTGAAGAGCAGCATACTCACGGCCAAATGCTTCCATTTTGGATTTATGCTGAGCGCTTAACTCTTCCATTTTTTGGTTATATTCGGCTTTATTGATAGTTTTTTTGTCGTACTCTTCTTTTAAAGCTTTTGTTTGGTCTTCGTAAAGTTTGATCTCATCTTTCAACCATTTAGCAACGACTCCAGAACCTTTTCTCAACTGGGTCTCATTCAAGTCGTTGATCTGGCCATTCATCGCTTTAATAATCGCTGTGCGCTCATCTGCAGAAAATTTCTGCATTTCCAGTTGTTTGTTGATAAATTGGTTCTCATAATCGTAGATGAGTGCTTGTTCTTCACGAGTGATCTTACGTTTTTTGTCAGACGCATCTCGATAGATTTGGATGATCTCATCAGTCATTGTCTGGACGTTTTTCTTCTGCTGTTCTGCTTGTGCTACAGCACGTTTTTGGACTTCTTCTGAAGCTCCAATTTTTTCAAGATTTTTTTGAGTGCGTTGAAGATCCTTGTCAATTGCTTTTTGTAGGTCGCTTGAAAGTCCCTGGACGCTCTTACGGACATTTTCAACGGCTTGAGATCCACCGTTTCCAAATCCGATCATTGCTTGATGGGCATCATCGATTTTAGCTTTTAATTTCGATAGTTCCTCAGCCTGGACCTTGTTTACCGATGTTCCCCAAGTCCTTGTCCTCTCGTCTGCATCTGCCATTTCTTTGGCCACTGCAGCAATCACACCAACAGCAACACCGCCTATTAGGACTCCCCAAGTAACAGGGTTCCCAAGCAGTGCGATCCCTTTTGCTAATAGACCAGTAGAAGCTACTGCGCCTTCTGCAGCAGTGCTAGTTGCAGTGATGCCACTGGTTGCAGTTTTAAATGCAGAAGAAAGACTGCTACCCTGTTTGAATAGTTGGAATGTCTTGCCTAATACAGAAAGCCCACCTCCGACTTTACCAATTCCTTGAGTAAGGAAGCCGATACCTTTAGTGATACCACCAATGACTCCGATACCTTTACCAAGAATAGATAAGGCTGGTCCTGCCCCTGCTGCAAGTAATCCCCATTTAATGATATTTTGCTGTTGAGACTCGCTCATTTCACTAAATGCCTTGGCCATGTCCGCCAATTTTTGGACCCAAGGTTTTGCAGCCTGCAAGCCCGAATTCATTGCTTTTAAAAGTGGACCGCCAAATTCAATTGCCAAATCAGTAATTTGGTTTTTAAAGATTTTCAATTGAGATTCTGTCGTTTCATAGCGCTTTTTAGCTTCGGTAGTAAGGGCCGTATTTTCTTTCCAAGCTCCATTTGCAGTTTTCAGGGCTCGTGACAATAAGTCTCCGGCTCCGGCCATACGTTGCATAGTATCTACTTCTTGAGTTGATTTAATACCGAGCTCTTTTAGAGTTTGGGTGACGTCCCCACCGGATTGTTTAACTTTTTTCAATCCGTCCAAAAATGCTAATAAGGCTATTTGCGGTTCTGTTTTCCACTCGTGAGCAAAGTTTTGAGCGCTCATTTCAGACACTTTCGCAAATAATTCTAGTTTTTTACCGCCAGAAAGTACTTGTGTGTTGATTTTTTGCATGACACGAGAGAATGAGCTACCACCAGCTTCTGCATTGATACCAACAGAACTCATAGCAGTAGCTACTGCCATGATTTGCGGTTCAGTCAATCCGACCATGTGTCCTGTACCTGCTAGGCGCAAGCCCATTTCCATGATTTCAGATTCTGTCGTTGCAAAGTTATTCCCGAGATCAACGATAGTAGAACCTAGTCGTCTAAATTCAGACTGTGGCATCTGAGTGATGTTTGCAAAACGGGCCATTGCGGTAGCGGCTTCATCTGCGGTCATGTTAGTCGATTCACCGAGGTCAATCATAGTTTTCGAAAAGTCAACAATGTTTTGTTTCTTAATCCCTAACTGACCTGCCGATTCAGCTACTCGTGCGATATCTGCAGCGCTTGCTGGCATTGTTTTAGATGCCTCCCGAATAGCGTTTGACATCTTCTTGTATTCGCCCTCGGTAGCGTCAACCGTTTTTCTAACTCCAGCGAAAGCAGACTCATAATCTACAGCAGCCTTAACTGCAAATCCTGCACTTGCAATCAACGGAGCTGTCACTCCTTTGGTTAAAGTTCCTCCGAAATCAGAGACTTTCTTTCCAAAGTTTTGGATGTTGTCCCCACTTTTAACAAGGTTCTTACCAAAGTTTTCCATTTTGCCAAAAAAGCTATTTTCACGTCCAACAGCTTTCAAGGCTTGCTCCACTTTGTAGAGTTGTCCTTCCATTGCTGATAATTTTGCATTTTCTCGCTCAATATCAGCAGCGGCTTTGTCAAATTTAGCAGATCCAGGATCAAGCTTGTCAAAGTTCTGCTTCATTTGATCGAGTACTTTCTTTTGTGCTTCAATGGCCTGTCCTAAAGACTTGTATTTCGCTTTGAGGAGTTCTGTACTCTTACCATTGTTTTTCAACGTGCTATCGAGCGCCTTGACATTATTTTGGAAATACTTCACAGCGTTCTTTGCACTTGTTAAGCTAGGATTGAACTTTGACACGTCCAGCCCTAGTTCGATATACATTTGTCCTAGTGGCGTTCCACCTGCCATTTTTCCTCCTTTTACAAACAAAAAAGCCCAAAGAGGCTTTATGCTTCCATTTCTCCAAAAATGTCAGCTAGATCTAAAGACGCATTTTCGGTCTGATCTTTATCAAGATCAATAATTCCGATCAGATCTTCCCAGCTTAATTCCATCACATCATGGACATTCATGTTATATGGTCCATCAGCAACTTCCTTAACAAATTTGTAGAAACGTTTTAATGCATTTTTAGGATCTATTTTTTCCCCTTTGGGTCCACATCACCCACAAGATGAGCATAGATTTCCGTGAACACTTCAATGATTTTAGCAAAATCAGTATGTTCTAGTAATTGCTCTACTGTCACATTTTCGAATAGTGAGGCAATGAAGCCTAATTGTTGATCCAATTTTTCGACTTCTGTCTTGTCTGATGTGAGTGAGTCGTTCAATACAAGGTAATCACGATAATCACGAGTAGTAATTTCTTTACTAGAGTAAAGTACATCTTCTCCAGCTTCGTTCTTCATGGTAAATGTAATTTTTGACATTGTTTGCCTTTCTATAATTAAAAAAGCACCGAATGGTGCTTATTTCATTTTGTCCAAGTTTTATTTAAAAATTCAATTTTATTGACATCATTATCCGAATGGTCATTATCCATCGCATAAAATATAGCTATGGTTGCCTCTTTCCCGGCTTGTATGACGACACTTTTATCCGATTGAACAGAAACGGTATCATCGTTAGACATAACGGAATCATAAGCAAGATAATTGCCTTTGTCATCGCTCGCAAGGAATTTACCTGGATTGAATTCAATATTCGATGAGTCGTTATTTTTTATAGTCAGTGTTACCGTTACTGGGATGAAACTTTTAGAGTCATGGTTCATCGCAAGCATTCCGGAAGTTTGTTTTTTGGGTTCATTGACTGTGATTTGAGTTTTGTCAAAAAGAACTCCGTCCCCAAATTTGTAGCTAGTCAATGAATTCATTCCAAGAACGAAATCATTTGCTTCCAGAAATAAATCATGATCTACGTTTGATACGTATGTAGAGAGCTTATCTTTTACCATGACAGCTCTGTCCTTCTCTTCCTTTACGCTTTCCAATTCCTTGTGTGTCTTAGAAAGTTGGTTGTTGGAATTTACGAGCATAATAGCAAGTACAATGGAAACTAGAGTGATCATAATTGTTAATGTTATTAAAACTGTATTTTTCTTATTTTTCATAGCAAAACCTCCACAACTTATTATATCAATAATTGTAAAGGTTTACAACGATATAAAGATAAATAAAGGGGCTAAATGCCCCAATTATTATCCTGCTGGTGCCATACCAAGTTTTGCTTTCAATTTCTTGATTTTTGCTTCATCGCTACCGAAGTACATTGTGCCGTACTTGTTCTTAGTTTGCTCATCAGTGCTTGCGCCTGCAGCAAATGATACATCTGTAGTAGCAAGCTCATCAGCTTTATCTTTGATCGTGTTAAGATCAATCGCATCCATTGACAGATTTCCTTTGTAGAAACCGTAGTAAGCTCCACCACCATCTGCAGTGTTTGATTCGAGCAAGATAGCGACATCTTTTGAAACTGTGTCAGCTCCAAAGTCAAGGATGTCATCATCGTTTTCGTAGCCGAGCGCTTTAACGTAAAGTGCTACTGGGATGTCCAAGAGACCAAGATCTACCTTGACATCTCCGACTCCACGGTTGTTTACATGGTATGCGATGTTGCTTCCAAATGTTTTTGTAGGGTCAACGGCAAGACCAGAGATTTTTGCGGTTTGAGTCGCACCTTCTCCTTTTTTACCTTGGATGATAAAGAGGTTTTCTCCCTCTGTTGGGGTTTGATTCCCATCCAAAATTCGAACTGTAAGGCTTTTAAAACCAACTGTAGCAGTTCCTTGTTTTTGTTGTGTCATATTAAATTTCCTTTCTAATAATCGTCATACAGCTTGCTCTTTCCTTTATAGGTCCTGGCATCTGCATAGCGTTTGATTTCAGGGATCCATTCATCAAGACCCCCAGCAATTTGGTAGAATCCTTGCGATTCCATCACCTTTTCGACTAACCCTTGCAATTTTTTGCATTCAATTCGGTTGGCCGATTCGACATTGATTTGATAAAGAAATGTTTTCGAAAAGCTTGTATTACTTCCCTGATCACTTTGGATAGGTGGCCCTAGTGGGATAATAACAATACTCGTCTGATCTGTTGGTAAGGTTTCAGGACGCTCAAATGATTTGATAGTGATCTTAGAAAGTTCCTCATCGCTCATCAGAGCATCATATATTTCTGATATCTTGTCTTTAATCATCCAAGCCCTTCTCCTTTCAATTTAGTTGCTAACCTATATTTAAATTTTTCTTTGTTGGCTTCCGAAAATCTTCGGATAACACCGAATCCCCTTGGATGGGCCTTTTTGGCATATCCAAATTCGTTCAAATGCTCCAACCGCCAACGTGATCCAGCGCCAAAACCAAGCTTAACCATTGGCACTCCTTCAAAAGCACCCGTTACATTTCCGACTGTTGCGCTTTCGATTGTTTCTCCGGTATCTTTGAAAACTTGTAGTGCGACTTTAAAGTCTTCAAGTGTTTCAGTTGCTGCGCCTTTCAAGGCTCTATTTGCGGATCTTCTTACTTTTGCATCGCCAAGCTTTGCTTCTAAATTCCGGATGACTTCATCGAAGCCTCTTAATGTAGCACCACTAGTCATTTTGCCCACCAATAACAACAATTAAATAATCACGGTTGTCATAGTCAGGTCGAATGTCAATGATCTGCCATTTTTTATTTTCTAATCGGTGATCATTCACTTGTACAAAATGCTTATTATCAGGTTGATAGCTTGTTAAAGGATCTCTAATTTTTAAGGTCATCTTTGCAGTCATTGATTTTCCTGTTGAAATTTCGATATCCTTTAAGCTAGGTGAGTAGATTTTTGCGAATGTATAAAATACTTTCTCAAAGCTCACATCCCGGCCATCTAATCCTTCAAGTACTTTTGAGTTATAAAACTCTACTGGAGTTCTTAATTCACTTGTATTGGTTTCTGGTTTCTTGTATTTAAACTCAGGCTTATTCATCTTCCACAACTACATCTTCGTTTGGATTATCCGAAGCTACTAAATCGTATTCTTTCACAAAATCAGGTAATTTCTTCATCAATTCGTTTTTTCGATCATCATCAACTTCAAAAATGTCTCCAACGTGTCGGACAACATTTTCTTTCAAGTCAAAGAAATCTTGGATTGTTTCTAGCACTCTTTTCCTCCTATTGGGTGATTTTGAAGTGATAACTCAAGGAGTTCTCCTTGAAAATTTGCAAAGAAAAACTCGACCTGATCATTGTACAGATATCTTGCACGTTCCAAAACAAGCTCTTCAGTGCGAGAATCTGACAAATCAAAAGCTCCTGTTAAGTCGAGAATTGCTTTCTCGGATGAAACTAACATCCTTGAAAGATTCCCGTCTTCGGCATCATGAAAGATTTTCATCCGCTCCTTGAATGTCCCTAGAAGCGGATGAAATTTTTTTGTGTCTTCCATTCGGTGTCACCACCTATTATTTAATTTTCAATACCCAGACAGCAGCAGTCTTTTCATCGTGAGCCTTACCGTAAGCAAATTGCTTAGCAGTGTAGAGGTTCAAATCTTCGAGAGCGTAAGTCTCAGTGAAGCGACCAAACTCGATTCCGCCACCAACAAATGCATCGTAGCGACCTTTTACAAATGTAGTCACTTTACCAGCGGTTTGAGCAACTGATTCAACCAAGATCAAGTTGTACGGCATTGCAGTTACATACGTTCCTTGAGCGTTCAAGGAAGTGTATTGTTTCTTGACATCCCATGCATCCGCTGGGTTAACTACCATCACGACATTTCCTTCAACTGCCACTGGGTTGCCGTCAGACTTAACAGAGTGATGTTTGTACACCGTAGTCAATTCTTTGACAACTGTCGCAGAGTCAGCAAATGTAAGGTTCGTAGTTTGGGCCTCTTTTTCTGCAAAAGTTGTTTTATTGCCAGCCGCAGTTCCAGTGAGGGTACGAGAAAGACCGATAGGCTTGCCGTCTCCGTCACCGTTCAAGAAGGCAGCTTCCAAAGCAGCAGCGAACGCTTCTGTGATTTGAGCGGATACGAATGATTGCAACCAAGCTGGGCCGAATTTTTCAGAGTCTTTAGGAATGACTACAAATGCAGTCAATTTGTTTTGGATCGCTTCTTCTTCGTTGAAGGCTTGTTTCAATTGACCTTGGATTTCCCCATTGATCTTGCCCCAAATAGCTGTTCCAGTTTGGGTTGATTTGAGGAATTTAAGGCGGATGCCAGCATTGCGCAATCCAATGTGTTGCAAGAGTGGGCGAGATTTTACCATATCGTCAAAGATACGGTCAATGGTTTCTTGTGGGAAGAGTTTTTCTACTCCTACAGGAGCAGTTTTGTCGATGTCGTTGAAGAATTCACGAGCTTCGGCAGTCAATTTAGCATCATAAGGATTCATTGCTGAAACTTCCTCATGAGCAGCATTGCGAGCTTGCTCCATCATTTCGTTTGTCATCGACTCGATCATTTCATTGTAGAGTTTCGCTTGCTCTTCTTGAGGCGCACCATTTGCCACTGCGTTCAAAAAGTTCTGACGAATTTCGTTGAATTTGTTTGATAATTTCATTGTCATTAGTATTTTTCCTTTCTAAAATGCAAAAAGACCGAACCCTTTAGGTATAGCCTTGTTTGTGTTATTTTCTGGACTTTCTGGAAGGGTGAATCTCTTCTGTACAAATTCACTATTTTCAAAAGTCTCTTTTGCAATCTGTCGAGCTTCTAACTTATTAGCTACCAGCTCAGCGATTTTATCGACATCTGGAGTCATTGCTGACTTCATTTTGTCAATAAAATCATGTGGAATCATTGGAGTTTCGCTTGCAGCAAACGTAGGAGCGATCTCTCCAGCAAACATGATTCTGTCGGCAAATCCTTGATTTACTGCTGATTCAGCATCGAACCAGGTAGTCTTGTTCATCAGATCCAATAAATCATCTAATGCTTTTCCAGTTTTATCAACATAAGCATTTGCAATTGACTTGTTGAAACCTTCAAGCACTCCAGCTTCGTGAAGTAGAGTGTTGTGGTCTCCGTCAACTCGTGATGACACGTTGTGGATCATGATTTGAGCAGTAGGGCTAATTTCTACGACATCACCAGCCATTGCGATAACGCTCGCTGCGCTTGCAGCAATGCCCACGATTTTAACAACTACTTTTCCTGAGTAGGACCGTAATGCAGTGTAGATTTCGCTACCTGCATAGACATCTCCTCCTCCTGAATTGATGTGAACTTCGATGTCCTCACCAGTTTCAGGAAGTACTACATTTTTAGGAGCGGTGCATTCCCAATCAAGCCAATCATAAAGCCAAGCATCATCGTTTGACACGATTGTTCCTTTAATCGGAATCACTTTCATCTTCTTTCTCACCTCCCTTCTCTACATCCTCACCAAGTTGATAGTTCTTAGTGATCAGAGGCTTGTCGCCCCACGGTACAGCTTCAAGACCGAGTTCTTCACGGACCTCATTGATAAGCATGGAACCAGAAGAAATCAGCTTGTCAATACTTTGAGCAAGAGAGAATTTATCTCTTTGTCCTTCACCAACAATGACAAGACGCTTATTGTCTTTGTACTCGCTTTTGCTTAGTAAAGCAAAGTTCAGACCATCACTCATTTTCTTTACAAGCGATTGGTAACAATAGCTATTAAACATCTTCTGACTATTTTCCAGGTTAGCCATGTCCCCATGCATCAGCGCAGTGGGAATCCCTAAGATGTCGGCCACCTCATCATCAAATTGCCTACGAAGCTTTTTCAACTCATCTACAGACAAATTCGATGTACCTGTAGTATTGGTTAGCTCAGAGTATTCCATTCCTTCTTGAGCTGGGACAATCGCTACTGTCTTGGTCGTAAATGATTTAAAGAGACCATCTGCATATCGTTGCATCTTTTCTCGCTTGGATTCATCAAAACTTGCATTCGTTCTGGTGCTGAGTACTCCACGAATCTGATTGTTTCGTGCAAGTGCTTCAACCAGTCGAGTGTGCAGTTTTTCATAATCATTGAAGAGTTGAGTAAAATACTCTTGGAGACGATTATTGTTGTATTGCAAGAAAATGACTTCATTCATCTTGAATGGTTTTTGGAAAGTATAGTTTTGACAGCTCACAGATGTGAATGTGTCATCGAACACAGCATATTTCTGTCGGATGTACGAGTCGGCAATCAATAACTGATCGTCATTCGACAAGAAAATTAGTACTTCGTTCTTGGTCAATAAGCGGTAAACCGCCTTTTGCCAAAACTCAGAAGCAGATTCATTCTTGTTGGGTCTTACATTTAGCAGATAATCCCAATCAGTAGCCTTCTTTTTTCCATTCTCAATGAACTTAAACTCAGATCTTGCAAAGATGCGGGCCACAAATTCAGCAGCCTTGTCAATCGACAGGCTCTTTAGTTGCAGATTTCCAAAGATCCGCTCCAGCTCATCAAATTCAAAACTTGGTTCCGGAACTTCTCGCTTGAATAAATTTAGCCATCCCAAGGCACCTCCTCCTTTCTAAATTTTTATGCCTGCCACCCACCCGGATCTTTCTTTTATCGTTTGAAGAAAGATTTTTTAGAGCGTTTTAATTCCTTCTTGATTGATTCAAACTCTTTATTTGTTTGTAAGACATTTTGACCGCAAATATCTTCATGTCGCTTCACGGACTGGCTCAGAGTATTCAATTCAGCAGTGATTGAACCAATCTTGTTCAATAGTTCCATGTTTTCTTTGCTTACTACTGCAAGCTCACATTCCAGTCCTTGAATCTTTTGTTCTAGATGTTGTTTCTTCTTCATTCGTTTGTTCATTTTGTTGTCCTTTCTAAAATTCCCAATCTTCGATCACATCAAGAAAGTCTCCAACAGTACTCTCTTGAATAGTTTCTCTCTTGTAGAGAGCAGCAATAAAGGCATGGAAGCCGTCAGTCTTTCGTCTCAACGGTTCCTTTTTCAAAAATCTCTTGTTCCCGTCTTTGTCTTCTTTGACAAATGTATTATCGGTATACCAGAGCATTGATTTGTCGTTTTCAAAAATAAATCTTTCGTTCGCAAATCCATCTTCAATGATTGGAGCTACTTTTGACTGTATTGCTCCTGGATTTCGCAAAAATTCATACTCAAAATCAGCTTCTTCCAGCAATGGTTTCAGCAAGTCCATTCGAAATCCATCAGCACAGACAATTTCGATATTGTACAGCTTGCGCCACTGGATCAATTTATCAACAAGTAATCTTGGATCTATACTTGGACCGTCTACGATAGTAAAGAGCCCTTGCTCCTGCCATTCACGGATTGGAGCCTTGATCTTAAACATATCCAAGAATTGCTTTCTTGCAAAACTGTGTTGCTTCCAAATAAACTCATCACCGTTTTTAAATAGCAGTCCAACACTGGCAAAGTCTCTGATGCTTGCGTAGTCAAAACCAGCGACACAAGATCTTCCTGAGAGATCTATGCCAGAGCTTCGCAATGCAGCCATTAACTTTTCACGAGTGGTCACATCTTTTTCGATGTCGGCTTCTGGCAGATTCATCCGCTTGGTCATAAATTCCTGTCTGCCTGATGGTTCCAATTCCAAATCATCATAGTCAGCTTTCGTTCTAGCTAATAGACGTTTGGCATAAGGTGTTGTTTCATCCAGCATAGGATTCGCTTTTGGCCAGTTGCTCATATCATCCACTTCTTCCGGATCATCTAACTTGCAGATAAAAGGGAATAAGCGAAACTCATCAAGCTCACCATTCAAGATTTTCATTGATTTCTCAATCATCTTGTCGTAAAACCCTTCACGGACATGCCCATTGGTACCATTGTAGAAGGTACGAGCATGGGCTATCTTACCAAGCCCTGACCGCTGTATTTTAACAGCAGAGTCATTTTCGAACTGGTGAATTTCATCGAATTCAAGACAGCCATCACGAGCAGAGTCCATTGTCTTCGGATTGTTCGTCCGATAAGAAAAGACCGAGTTATTCGCACGGCCTGTAATAGACATTTTTGTTAAATAAAAATGATCTTCCAATCCTCTTCGCTGAATAGTTTCATAAACTTCCTCAAATGAAACCTTTCCTTGCTTTTCGGAATTGGCTGTGATAGTCACATCGTAGTCTCGAATAGGATAGAGTGGACTAATGAAGAAGGAGTCTCTGCTAGACATAAAACCATTCTTACCACCCCCACGGGCCAAAGTGAGAAGAAATTCATCAAATTGAGGTTCGCCATCCTCTTTCCTAAAGAGAAATATAAACGGTGTCAAGAATTTTTGATATTTAGCAAGTGGAAAAAAATTCTTTTCAGTGAACTGAATATATTTTTCAATCAATTCATTGTGAAAATAAAGATCATCCCTTGGATATATCTTTTCTTTGATGATTTCGAATAGCAGTGAGCGTTCTTTGTTGACTTTGATTTTTCCAGTTTCCGCAAGTTCAATATATTCATCAATCAGAGGATGAGAAATCACAATAGATCACTTCCGTCTGATGGTGGTTTCTTCTCGACTGGTGAATTTTCAACCTCAAAGTCAAATGATCGCTCAATCGCTAGTAGCTGATTGCTGGTTGTATTGATTTCTTTTATCAACGAGTTCGCTTTTTGAAATCTTTGTTGCCCGTTGTGGACAGTGATGACTAATCCATCTTGTTTGAGACGTTCTTTCAACTCATACAATAGACGGACCAGGTAGAGATAGCGATGAACTTTCTCGTACTGAATCGCATCTTTCTTTCGTGTGCTGAAATTTCCGATTTTGGAAAGTAACTGGTTTTCCAATTCTTTTATATTTTTTTCTGAGTATTCTTCCATGAGCCCCCTCCCCCTTAAAAAATAGTGCTTTGCATTTGGACAATCGACCCCTCCCACCGGTTCCCAGAGACCGATTTTTTTCGATTTTTTTCGACCGGGGGGTCTTTGAATTTTTCAAAATTTTAAATTTTCATCCCCACCATTCGTCAGAACGAAAATTTTTATTTTGCAACTTGGATGATTTGCGAAATTGAAAGCGATGATGTCGCTTGTTATGACACTCCTTGCACAGAGTACGAAGATTGTCTATATCTAAAGCAAACTCTGGATAATATTCCAGCTCTTTGATGTGATCGACTTCGAGGTTATCTGTAGTCACCTTCCCCTCATCTCGACACCAGACGCATTCAAAATGATCTCGACTCATTGCTTCGAGTCTTAATTGTCTCCATGATTTTGAAAGATAAAACTCTCTGCGACTTTCTCTTGTCGAAACATCTACTTTCAATTCTCAAATCCTCTGTAACATTTCATACTTTCAATTATCTATTTCTGAAATTCATTATATTATTTCTGAAAACTATATTGTTTTTCTCTCTTGAATTAGACATATCTTATATTCTGTCTGATTCGCCCCGACATTAAAAAGTCAGTAAAACAAATGAATAGCAGGCAACTAATAAAACTAATTAGCGTTTTGCTCGTTATGTCTAATTGATAACTACAAATCAAAATTAGACATGGCTTTATCTCGTTGATCTTGTCTAATTCCAATGTACCTCAGCGTAATTGCAGGAGATGAATGATTAAATAGATCCATGAGCATTGCCACGTCTTTGGTCTTTTTGTAATAGTGATACCCAAATGTTTTTCTCATCGAGTGGGTGCCAATGTTTTCAATTCCACACTCGATAGCTGCGGTCTTCAATATCCAATCGACTGTCCGCCTGTCAAGTGGTTTATTTTTTCCGATGCGACTTTGAAACAGATAATGATGCAGTGGCATATCCTTTGTGTACTCTCTGACTTCTTTTTTCAGATTCTTTGTCATCTTGAGCTGTTTCCTTTTTCCAGTCTTCTGCTCTTTGATTTTGATATACCAACCTTGCACATCCTTTACTCGTATTCTCAAGATATCTCCTACACGCAGTCCGGAATTGATGCCAAATAAAAAGAGCAAGTAGTTCCGTTCATTCCATTCTCGCAGATATTCCTTCATAGCTTGGATATCGTCTTTGTCACGAATAGGATCCACAATGTTCACAGTGTCACCTCCTTTCACGTTAAAATAAAAAAGCCAGCATTGCTGACTTACACCTTATTGAGAATACAGGATTCGAACCTGTGTCCCTGGATTAAAAATCCAGTGCTCTTGTCCAAATTAAGCTAATCCTCAACCAATTTTCTATAAGGAGACCTCTCTTCGGTTTTACCCGATGATATAATTTTACCACCTTATTTTTAAATTTTTTCCACACTTTCGACTGTATTTTTAACTTTTTTCCAAATTAATATTAATCTTAGTGTTCACAGATAGTTCATAGATTTTCTTTTCTAGTCCGCTAAAGAATGGCTCAATCACTTCCTTGTAGGCAAGAGATTTACTGCAATGTAAGTATTTGATTGATGCTCCCTCCACAGTTAGAGTTCCATCAATGTATACTTCTTTGATTGCAGCCCATTGTTTTTCTGGTGTCAAAATCTTGATAGTGCTGATTGCTTCTCTAAGCAATTCGAGACGATGCAGTTCTGGATCCGATTCTTTCTTGATGATATCGGACAGAGCTTTCGGAGTCATTACCTTATTGCTCTGAATCCCTGTGTTTGGATCGGTTGGCTTCCAAGGTACTTCAATTTCTTCAATCCGTTCCTTGATTTCTTTATCGAATGGATACTGCTTCAGAGCTAGTATTAAATACCCATATCTACTTCTTAAATTCATTCATCTACCTCTTTTGTGTAGACTTCCACAATTCCTTGCAAACCTAAACTCTCACGGTAAGCAAGTGCGTCATGTCTGTTTTCAAATTCTTTCTCAATATATTTTGCTGAATGTTTCGGGTCCTGCCATCTCAAATGGCCGTGATACTTTCTAACTACATATAATTTCATTTACCCTCCCTGTTTTTAAAAGCAATCATACCAGCCCAGATAAGACCAGAAAACCAGACTGCTGCGAATAGTAAATAAATAAAGTTTTGTAGATCCATCATTTCTCCTCAAGTTTCTTAATTTCCCATTCGATCTGTTTTTTCTTACCGATTAAGTCTGATAGTCTTTGTACTTCAATTGCTTTTTGGATAACTTCAAGCTGTTCAATTTCTTTTTTAAACTCAATGAGCTTATCAACTTTTCGTGCGAAATCTCCGAAATTTTCTGCCCAGTTGTATTCTTCCCAGCCGAACGCTCTTCTCAATTCTCGTTTTTGCTCATTGAATTTGTCTATCATCGCCTTATTAAGATAGGCTTGTACAATCAAGATATAAATTGACATGCCAATCACTAACGATGAAATTACAATCATTCCCCAAAACATTAAATCTTTCATTCCTTCACCTCGTTTGTAATTCTATTACGCTCCACTCTCAATTTAAAGCTAGTGTTATCACCAAAGCACACTAGCGTTGTTTCTTCTTCCCATTGGCTTCTTGTGTATGGGTATCTGTTTGGTCGTTTCATATTACCACCTCATATATAAATATTTCGTATCAATATCCTGTTCTAAAATGCACTCTTTCAACGACTTCAAAACTTCCAATGCTCCGCTGACTGTCCCCCATTTATTTTCAGGTTCATACTGAGTATACTTTTCTGGATACCGTTCTAACTCAGATATACCACGGTAGATATTATCTAAAATGTCAGCAACATTGTATGTTGTGTTTTGGTTAAAATCCCAATTCATGGCAACTCTGAACATTCTTCCAAGATTGTAGGTTGGAAAACTATATTTGGGTTCGGCAATGCAAATATAATCTCCATTTTCTATTTTTGCTAATATTTCCAAATCATAACTCATTCCTCCACCTCCTCAACTTCAAATAGTGGGCTATTGAATACTTCCCCAAATCCAGCCTCTTCTAGTTGTTTGAAGGTGAATTGAGTAGCTAATTCTCCCAAAGAAAAGAATAGTCTCTTTTCCAAACTGTTATAAAATAGCGGTTGCTTTGTTGTTCTCATTTTTACTGTATACCGCCTTTCTTTCTTGACCTCGTAGCCAAACTGGTGCATATTGACTAACGTTTGAAAAGGCTTGGTTTCACCGTCAATGATCCATTCTTCAAATTCGTTTAGATCTCCTTCATCGTATACACTTGGTATATGATCTATGCATCGAAATAGAGCGATTTCAAAATCATCTTTATGCTCTTCGTACCAATCAGCCACAAACTGCGGGATTGTGACTTTCTGTGGTTCGTCTAGTTGTTCTATAGATCCCAATATCCAATTTCTATTTACTGTGACTGTATCTGCTATAGGACCTTCTGAATAAGGTAGCTTCGAAATACGTTTTATTAACTCCTGTTTATTCATTTTCCCACCTTCTCAACTTCCATACCTTCGCAATCGAACACCCAACCTAAACCTAATTTTTCAAGATCAGATTTTGTAAAATTAGATCTAAAACTTGGATCGAAATGTATACCTAGTTCGTCATTGGAAAGGTATTGTTTGGTAGCTTTAAACTTAACTGTGTACTTCGGTTCTTCTTCGACTGTGTAATCATTTGCCCAAGCTCTGGCAAAGGTGTCTTGATTGCTTATGTCTTTTAACCAAGCGATAACCTCATCGCTATTTTTGGCATAAAGTCTGATCGTAGCTTTCTCTAATGCAGAACGTATGCTACGTCTATCTACCAATTGAGCCTTGAAAATCCAATCATCTATAAACTTAGGAACTGTTACTTTTTGTGATTCGTTTATTATTTTTAAATCACTGATAAGATTATGAATATTGACCTCGTTCGTAAAATTAGATATTCTTTCGCACCCTGCTATAAAATCACTTAAATTCATTTTCTTTCTCCTCATCAAGGGGGAATAATCCCCCTCACATTAGTTTTCTTTTTTCTTCAAAGTAAAGGCAAGCGTAGCCATTGAGATACCAAGTGCCACAAGTGACAATCCAAGATCTGATCCAGTAGCAGGCAATACCGCTGGGGCGCTGTATGCTTCAACTGGTTCGTCTTGCTTGGTTTCACCCTGGTTCACAACTTCCACTGTTTCCTTTTTAGTTTCAGTTTTAGGTGCAGGAGTGTTTGGTTTGTCTTGTTTTGGTTCTGGTTTTGGTTGAGGTTGATCTGCTTTTGGTTCTGGGGTTGGCTTCACTGGTTCGTCTGGAATTTCAAGCTCTGGCAATTCAAGCATAGGAGCTTCATTCGGTACCACTCCGCCAGACCATTCTGGTTTGTCGATCTGCGGTGCATCAAATGGCACCGTGCCACCTTGCCACTCTGGCTTTTCCAAAATCGGAGAGTCATTCGGTACAGTTCCAATAGGTTCTGTGTATTCCGGCTTTTCTCGCACTTCTGGAATGCCAGGGATTCCCCCTTCAAATTCAGGAATTTCAACTTTTGGAGATTCTTTCGGGATCTCGAATGTTGTCTCGATCTG
>JAQCUL010000001.1:155956-184440 GCA_027685415.1 Streptococcaceae bacterium AF13-5-6.0
TTCTTTCGGGATCTCGAATGTTGTCTCTGGCTTATTCTCACCGCTTGCATCGCCTTTACCACCGACTAGATGAGCCGAACTCTTTGAAGTAGCCCCGTCATTTTCTGCCTTTAACTCAACCTTATTGATTGGGTTAGTTGAATCTTTAACCGCATTTGTCAGCTTGGTCTTATACCAGATATAGACCATGCGATCCAAGCGGTCCATTGTGATTTCAAAGCCATGTTCAGACTTAGACATTGATTTAATCAAGTCCATTGCGCTTCCCTTATCAACCCACGGATCAATGCTGTCCACATAGTTCATGACGAAGTAGTCATCAACCAATTTCTGATTGTCGCTCATTTCGTCAATCAATTTAACGTAGTTCAATGTCTTACGTGCATAATTCAAGCGAATCGTCCAGTTAATTGTCGTAGGGTCTTCCTTGTCTTGACTGCCCCATTTCGAGATTAATTCATCTTTACCGATCTCTTGCTCTTTGCCGATTGTCGCAGATACCACTGTACCGTTGAAATTGACTGTGACAGGCTTGCCACTTTCAACCTTATCGGTCCATTTGGCATCTAATTTTAATGACATTTGCTTGTTTAGTGGATGGTTAGCAAAATAGTCATTAAAGACTGTAGTCACCGTTTGACTTGCTGGATCAGTCGAAGCCTTACCGACCACGTTGTTGTCTGGATTGGTTACATCAAATTCGTAAGCCGTCTGGAACGTGATTTCTTCTGGTAAGTTAAATGTGACTTTGTCGCCTTGATTGATTTGCATATCGTCTGGAAAATGCACGTTTTTATACTCTACGGTAAAACCTTGGTACTTCCCTGTACCTTTGCTTTGGTCAATCACGACTTCTGGGTTCTCTACTCGGATAATGTCCCCATCTTTTGCAAAACTTGTTGCATTGCTTCCTCGGCTTGGATCTTCTTCGTCAACTGCTCGATCTCCTTCGATGTTTCCAGGATTTCCTTCGTGTTCTCCCTGCGCACTTGAAACAGTCGCTTCTGTTGCGCTTGTGCTGTTTCCAGTTTCCGCTGTAAGTCCGATGCTATCTTTTGCGAGATCGCCATTAAATTCATCTGCTTTTACCCCTCCTGCTGTTGCGATTGCTGCGATTGTTGCTACTGTTGTTAAAAAAATCTTTTTATTCATTGTTTTTCTCCTTTTGTTTTTAGAATGGCAAATCACTTTCATCAATGTCCATCGGATTTGCATAGTTAGGTGGCATCTGTTCAGTCATGCTATTCTGGTTTGCAGTGTTATCACGCTTTTCCAAAACTTGAAAACTATCTGCGACAACTTCAGTCACATATACACGTTGTCCTTGCTGGTTCTCATAATTTCTTGTTTGGATCCGTCCGACAATTCCCACAAGCATTCCTTTTCTTGTCCAATTACAAAATCTTTCTGCTTGCTCTCTCCACATCACGCAGTTGATGAAGTCTGCATCGTATTCACCATTTGTATTTTTAAAATTTCGATTGCATGCGATATTAAATTGTGCTGTTGCTATATTGCTCGGTGTATGGCGTAGCTCTGCATCTCTGGTTAACCGACCAATAAGAGTCACATTGTTGATCATTATTATCCTCCAACATTATTCATTTCAGCAGCTTCCTTAACTGCTTCTGCTTTCTTTCGTTCCTGCATTTGGTACTCCCGATTTAATTTGTTTAGGATTACCTCCTGTGCAGTATTCTGTTCCGCCAATCTTTGAATACTTAGTTCGTGTTCCTGGACAGTCCACTGCATATCCTTGATTGTTTTTTCTTGTTCAACCAATCTGGAATTGAGATTGATAGCAATTACCAATGTAACTCCTGCCAGCAATACCAAGTTAATGATTAGCCAATCGATTTTACGTTTCATCTTCGATTACCCTTTCTAATTTTAGATGTCCTGCATTTCGTCCCTGTTCGTTTAAGTGGATGTAATATTTGAGTAATGCACTATCTTTTCCAGTAATTCTGCTCAGTTCTTTTAAAGTCCCTGTACAGATATACTTATCACGATCATATAGCTTATAATCGACAAGTATTTCCGGATCACCCATCAAAGTTTTTTCCTCAATCCCGAAATACTCGCACAATTCTTGTACATGATTTGGACTGATATCGTCTTTCGTGATCCACTCTTGTATCGTCTGTTCACCACGATAAAGATTTCTAGAGAGTTCTTTGCGAGTAAGGCCTTTTCCTAAAATCAACAATTGTAATTGCTGACGAAAGTGATCCATTTGATTTTTCGTATAATGTCTCATAACTTTTACTCCTGCTTAACAATCGCTGTCTTTTCGAGATCTTCACGCTTCAAATCTGCGATGAGCCAGTCTAAGTACTTCTTTGCCTTATTTAGATCTTCCAATCCGTTTTTCTTTTGATAGCGACAAAGATACTTGATGACATTTCCCCAATAAAATCCCCGGACTTCTTTTGGTCCTCCAGCAAAATTGCGAATAATGTCAATTGATTCAAGGCCATATTGCCCACAGTAGTGATTAGGTTTATTTACTTTGTCAAAACCATTGTTTAAAATTTCTTCTGTCATTTTAGTCGTTCCTCCTTAATCCAAACACCATCGACTAATTTCCCTGTTCGATCTTTGATTTCTTCGTAAGCTATATTCAAGCACTCAACGAAGTCGTGATGTAGCAGTGCTGAAATTCGCATCAACTCATAAACAACATTTTTTAATTGGTATGATTGTCGGTTAAAATATGCTGCCAATGATTGGTCCATCATCAAGACAAAATAGTCTTCTGACTTTGCTGCATTGGAAAATACGAATGTATTATTTTCTGGGAAAATCTCTTCTGTCTTGATTTCTAACTGTAACGTCAAACCGATTAATACTACAGTGATGTCTCCGATGCTATCTTTCGTGACTTCCTCATCGTTTTCTGCTAGTCCTCGTGATAATTCACCGATCTCTTCATACAATTTCAAAAATTGCTTGTTTGGATCTTGCGTTTGCAAATTCCGGTCATAAAACCATCGCTGAACTTTTGCGATTAAATCTTTTAATTGTTTGTTTTCCATCAATATCTCCTGCTTTCTGTATCCTCTGGGAATTTAAAAATATGTTTGCTTGCGCCCTTGAAGATTCGGTCAGCAAGGGCTTTGTTGTAAATTGTTTTAATATCGTTGCTCGATAAGTTTGTGTTAAAGAATGTTGTTTGACGATTGTCCAATATTTTAAACAGTACTCGTTGTCTCCACTCGTTTGCTTCCTTGAGGTTTCCACTCATACTGCTTTCTTTCCCCAAATCGTCAAAGAAAAGAAAATCAACATTGCTCAGTAGATTTACAGCATAACTTTCCGTGAAGTCTCCTCGACCATTGAAATTTTCTTCAATCTTTGAAAAGAGCGCAGAAGTCGAAATGAATAGCACACTCTTTGGTTGCTTGCATTCTTTAAATTTTTCATTTAATGCTTTGGCTATTCCGATAGAAAGATGACTCTTGCCAACCCCTGGAGGACCGCTCAAGATCACGTTCCCCGTTTCGTACTTCAGATAGTCTCGCAACATTCTTTTTGAAAAGTTCAAAGCTTGTTCACACCGCTTATTTCCAGCATCATAATTATCAAGTGTTTTGTCTTCCAATTCCTTGGGATAGATGCTCTCACGATCAAATACTTTGTATGTATTCGCTAGAATGGACTGGATAGTTGCTTCTTGCTTTAAGTGTTCCTGCAATTCATTGATTCCTTCTTTTTCACACTCTGGACAAATGTCGAGCGATTGCTTGGATCCATTAATCATGACTTTTGCATTGATCATCTTGGATCCGTGCTTATTACATATTTTTGGTTCACTAGTTGAACCTACTTCATAATCCTGATGCATTAAAACCCTAACCTTTCGTCTTGTTGTTGAGTTGATGCACTCGAAGGCATCTTTTGGTTTAAGTACTTTTCAAACTTAGTAGCATTAAACAACGTGTCTGGAGTTAAATACTTGGACATCTTGGAGTCATTCTTCCATTCAAGGCTTTTTACATCAATGACATGCTTAAAGTCATCTATTGAGTAATTCTCACTTAAACGACCATTTATGAGTCTTTGAGTTGATTTGCTAGTAGGTTTAAAATGAGATCCTGTTTTGTCATTTAGATATTTGATAATTTCATCATAGACATCAGATTGAGCTTTTTGCTCCTTATCTATATCTATATCTATATCTATATCTATATCTCCGTTGCCTTTTGTTGCAGTGGTGTTGCATTGCAACGCTTTTTGATTCTCTCGATGCTTGCGAGACCTACGGGTGCTTGCTGTTTCGCTTCCAACCATTTCGGGAACTTGTTCAAGGTTAAACTGATAATTGTCTGATGTAGTCAATAATTTTTTCTTTGTTAAAAACATCAGTGTCAATCTAATTGCTTCTGGATCTTCGTCTATCAAAAGAGAAAGTTCTTCGGCTAGATCTTCTGCTAGACCCTCGAAATATAACTTCCCTTGCTCTGCTAGACTTGCCAGCATCATCTTCAGGTAGATAATTGTAATTTCTTCCCCACCTGGAAGCTTTCTCATGAGCTTCATTTCCTTCGAGTTAAAAAAATCGTCTTTCAATTGTAGCCAATAATACCTCCGATTTTCAGTTACCATATTAAGCCTCCGCATTTGAAAATTTTGCATATTCCTTGTGGAAAAACAGCTTGACTGTCCCTAGAGTGCCATGTCTATTTTTCTCAAGAATTAATTCTGTGACATTATCAGGTTCCTCCTGCTCTTCACGTTTGTAATAGGCCTCTCGATAGAGAAATGCTACTATGTCGGCATCTTGCTCAATCGATCCTGATTCTCTCAAATCTGAGAGCACAGGCCTTTTGTCGTTTCGCTGTTCAACCCCACGAGATAGCTGACTCAATGCAATTACCGGAACTTTCAATTCCTTTGCTAAAATCTTCAACTGTCTGGATATTTCAGACACTTCCTGTTGCCGATTTTCTCTACCTCTACCAGTGATTAACTGAAGATAGTCAATTACAATCAATCCAAGGCCACCGGTCTCTTGAGACAATCGCTTGGCTCTGGATCGAATCTCAGCAATCTGAATTCCTGCTGTATCGTCAATATAGATCTTTCCTTTTGCAAGTTGTTCCTGTGCCAGGATCATTCTGCGCCATTCGCTTTCAGAGAGGTTCCCTGTTCTGACATGGTACGATGGAATCAAGCCTTCGGCTGACAGCATACGCTCTACAAGACTTTCTGCCCCCATTTCAAGAGAGAATATTGCTACTGGTTTCCCGGCTCTTATTGCCACATTTTGGGCAATATTTAGAGCGAAAGCTGTTTTTCCCATCGCTGGCCGTGCTGCAAGAATAATCAGGTTGTCAGTGTGTAGACCAGTCGTGATATTGTCAAAATCTGTAAAACCTGTTGGTGTTCCTGTTACATCACCAACACGTTGTGAGCGCTCGTCAATAATTGACTGCGTGGAATCAATGACGTCAATAATTGGACGGAATCCAGTCTGTTTGTCATTTGCTATGTTTGACAAAGCTTGTTCAGTCTGGACAAGTATGTCATTTAGGTCTGATTGACCATCATATACATTGGCTATCGTTTGATTGAGATCTTCAATAACCTTTCGTGCTCTCGCTTTTTCGGCTACAACCTTGGCATAATGCTCAATGTGAGCACTGGTTGGTACAGCATTGATAAGACTAGCGAGAAATGCCATCCCACCGATTCGATCAAATTCGCCTATTGAGTCAAGCGCTGATTTAACTGATACCGGGTCGATTGGTTCTCCCCTGTCCGATAAATCTTCCATGATTCCAAAGACGATGCCATGTGATAGTTTGTAAAAACTTTCTTTTGTGAGGTATTCAGAAGCAATGAGGATCTTATCTGGATCGACAAATACTGATCCGATTACTGCTTGTTCAGCAAGGAGATCGTGAGGCAGGATTGTGTTATTTTCTGCCATAACCCAGCTCCTATCTACGATATCCGAAACGCATTGCTTCTCGTGCTTCTTGAATACGTTGTTGTTCAGCGATCATCTTTTTTAGTTCTCGTTTTGATTCCTTGCATCGCTCACTAATTGAGCTGATGATAATCATTTGAAATAGGACCACAATAATTAATACTCCGACTAAAATTTCTGCTAACATGTTAATTCCTCCAATATTCTTTTATAAAAATAATTCCTGTGTTATAATTAGTTTATAGTTCTTTCAAAGTGCCTTTCTCAAGGCGCTTTTTTTATTTTTGTAAGCTTCGACAGAATCGCTGAACATCTTCCAAATTGTAGAGATACTTCCCGCCCTTTCCGGACTGTTGAAATTGAAATTTCCCTTGGTCTCTCCATTCTTCTAGTTTAGTTCTACCCCATCCGGTCGCTTCCTGTAGCTGTTTGATCGGCACCCATGTAATATTTCTGCTTGATCTACGCTTAGCTTCTTCCATAGCTTTGATGTTGATTGAAACCAGCTCTTCAAAGAGTTTATCTTTAAATTCAGTTCCAAATAGTTCTAGGACCATTTTTTTAATCCTTTCTATTCTTTATTTTTCTTTTGTTCTATAGCTCTTAAAATTACTTCATGAGCTATATCTTTTGTGAGCTTTTGTAACTTAATCAAAGCTTCACTATAAGTTTCTGATTGTTCAATTAGCAAGTCAGATAACTTTATAATTTCATCTTCAAAATCCATCTCAAGACCGATGACCTTTCTATATTATTGTGTTAACTTACTACTGACAAAAAACGATTAAATAAGACCTCTTACTCCTTATGAAAATCGTCTGTCAATTTTTATGAAAGGAGGGAATCTATGAATTACATTAATGAAATGTTGCCTAATGAAGTAAGTTTCTTGCCATATCGTTTTTCAACCTCAGATGTAGACAGTGTTGATCCATCATCTAAATCTGTTTTGAAATTTGCTACAACAGTAGATAACGAGAGATTTATTGATTTCTTGTCAGTACATGAAAATGGTTTAGTTCTATTAGTTAAAAGTGAAGACAATGAAGTTTGGTCTAATAGAAAACCAATTTCCAATACTGTTGATGGTAAACTTGTAATTACTTTTGAAAGTGAATAATCGAATCACTAAGTTTTACAGAAGTTTTCCCATCTTTTGAACTAAGGACTTGTTTTTTAACAAGTTCTTTTTTTAATTTAATTTTCATTTATTTCTCCTTATACAATTTATTTAAGTAGAGTATTAGGAAATGATTGCTTAATTGATATCTCTTTAGGATGCTCCCGACCATTAATATAGTCGATTTGGATCAGAGTTTCAGGTACTTCGTCCTTGCTTGTCTCCCAAACAATGTTTATTCCTTGTAAACCGATATCTTCAGCTTGAAAATCAACTCCATTTAAAATAACGTGAGGTATGCTAGAATCACTGCTGATCTTAATTTCTAGATTTTCGATATGCAATGTCTTTTTTAAAGGTTCGCTCATTTATTTCTCCTCACCCCACCAAACTCATCTGACCGTTGCGGGCTTTGATTTCTAGCTTGGTATTTGCTGATGGTTCCCAGCTTCCCCAATAGTCAAACGCTTGTTCTTCATCTTTACGTTTCAGCAAGTCATAGCGTGGAATGCGGAAGTATTCCTTGAAGTCTTTGGCAGCCTGTGAGAATACCGATTGTGCAAATTTCCGATCTTTGTATGCTTGACTATCTTTACCACCCAGTAATTCGACAACTTTTTGTTTTCGCATTTTTTCAAGTGCCAAACAAATTGACGGATTCACTGGTTGTTCATTTTTCAAATAATCTACATCGGCTGATAGAACGGATTGTCCTTCTTTCAGCTTTTTAAGTTCCTGCAATGCGTGGATCATCACATCTTCTGTAGTTAAGTCATTGCTGACTTTTGCAATTTCGTTTGTCATTCAAATTCTCCTTCTAAAATGTTGCTTTCTTTGCGGATATCGTTCAGGTCGTTGAAGAAACGAAGCCCTCGACTGATAAAACTATCAAATTCATTTCGGATTATCCCGTCTGCTTTTAGGACTTTCTCCTCATCTGCATAAATCAGCCCTCCCATGCTTGCTAAAAAATCGTTCCCTTTTTGCAATAGGCTTGTGATATTCTTGTAAGCTGAGATTTGCTTCTGAACATTATTGAGTTGTCCTTGCGATTCTTCAATCGCTCGTGTCAATTCATCGTACTGAGAAGATTTCTTATCGACCTCTTCACGCTGGGCCAGTGTCTCAGCAAGTTGCTTTTCGATAAATCCGGAGCGTTCTTCCATCGCCTTCACAGTTTTGGAAAGTTCCTTATTCTTCTCCAGCAATTGCTTGTTGAGGTCCTGTGTAGCCTTGTAATCGTCCGGTACGACTTCCTTGATAGTTTCCTTGACTTCGACCTTGGAAGACTTGAGTTTCACGTTCTCGTCCCTTAGAAGCTCGTTGGATTGTTGAGTGAGTTTGAGTTGGTGCTCTAGTTCTTTGTATTCCTTGTGCGTTGTGATGTCACCATTGAATACAGCTTGGTTTACTTCTGGGTTTGCAGACGGCTTAGACATTTCGTATTGCATCGATTTTGGCTGTTGTAAGAAAATTTCTTTTTCCTTTGGGTTGTCCAAATTTTGGACAAGCCTATAAGAGTTTATGTAGTTGTAGGCATTACTTTTAGAAATTCCCTTGCTTGCAACCCATTTTTGAAATGTTCCGTTATCATAACTGGCAAGCTCCTGTTGCGCTTTGTAAAGCACTTCACCAACAACGACTGAATAGTTTTGATAGATGCCGTCAAGTTGATTGCTTAGCGCCTTTAGCTTTTGTGCTGTTTCGGTCTCAACTAGCGAATAGTCAAAATCGGATAGTTCATTTAAATAATTCATTAAAAACTCCATTCCATAAACCGCTCCACTCATTGTATGAGTGTTCTACTTGCTCATTAGTGACATGGACAACTAAAATATCTCTTTCGGCCATAAAGTGGTCTTTTAATCTATCGACTACCCACCCAAGTTTTGTTTTATGGCTCTTTCCATCGATTTCGTAAGCAATTTTGTTTTCTTCATCAAAGAAGTCAACTGTAAACTTTTTTGTCATCCATTTTTTATACCCGCCTTTTCCAGTCCCAAATACAACTTGCCTTTTAAGGTGCGGATACATTTGAGCGAACATAATTTCATGGCGAGTATTTTCAAATTTCCTAACCTGAAAATCGTACTGAGCCAAATTGTTTGATAAAGTGATTTCGTTCATGACGTCCTTTCTAAATTTGGTATAATGAAATAAAAACGATTGGAGAAACACAATGGAAATATCTACTGTTGAGTATTATTTCAGTACACTTGGAAAAACTATAACCATTCAAATTCCTAAAACTTGCCCTTTGTGTGGCATCGGAAATAATCCTACCAACAATGAAGCAGGAAAGTTAGAAATCCAAGAAGGTTACATTATTACTTTGCACCATCGTTGCCCATCTTGTAAGAAATACCACATGACAAATCAAGAATACCTGCGTCAATCTGATGAAACGACTATGGCCCTTGTTTATCCTAATAAAGTTGTTACCGATATAGACCGTCTTTTCATTGACCACGCTCCTAGATTTGTAGAATTTTACAGTGAAGCGATTGAGGCTGAAAAAATGGGGTTGGAAAATATCGCAGGAACAGGTTACCGCTCTGCTATTGAATGTTTAATCAAAGACTATGCCTTAGATTTTGGATTAGATGACAAAGAGTATCTATCTAGCCCAAAACTATCATTTAATAATGCCATTGATCGGTACATAAAAGATGACGAACTTCTAAAAGGTGCATTGCACTTTATTAGAGAAGTGGGAAATGACTACACGCATTGGGATAAAAACTCCAGCATTTCTCTTCTTACAATGAAGCATTATGTTGAAATTATTATTCAAATCTTTAAATCTAAATTTATGATGAAGTATCTTCCGGATGCTTGATTCCTAAACGCATTTCAATTTCTGAGATGCGTTTTTCTTGTTCTGCAACCTTCACGAATAATTCTTCGACGGAATAAGCAATAATTTTTTCCATTAATTTTTCCTCCTACTCCTCAAATTTTTCCCATGACTCATTAATTCGCAACTTTTTATTGATACGAAGTTTCAAGTCATCACTACCTTTACCAACATTGAACAGCTGCGTGATAGCTGAAGGGCTGACACCCACTACAATAGCTAGATCAGTCTGTGACCACCCACGCTTTTCAATGCGCTCTTTCACAAGCTCAATCCACTTACGATGTTGTTGACTCATGTAACCTTCTCCTTTTATTTTTTTATTGAAGTTAAAGAGTTAGTAAATCGTTTTATAAATTGCTTGACATTTTTAAATAAATAATTTAAAATGAAAGCATAATTAAAAACCTTGATAAAACATGAAATCTATCAATTTTCTTGCTCGCCAAAGCTATTTATTTTTGGATTAGTTTTAACTTGTTTTTTTACTAACTCATTAACTTACAAAAACTATTTTAAATCATTTGTTTAATTTTGTCAACACTTTTAAATAAATAATTTAAATATTTTTTGTCAATCTCTCAGAAAGGTTGATAAATCAATGTTCCCAACATTTGAAAAAGTTAGAGAATTAGCTCGAAAGAAGGGCTTATCTCTAAATCAAGTTGAAGAAAAACTTGGATACAGTAAAAATACTCTGTATTCTTTAAAGCGACAAAAGGTCAGCTCAGAAAGATTACAAGAAATCGCAGACTATTTCAACGTGTCCACCGACTACTTACTAGGTCGCACAGAAAATCCAAATATTGCGAAAGATGGTGATGCTTCTGCACCATTAGACCTCAGAGACATTGCTGCGCAATCAATGTTGTTCGACGGTAAACCACTTACTGAAGAAGATATCGACTTTATCACAGCAGTCTTGGAGGCACACTTAAAAAATAAATAGAGGTGCACTTATGACTGTAAGAGAGCTTTGCGCCCAAGAGGGTGTAAACCTATGTTACTTTGACGGAAGTGATTGGCATAGTCCTGGTTTCTTTAATCCTACTTTGAACATTTTAGCGTTAGATATTAATTTATCAGTTGAAGATCAAAAGCAAGTTGCTTTGCATGAATTGGGTCACAAAGAGCATACTCCTGCTCAATATGAGCTAAATAGAGAATACTGCGAACTGCAGGCTGATAGGAGTATGATCCACCACTTGCTGGAAGAAGAATTACAATTAATGGAAGATGTCAGAGATTTTAATTACGTAAAATTTATGGAAAAGTACAAATTAAAGACCATTGCTGATGAAACAATGGTCAAAGACGAATATAATTCACTAATTAGTTAGAATAAAACAAAAAACTCCCCACACTCGCCTTCGCCAAAAATTGAGTGTGAGGAATGCTGTATAAGAAAAGCCATTAAAAAGGGCACTTTCTTATACTCATTTTATCAAGAAATGAGGTGAAACGCAATGGAAATCAAATCTTACAAAAAGAAAAATGGCGATACAGCGTATAAGTTTAGGATCTATGTCGGTAAAGAAAATGGAAAGGACAAGTATGTAAAGCGTCAGGGGTTTCAGACAAAAGCCAAAGCAAGAGCAGCACTTCTCCAACTTCAAACTGATCTTGAAAATAGCGAGGAAATCACTGTCGAGGAAATCACTGTCGAGGAAGTCGCTGAAAAATGGCTCAAAGAATATGCTGACACAGTACAGGATAGCACCTATATCAAGACAGAACGGAATATAAAAAATCATATCTATCCGACTTTAGGAGATAAGAAGATTTCTACTCTAACTCCTCTGCAACTTCAGGAACAAGTCAATGACTGGTCCAAAAAACTTGTTTACGGACGTAAAATGAAGGGCCTGATGAACAATATTTGTAAGTATGCTATTAGGCATGGCTACATCTCAACAAATCCGGTTGAAAGTGTAACAACGCTTGTCAGAAAACAAGTAGATACAGATAGCGATTTTTACGACAAGAACGAGCTAAAATCTTTTCTTGAATTAGTAGATAAAACCGATGACCTAAGAAAGAAAGTCCTCTTCCGTCTTCTAGCCTTCACAGGAGCCCGAAAAGGGGAGGCTTTAGCCCTCAAATGGGAAGACTGGACCAATAACACTCTGAGCATAAATAAAGCCATTACGAGAGGATTTGACGGGGAATCTGTCGGTCCTACAAAAAACAAAAGTAGCAACCGATTGATCAGCTTGGACGAAAGGACAAGTGAACTACTCACAGAGTGGAGAGAAATGAATCCTACTACTACTTTTATCTTTGAGAATGAATTTGGAAAACCAATACCAGGAACACTACCACGGAAATGGCTACAACAAATTGTCAAAGATTCGGATGTGCGTCCTATTAGGATCCACGGCTTCCGACATACACATGCCAGTCTATGCTTCGAAGCTGGAATGACACTCAAGCAGGTCCAGTATAGACTTGGACACTCAGATTTAAAGACAACCATGAACATCTATACGCACATCACTAAAGAGGCTAAGGATGACATTGGTGAGAAATTTGCAAACTATATTGATTTTTAAACAAATAACAAAAAAGCAGACCCTTTGGATAAAAAAGGGTCTGTTTTTGGGTCTGTTAGTTTCAAAAAGGTTCAAAAAAGAATAGAAAGTATAAAACAAAAAACGTTGTTTTTACAACGTTTTAGAAACTTTTAGAAAACTTTAGAAAGTATATATGGAGCCGGTGGGAGTCGAACCCACGTCCAAACACCTGCCAGCATATTTGTCTACAACCATAGGTTATGTCTTCTTTTAACAGCTACATGACACATAACTCAAGCCCTGTACCTGCGAGTCTATCAATCTCTTATCTAACTCCTAGACCAAGCTAGATCGTATCTCGCTATAATTAAGACCTGTCATCAAACACGAGCGATTCGAATCGGGTCACGCATGCTGGTGTTTAGGCAGCTAAAGCGTAAGAATTATTATTTTTTGCAGTTATATTTAACTGGCGTTTTACATCCGCTAGATGAGTTGCAAAATATGCCTCATAATGCCTGTCGAATCCGTAACGACCCCAAAACGAATACAATTAGTATATCAAAATGTAGCTAAAAATGCAAAAGAAAAAAATTGAACAAGAAGGCTTCCACTGGGGAGCTCCTTGTTCAATTAACTGTTCTTATTGAAGATTCAACTTGTACTTACTGATATAGTGAATGGTGAAGTACATAGAAACAATCTTAATGACTTCATAGATAAGACCTGGAATGAAGTTAGGTCCAAATTCATCAATATTTCCATAAACCAATGCAGACCCAACGGCATATGAATCTTTTAATGGATTGACTGCTGTACCGATGATACTTAAAACAATGCACAAGAGAAAGAAAAACAGAATAGCCTTAAATCCACGACGATTTTGGAAGAGTTGGCCAAGTGCGATCGATACATAAAATAGGAAGATCCCTGAAGCTGTGGTAAAAATCCACCAAACGATAATCCAATAAGCAATAGAATGACTAAAAGCCTCAGCGATAATACTAAATACAGGAGAGAGGTCTTGTCCAATGACAGCGCCCATCACAAGTATTGTGATAAAACCACTCAAAAATAGAAGGAATAGGCAGTAAAGACTCGCTACTAAAGCTCCCACAAATTTAGACAAAATAATCGCATGTGGGCTAGCTGGAAGGGTCCAGGTCAAGTAACCTTCACGTCCGTATAAGTTGGAATAAAAACGACGGATAATAATATAGTAGTTACTAAGATAAAGACCAATGACTCCTCCAAAAATGAGAATCCCAAGAGTCCCCGTAATCATTTGCATACTATTGGTTTCCATATTCACAAAACCGTTTGTAGCACTTCCACCAATAACACCTGTAATCACTGACAAACCTAGTGCGATCAAAGTAATCAACAGATACCATTTACTTGTTGACTTAAATTCGTATTTTAATAATTTACCAAACATGAGGTCCTCCTAATAAACACGGAATTGATCACGGAAGATTTCATCGATAGATTTTCCGTGTTGATTGCGCAAAACAGTCGTATTTTCATGCAAGAGGATTCTTCCTTGGTTGATGAAAATGGCCTCATCCAAAACTTGCTCAATATCCGCAATCAAGTGAGTAGAAATCAAGACAGAAGAGTTTGGACGTCTGTTTTGAATAATGGTCCGCAAAATATAATCACGCGCCGCTGGGTCAACCCCACCGATTGGTTCATCAAGAACATACAAGTCAGCTTCACGGCTCATCACCAAAATCAATTGCACTTTTTCCTTGTTCCCTTTTGAAAGGCTGTTCAATTTTTGATTTGGATGCAAATGCAAATCGTTGAGCAATTGGTAAGCTCGTTGGACATTAAAATCTGCATAAAAATCTTGGAAATAGTTAATAGCATCAATAATTTTCATATTTTCATTCAGATAAGTTGTATCTGGCAAATAGGAAACCACTTTTTTAGAAGCTGGGGATGGTAATTGCCCATGAATATAGATATTTCCAAGGCTTGGTTGCAACAAACCATTGATCAATTTAATGATGGTTGTTTTCCCACTACCATTGGGACCCAAAAGGCCAATAATACGGCCAGGTTGGATGTTCAAACTAACATCCATGAGAGCAACTTCATGCCCATAATTCTTTGTCACATGGTCCAAGTAGACCAAAGGATACTGATTCATGTAAATCTCCTTTATTTTCTATTTATGCTATTATACCTTGTCCCCTTGATGATTGCAACTCTATCTGAAAATTTGCTAAGAATTTGTAAATGCTTGTTCAAAAAAAAGGGATAAATAAATCAGAGGTTAGGGAAGCCCCAACCTCTGATTTGTTTTGTTGCATAGAATGTTTAACTAATTCCAAGTGCGATCCTTGCATAACGGCTCATCTTTTCAACCGTCCAAGCAGGGTACCAGACCAACTTCACATCCACTGATGTCACTTCTTCTACTTCTGCTAAAACATCATGAATCTGATCTGTCAGAAGATCCGCTAATGGACATCCCATGGTCGTTAGAGTCATATCAATGATGGTTGCTCCAGTTTCACCGTCAAAATGGATCTCGTAGACAAGACCTAAATTGACAATGTCAATCCCAAGCTCAGGATCGATTACCTCTTCCAAAGCATTTAAAATTTTATTTTTAATTTCTTCAATTTGCTCAGTTGTATATGCCATATGACTTCCTTTTTCTGCTATTTACTCTCGATAGAATTTCTGGGCTCGGGTTAAAAATGTCCACTGGACATGGGGCGCTTCTTCATTTCTAGGCGACCGTTAAAAAGATCCCCCGGATCTTTTTAATCCTCTATAAAGTCGCGCAATGGTTTGCTTCTGCTTGGGTGGCGGAGTTTGCGGAGGGCTTTGGCTTCGATCTGACGGATCCGTTCACGGGTCACGTTGAAGACTTTCCCCACATCTTCCAAGGTCCGCATTTTTCCATCATCGAGACCAAAACGGAGACGAAGGACATTTTCTTCACGGTCTGTCAGGGTATCGAGGACTTCATCCAATTGTTCACGTAGAACCACACGAGTGGTGTAGTCTACTGGATTTTCAATCACTTCGTCTTCGATGAAATCGCCCAAGTGGCTATCGTCTTCTTCCCCGATTGGAGTTTCAAGAGAAACAGGCTCTTGAGCAATCTTCAAGATTTCACGCACCTTGTCTGGTGTCATATCCATACGTTCAGCGATTTGTTCTGGTGTTGGGTCTTGTCCCAATTCTTGCAAGAGATTGCGTTGTTCACGAACCAACTTGTTAATGGTTTCCACCATGTGAACAGGAATCCGAATGGTACGCGCTTGGTCTGCAATGGCACGAGTGATGGCCTGACGGATCCACCAAGTAGCATAAGTAGAGAACTTGAACCCTTTGGTATAGTCAAACTTATCAACCGCCTTCATCAAGCCCATGTTTCCTTCTTGGATCAAATCCAAAAATTGCATTCCACGACCAACGTAACGTTTCGCAATGGATACAACCAAACGAAGGTTGGCTTCTGCTAGACGTTGCTTGGCTTCCAGGTCCCCTTGTTCTACCAGAATGGCCAATTCTTGTTCTTCTTCATTGGTCAAAAGAGGAACAACCCCAATTTCTTTCAAGTACATCCGTACTGGGTCATTGACCTTAGCAGAGTTGCTACCAAGCAATTCCTCATCTGACAACTCTGGCTCTTCCTCATTGTTCAACACACGCGCACTTGGGTTGCCGTCTTTATCAGTGATCGAAATCCCTGCATCTTGAATGCGTTGCAAAAGATCTTCAATTCCATCTGCATCTAGTGTGAATGGAATAACCAATTGGTCATTAATTTCATCATCTGTTGCAGTTCCGCTTTTCTTGTGGCTGCGAATAAATTCTGCAATTTGAACGTCCAATGTTGTAATATCTTTTTGTTCTTTAGCCATTCTTACTCCATTCTTCTTTTTTGAGCGATTAAACGCTCGAGTTCCAATAAAGCTTTTTCCGCATCCCCTATAGAGGAAGCTTCCTTCACTTTATTTCCAATTTGTTGACTTTCTTTGCGAAGAAGCTCACGATTCCGTGTCGCTTCTACTTCTTCTAACTCACCATCTGCTATCTCATCTGGTAAATCTTCTTCTAACATGCGGTACCAGGCGTGCTGGACCCCTTCAGGCTGCTCAGATAAATCCTGAGAGGTGACTTCTCCATTTTGACAGAGCAATTGATACAAGATCTGTAACTCCGGCGTGTCGAAAGCAAAATCAGGTCGCAAACGGTAATCATTGAGGACCATTGGAAAATCCTTCATCCTACTTAACAAATGATTTTCCGCCTTGATCAAGCGCGTCATCCCACGATTCGGCAGGAGCTCCACTGAAAAATTCGACGTTTTTGATCGTCCACCACTTTGACCCTCCTGCCGTTGTTGCAAACGACTATTATTGACAATCTGCTCAATCTGCAAGTAATCAAAGTCCGGCAATAAATCGGCCAACTTATAAATATAGGTGTTTTGCGCTGTAATGGAGCGCGTCTGGGCAATAATGGGGGCCAATTTCTCAACAAATTCGATTTGCGCTTGCAGATTTTCAATGTATTGAGGCTTCCAGTACTGCATCAAGAACTCAACTTTACTGATCCGAGAATTCTTCAAGAGTCCTGCTAGATCTTCTGGTGTGGTCTTTTTAAGATACTCATCGGGATCCATCTGATCAGGGATACGAACAATCTCCAATTCCAGATCTCGCAATACATCCAAGGCCTTTGCTGTTGCTTCAAGTCCTGCCTTATCCCCATCATAGGTCAAGATGACCTTTTTGGTAAAATGAGACAGGTGCTGGACATGCTCTGGTGTCAAAGCTGTCCCCATAGAGGCGACCGCATTTTCAATCCCAGCTTGATATGCCGCAATGACATCCATAAAGCCTTCCATGATATACATTTCATGTTGCTTTTTGGCGCTCGTCTTGGCTTGATCCAAATGATAGAGTTCATAACTTTTATTAAATAGACGGGTACTACGACTATTCTTGTACTTGGCTTGATGACTACCATCCTCCGTCATTTTCCACAGCCTACCAGAAAAGGCAATGACCCGTCCACTATCATCCGTCAGGGGAAACATGATCCGATCCTGAAAGGCATCAAAAACCGTTCCTGCATCTGAGACTGTAAACAAACCCGAATCGGTAATCACTTTCTCCGAGAATTTCTCAGAGAGATTTCGATAGAGATAATTTCCTTCTGTAGGTGCTAAGCCCAATTGAAAATGTCGGATCACCTCATCCGTCAGACCACGTTCATACAGATAGTGTCGCGCTTCTTCCCCCATCTTAGTCGTCATCAAAATCGCCTGATAAAACTTACTAGCTTCCTGATGAATCTCATAAAGTTCTTGGTTTGGATTGACAGACGCTGATTGGGCAGGTCTCGCCTGGTACTGAAGCGCAATGCCAGCCTTTTCCGCTACGATCTGGACCGCATCCATAAAGGCGACTCCACGGTAGTCCTCAATAAACTTAAAGACATCTCCAGAGCGACCACATCCGAAACAATGGTAAAACTGCTTGTCTTCAACGACATTAAAGGAGGGAGTCTTTTCACCATGAAAAGGACAGAGGCCTAAAAAGTTACGGCCCGCCTTGGTCAAAGAAACAACTTCTCCAATGACTTCAACAATGTTTACACTGTTTTTAATTTCTGCAATCAGCTCTTTATCAACCATAAACAGTGCCTCCATTTTACCATAGATTATCACTTTATATTTTATACTAAAAGTTAGTAAAAGTAAATTTTTTCCTACCGATTTCACACAGAAAAGAAAAGATTTTCAACCTTTATCACTAATTTTAAAAAAATTGGGCATATTTCTTGTCAGTCAAATATTTTTCCGTTATACTATCATAGTAAAAAATTATTATGAAAGGACATATATAGGATATGTTAAAAGAATTGAAAGCTTTCCTCCTTCGTGGAAACGTTGTTGACCTTGCTGTTGCAGTGATTATCGGGGCTGCATTTGGTGCCATCGTGACATCACTTGTTAACGATATCATCACACCACTTATTTTGAAACCAGCTATGAAAGCTGCTGGTGTTGATAAAATCGCCGAATTGTCATGGAACGGTGTTGCTTACGGTAGCTTCTTGAGCGCAGTAATCAACTTCATCGTCATCGGAACTGTTCTCTTCTTTATCGTTAAAGCTGCTGAAAAAGCACAAAACCTTGGTAAAAAAGAAGAAGCTGTCGAAGAAGAAGCTCCAGCTCCTACTCAAGAAGAGTTGCTTGCTGAAATCCGCGACTTGCTTGCAAACAAATAATCAGATAAAAAGATCCGATCTTCTAGTTAGAAGGTCGGTTTTTTTTGTCTTTGATGGATGAGAAAAAACAAAAAACAGACCGAAGTCTGTTTCTGTATTCAATTAGAATTTTTTACGTTTACGAGCTGCTTCTGATTTACGTTTACGTTTTACAGAAGGTTTTTCATAGAATTCACGTTTGCGTGTTTCTTGAAGAGTACCAGCTTTAGTAACCGCACGTTTGAAACGACGAAGAGCATCGTCAAGAGATTCATTCTTACGTACTACTGTTTTTGACATATTTTTCACTCCCTTCAAGCCTAAAATCTTAATTATTTTATCATACTTTAAAGGTGCTGTCAAGATCTTTTGAAACTTTTCTAGCCCTCCTAGCCTTCATGTCATTTCTTTTTCCAACTTTTTCATTCTTCCTATTTTATGATACAATGGAAACATAGAAAACCCTGAAGGAGATACCATGTCAGAAATTTATGATATTACGATTGTTGGGGGCGGACCAGTTGGTCTGTTCGCTGCTTTTTATGGCAATATGCGCCAAGTTAAAGTCAAACTGATTGATTCCTTACCTCAACTTGGAGGACAACCAGCCATTCTCTATCCAGAAAAAAGCATCCTCGATGTACCCGGATTTACCAATTTAACAGGTGAAGAATTGAGCAACCGCTTGATCGAGCAAGTCAAACGATTCGATACACCGATCTTCCTCAATGAAACTGTAGAGGATATTCAAAAAGAGGGCGACCTCTTCACTATCACTACTTCTCGCCAAGTGCATCAGTCTAAAGCCGTCATCATTGCCATGGGTGGCGGTGCCTTTAAACCACGTGCTCTTGATATCGAGGGGGCTGATACCTTTGATAACGTCCACTATCACGTATCAAACATCCAACAATATGAAGGACAGCAAGTAACCGTCCTTGGTGGTGGGGACTCTGCTGTGGACTGGGCTCTTGCTTTTGACAAGATTGCTCCAACTACAATCGTTCACCGTCGGGACAACTTCCGTGCCTTGGAACATAGCGTAGAAAAACTCAAACAATCTTCTGTCAGCATCAAAACACCATTTGTTCCTAGCCGCTTGATTGGAGAAAATGGTCATGCCACTCATCTTGAAATCACAAAAGTCAAATCCGATGAAACCGAACTTATCCCGATTGATCACTTATTTGTCAACTATGGTTTTAAATCTTCTATCGGAAACTTGAAAGAATGGGGTGTAGAATTACAACGCCATAAAATCAAGGTGAACCAAAAACAAGAAACCAGCCTTCCTGGAATTTATGCCTGTGGAGACTGTTGCTTCTATGAAGGAAAGATTGATCTCATCGCTACAGGTCTAGGGGAAGCTCCAACAGCTGTAAACAATGCCATCAACTACATCTATCCAGATAAGAAAGTCCAACCGACGCACTCAACCAGTTTATAATAAAAAAGGCCTTTGGTCTTTTTTAAATTGAAGTCAAACTATTTTAAGTTAATCGATTCTGCAAGTAAGTAAAAATGAGTTCCTATTTTTAGAATGAATCAAGAAAAAATAAAAACTTTCCGCTGTGAGAAAAGTGCCTGAAACAATACGTTTCAGGCACTCGGGAGTTTTGAGAGTAAAACAGTTTGGGAAACTGTTTTAGCCTGAGCCCAGAAATTAAAGAGCGAAGGGGCTCAATACGAATTGAACACGGGCTGCGGCTTTTGTCAAAAAGATAAGTTTTCCTAGAACCTAAGGATTCTGCGTCAAACTTCCTATTTTGACTTGATCCGCAGACGCCCTTAGTATCTTGATTTAGTCATGGAACTTCTATGAAGTTCGCTGACGTCCGTACTCACCTAAGGAAAGTTTTTAAAAAGACTTTATCCTCATTATGAAAGGCCCTTGGCCTTTTTTATTTGTCTAAATCGTCTGCGATCTTATTGATCTTACGCAAGCGGTGATTGACACCGCTTTTTGAAATAGGTTGTTGCAAACTATCCGCAATCTGCTGGATGGAATAATCTGGATGGTTCATCCGGATATAGGCAACTTCTTGCAAGTCACTTGGTAAACTACCTAGGCCGACCATATCCACAATTTTACTAATATTATTAATGGTTTTCATGCTAGCAGTAACTGTGCGCTGGATATTGGCCATCTCGGCATTATTGGCCCGATTGAGGTCATTGCGCGTCTCTCTCATGACCTTGATAGACTCAAATTCCTGCATGGCTTGCATGGCCTCTACCACAATTAGAAAATCAATAATATCTTCCGCTCGTTGCAGATAGGTCACCACTCCTTTTTTCCGCTCGATGGTTTTCGCATCTAGTAAAAATCCTTGCATGAGAAGGGCAATTCCTTCTGCGTGGTCTGTATAAACAGAATGAATTTCCAACTGGTACTTCCCTTTTTCAGGATCCTTGATAGAACCACTCGACAGAAAGGCCCCCCGAAGATAAGCACGACTAGCTGCTTCATCTTCTAAAACACTAGCATCAATACCTGTTTCAATCCCAAAAAAGGCATCTGCTAAATGCAAGTCAGCAAGAATCTCTTCCACCTTTTCATCCAAGAATACTGTGTAAACACGATTTTTTTTCAAATTGGTTTTTTGGTGGTGGCGAATATCCGATTTGGCCTCATAAAAATGATGCAACAATTCATAGATATGGCGAGCAATCTTGGCATTTTCTGTTGTTACCGAGAGCGTCAAGCCCCCCATTGAAATCCCAAGACTTCCAGACATCTTGATAATGGCAGCCAATTCACTCTTTTCAAATCGCTTGAGAGACAATAATTCTTCTTTTACACGAACCGTAAAACTCATTTTCTCACCTGCACGATCTGCATCAACTCTTCGACTACTTTTTCACCATCATGAAAGGCTCCTCCATTGACCAACTTCAAGAAATCAGAAGAAATCACTTGGGGAACTTGCGAGTGCAACCCCTTGAAATCGTGCTCTACCTGTACCAAGTATTCATCAAATTTGTTACTGTTCATGTAAGCTGCGGGAACCTGATTGATATTGACAAGGACGGTATCGATAAACTTCTCTCCCAAATGTTTATGGAGAACGGCAACGTGGTCACTGTCTGTGAAATGCTCGGTTTCTCCTCTTTGGGTCATGATGTTACAAACATAGGCTACCTGAGCCTTGGTTTCAAGGATGGCTTTCCCAATCTCATCGATCATCAAATTAGGAAGGATCGAGGTAAAGAGCGAACCAGGACCCAAGACAACCATATCACTTTCAAGAATAGCTTCCACCACTTTCTTACTAGCTTTTGGCCGCTCTTGATCGAAGGTATTGGTCACATAGACATGATCAATCATGCCAGTGTAGTTAGCAATGTGGCTTTCTCCTACCACTTCTTTTCCATCTTGAAAGACGGCATGAAGGGTCAAGGGACTATCACTGGAAGGATAGATCTTGCCGGTCGTATGAAAGAACTTGGTTAACAATTGCATGGCATTATAGGTCGAGCCTTGCATCTCTGAAATCCCTGCAATGATCAAGTTTCCCAAAGGGTGACCGGCCAAAGGGCCATCATCGTCAGCAAAGCGGTATTGAAAGACCTTCTCATAAAAACGAGGCATATCTGACATGGCAACCAGCACATTTCGAAGATCTCCAGGTGGTGTCAATTTTTGGATGTTCTTCCGCAATTCACCTGAACTCCCGCCATCATCTGCAACGGTTACGATGGCAGTGATGTCGACCGGTTTCTTTCTCAGACTATCGAGGATAACAGAAATTCCTGTTCCTCCTCCAATAACGGTTACTTTAGGTTTTCTCATGAGCGATTCACCGTTTCTTTCCGTCTGTCCTTGTCTCTATGACTGCAATTGACTTGCCAATTTTTTTCTAAATCATGCGCTAAGCGCTCTGCAAAGGCTACTGAACGGTGTTGCCCACCGGTACAGCCCATAGCGATGGTGAGAACGGATTTACCCTCCCGTTTATAAGACGGTAAAATAGGAACGATCAAGTCATGGAGGTGACGATAAAAGTCCTCTGATTCAGGGTGATCCATGACGTAATCATAGACAGCTAGATCTTGACCGGTTAAATTCCGAAGTTCCAATTTGTAGTAGGGGTTTGGAAGGAAACGCACGTCAAAGACAAGGTCAGCATCGATCGGAAGGCCATATTTAAACCCAAATGACATGACCTCAACCCGAAAATCTGGCTGATTATCTTGACTGGCAAATTGTTCTGCGATCGTTTTTCTCAAATTACGAGGTGTCAACTCAGTCGTATCCACCACATTTTGACTGATATTTTTTAAAGGGGACAAGAGTTCGCGCTCTAGGGTAATCCCATCTAAGACACGGCCATCTGCCGCTAATGGATGGCTACGACGGGTTTCCTTGTATCGTGCTACCAACTCACTGTCAGTGGCATCCAAGAACAAGACCTTGAAATCCAGGTCTTCTTGATTGTCCAATTCATCCAAAATGGTGCGAATTTCATTGAAAAAAGAACGGCTCCGCATGTCCACAACAACGGCTAATTTATTGTTATCTGGGCTGTGGCGCATGAGCTCAATAAATTTCAGCAAGAGCGCCGGTGGCATATTATCGATGGTAAAGTAACCCAAATCCTCAAACGATTGGATGGCGACGGTCTTACCCGCACCGCTCATCCCGGTTACCATGACCAGTTGAATCTTACTTTCTGTCATTTTCTCCTCCCATAAATAAAACAGAGTGGCCTACAGTTTCCTGCTCTCCACTCTGTCTTTTTGTCTTTGAATGGTTATTAGGCCTTGATTTCCGCAATAACTTCAATTTCAACCTTCACATCACGTGGCAGGCGTGCTACTTCAACAGCAGATCGAGCTGGAAACTCTGTAGTAAAGACTGTTTTATAGACCTCATTAAAAGGTACAAAATCATTCATATCACTTAAGAAACAAGTAGTTTTCACCACGTGGTCAAAGTCTGTCCCAGCCTCTTCCAAAATAGCCCCAATGTTCTTTAAGACTTGTTCTGTTTGTTCTTGGATGGTTTCGCCAATGATTTCGCCTGTTTCAGGTGACAAGGGAACTTGTCCACTTGCAAAGAGAAGATTCCCTACAATTTTCCCTTGAACATAAGGTCCAATTGCTGCGGGTGCTTTATCTGTATGAATTGTTTTTGCCATAGTATTCTCCAAGTCTATTTACTTCTGCTGGTTTTCTTTTGCTAATTTTTCCCTTTGTAAGCGCAATTTTCGCTTAGGATTTAGCATATTAAAGAGTTCTTCTAGTTTTTCAGCATTCCAAACATCGGCTGCTGAAACAAAATTTCCATTTTCATCTCGAAAAGATATTGGTTTATCTCCCACTGAAAAAGCCTCACTTCTTATTTGGAATCCTTGATCCGCTGGGGATCTATCTTAATCTACAAACTCAAATTCAAATTTACCGATCCGGACAATATCGCCATCTTTTGCCCCACGCGCACGGAGAGCTTCATCAACACCCATGCCACGCAATTGACGAGCAAATTTCATGACCGCTTCATCACGATCGAAATTCGTCATATTAAAGAGTTTTTCAAGTTTTTCACCAGACAAGACCCAAGCGGCATCGTCATCCCGACTGATGTCAAAGGCTGGCTGGTCTTCATCAAAGCCATAGTAGACTTCTTCTTGAGCCATTTCGTCTTCTGAATACAAGAGGAATTCTGGTGTTTTGTCTAACAATTCTGCCGTTGCTTCTAACAAGTTGTCCAAACCTTGATGCGCCAAACTAGAGATCGGGAAGATCTGTGGCAGTTCATCAAACTCATCGTAATTGGCTGCCAATTTCTTCTTGAACTCTTTCAAGTTTTCTTGACTCTCCGGCATATCCATCTTATTTGCCACGATAATCTGAGGCCGTTCCATCAACCGAAGATTATAGGTTTCAAGCTCTTTATTAATTTGAACATAATCTTCGTAAGGGTCGCGTCCTTCGCTGGCTGACATATCAATAACATGCAAGATAACCCGGGTGCGCTCGATGTGACGAAGGAACTGGGTTCCGAGTCCAACACCTTGGCTAGCTCCTTCAATCAATCCAGGAAGGTCTGCGACTGCAAAGGATTCACCTGACGGTGTCCGAACCATGCCCAAGTTTGGAACGATGGTTGTGAAATGATAAGCTCCAATCTTTGGTTTGGCTGAAGTGATGACACTAAGAAGAGTTGATTTCCCTACTGATGGGAAGCCAACCAAACCAACGTCTGCCAAGACCTTGAGCTCTAATTCGAGTTCGCGTTCCTGACCAGGTTCCCCGTTCTCAGAAATCTCTGGAGCTGGATTTTTAGGAGTAGCAAAACGAATATTTCCACGTCCGCCACGGCCACCGTGGGCGACAATGTACTCTTGTCCATTTTCAACTAGGTCTGTAATGACCTTACCAGTCTCAGCATCTCGGACGGTCGTTCCTTGAGGGACTCGTACATAGAGATCTTCTGCTCCCCGTCCGTGCATCCCTTTGGTCATTCCTTTTTCCCCATTTTGGGCTTTGAAATGCCGGTTATAACGGAAGTCCATCAAGGTACGCAAGCCTTCGTCTACTACGAAGATGACATTGCCACCACGACCCCCATCACCACCCCAAGGTCCGCCATTAGGGACATATTTTTCGCGGCGAAAGGCCACCATGCCATCGCCACCATTTCCAGCCTTGACCTTAATCTTGGCTGTATCTAAAAACATACTCATAAATAGATGATTTCCTTTATTTCTGCGTGCGTCTTAATAAGAAAGAGCACCAATTGCGGTTGCAAAGATTGCACCAACGGTGACAATCAACATAATCACAATGACCACCATCGTGATCATTTCAAATGGTGTTTTTTTACGTTTTCCGTTATCTCCAAAAGCCACTTCTAATACCTCGATTACTATAAATTCATTAGCCCTATTTTACCACGAAATAGGGGATTTTTCAAATCGAGCCTACACAAAAAGACCAGACAGAAGTCTGATCTTTCATTGATCATTTTAAGAATCTTTTCTTACACGTAAAATTCCAACCGATAGAACTGCTAGGAAGACACCCATGACAAGAACCACCGGTGTCATCTTTTCACCTGTACTTGGAAGAACTTTTTTCTTACCAGGTTTTGGAGTTTCTTCTTTAACAGAAGATGAAGATGATTTCAATGAAGAACTTGATGTGGATGTTGAGTTCGATGTAGAGCTGGAACTTGATGAAGAACTAGAACTCGTTGAAGATGATGAGTTTGATGAAGAACTAGAACTCGTTGAAGATGATGAGCTTGATGAAGAACTAGAACTTGATGAGGAGGTTGAGCTAGGTGTCGGTGGTGTTTGTTCTTTCTCACCTAATCCCTCTCCAGATCCTGTTTCCAATCTAACCTCACGGGTCAAGGTACGAGGTGCTGGGAAATTGGTTGCCGTCCATGTTAACGTATTATGGACAATATCGCCTACTTTCGTTCCAGGTGCCACTTTCGTAGAATATTCAATATACATTGGCCAATTGTAGTTATCACCAAATTCAATTGTAAAACCAGTGGTCTTTCCATCTGCATTCTTATTGAAAACAGCTTTTTTAGTAAAGTTATCCAGAACTGGGAGACTCAAGATCTGAGCTTCGTTCTTGATCCCACCTTCTACAGGAGCATAGCGAACCGCACGTAAGCTCCCTTCAACCAATGTTAAACCATCTCCGAATTGGTCTTTAATGACCATTCCTCGCAGCATATCTTGACGGGCATTTAAGAGAATCCGCCATTTGATTATGGTTGGATCAGACTTATCTTGATAGCCGTATTTCATTTCATAGTCCCCAGCTTCCCCAGCTGTTTTTTCATAATTCAAGGAAAAATCTGTATTTCCTAGTTTAAACTGGATTGGAGATGTTTTTGTAACTACTTCTGAATCGACTTTTACATCAAAATGAAGAGCAACTCGTTTGTTGAGTGGATGAGATGCGAAATAATCATTAAAGGTAACGGTCACTGTTTTCTTTGCTGTATCAACGACAGCTTTCCCCACCGTCTGACCATTTGATTGACCTTCCTCAAGAACATTGAATTCCAATGCTGTGTAGAGGGCTAATTCTTTTGGCAAACTAAGAGTTAAGGTATCACCAGCTTGAATAGTTTGCGAATCTGGAAAGGCTAAATAAATACTTGCTGACAATTTTTCATTTGTCAACACCTTGCTCCCATTTGTTAGCGTGTTACCGTCTTTCGTTAGACGTGCTGTCTGTGTATATGATGAGACTTCTGCAGCATGAATTGTTTTAGTCAAACCAGCTGTGAATAGAATCGTTAGCACTAAGGCAAGTGCCCATACAATTTGACGAACCTGTTTCATATATACCTCCTCTGCTCGCCTATTTGCGAGCCATGTTTTTTTACAAGGTTAAAGTCCGATTTCTGCTTGAACAACTGCAGCAATGGTATCTACATAGTAGTCCACTTCTTCATGGGTTGGTGCTTCTGCCATCACTCGAAGGAGGGGTTCAGTTCCACTTGGACGTACCAAAATACGTCCATTTCCTGCCATTTCCGCTTCCATTTTTTCAATGATTTCACGAATAGCAGGCACTTCCATCGCCTTGTCTTTCATGCTATTTTCAACCCGGATATTAACCAGTTTTTGTGGATAAATGGTTACTTCAGCAGCCAATTCAGATAATTTCTTACCGGTTTCTTGCATGATTTTAGTCAATTGAACTCCTGTTAATTGACCATCACCAGTTGTATTATAATCCATGATGACTACGTGACCGGATTGCTCACCACCAAGATTGTATCCTGACTTGCGCATTTCTTCGACCACATAACGGTCTCCAACAGCTGTGATTTCTTTTTGAATTCCCTTCGCATCTAATGCTTTGTGGAAGCCGAGATTGGACATGACGGTTGTGACGATCGTATTTTTTTCGAGCAAGCCCTTGCTTGAAAGATAAGAACCGATGATGTACATGATCTTATCTCCATCTACGATCTCTCCATTTTCATCAACAGCAATCAAGCGATCGCTGTCTCCGTCAAAGGCTAGACCAATCGCTGCGCCTACTTCTTTGACTTTCTCTTGCAAATGCTCTGGGTGAGTAGAACCAACCCCATCATTGATGTTCAAACCATCTGGGTTTTCACCGATGACGGTCAATTGAGCTCCCAGATCTGCAAAGATTTGACGGGCACTAGTAGAGGCTGCACCATTTGCTGTATCTAAGACTACGCGCATGCCCTCGAGTTGGACACCTGTCGATACAAGGAATTCTTGATACTTACGCAAACCTTCTGGATATTCCATGACCGTTCCTAAACCTTGGGCACTTGGACGTGGAAGGGTATCTTCAGAAGCATCAAGCAAGGCTTCAATTTCAAGTTCGCGATCATCATCCAATTTGAAGCCATCACCACCAAAGAATTTGATGCCATTGTCCAAAGCTGGATTGTGGCTAGCAGAAATCATAACGCCGGCGCTGGCTTTTTCCGTACGAACCAGATAGGCAACACCTGGCGTTGCAATCACACCCAACTTATAAACGCGAATCCCAACTGATAAGAGGCCAGCGATCAAAGCATGCTCCAGCATTTCACCAGAAATACGCGTATCACGTCCAACAAACACCAAAGGTGTTTGTTCTTCATGTTGGCTCAACACATAACCACCGAAACGGCCTAGTTTAAAAGCCAATTCTGGCGTTAATTCTACATTTGCTTCTCCACGGACACCGTCCGTTCCAAAATATTTACCCATTCTTCATTACCTTTTTTACTTTCTAATTACTTGAACTGGAGGAGGTCGACGACGAACTGCTTGAGCTTGACGTAGACGAGCTACTCTTTGTGGTCACTTGAAT
>JAQCUL010000010.1:0-1056 GCA_027685415.1 Streptococcaceae bacterium AF13-5-6.0
CCAACTCCTTCAACGGTCTTAGTTGTTGAGCCATCGTCAAATGTTGCTGGAACATCTTCATTGATTTCAACAGTCTTCTCAACGCCATCAACCGTTACAGTTCCACCCTTGAATTCAGGTTTACCTTTTTGAGTAGCACCTTGAATGTCTGTTGTTTCTGCTGGTGTAGCTGTTGGAGTTACTGGAACGATTTCAGGTGTGTAAGTTGTATCTACCTTGATACCATTTGAGCTTTCAGCTTGAACCTTGGCTGGTGTAACTGCACCAGTGTATGATTTATCCGTTGGTGTGAAGGTTACTTGGCCAGTTGCTGGGTCAATAGAGAACGTACCGATTTCAGTTGTTCCATCTGCAGCATAAGCTGGTGTGCTTGAAACTTCGTTACCATCTTTATCTAGCAATGTGTAGCTATTGTCTTTAATGGTAATAGCTTTATCTTCGCCATTTACAGAAACAGTTGTACCAGCAAAGGTTGGTGTCCCTGTTTGTGTTGCACCTTGAACATCTTTAGAAGTTGCAGGGTTTGCAGTTGGAACTGCTGGCACAACAGTTGGTGTGTAGGTCGCATCTGAAGTAATGGTTGCAGTCTTACCATTAGCATTTGTAATAGTAGCAGTTGCCTGAACAGTTACTCCTTTTGCAGTACCGACAAAGTCTTTTTCTGGCGTAAATGTTACTGCTCCAGTCGTTGGGTCGATAGTATAGCTACCTTCACCTGCTACTGTCACAGTTGTTTCATCAGTCGGTTGACCAGTTGCTGGATCCACCAATTTCTTACTTGTGATTTCAGCAGTCTTATCATTACTCAAATCAAAGGTTGGTGTTTGTGTTTGAGGAACATTTTGAACATCCTCAGAAACCTTGTCTGTAGGGGTCACTGTGATTGGAGTAACCGTTGGTGTGTATTTAGCGGTTGCTGTCTTAAGGTATTCATCACGGACGGTCCCGTCTTTATCTTTTCCGACAGGAGCTGTTACAGATACGGTAACACCTTGAGCTGTACCTGTGAATCCTGGTTCTGGAACAAAGGTTACTTTACCAGTAGCATCATCAATG
>JAQCUL010000010.1:1066-53167 GCA_027685415.1 Streptococcaceae bacterium AF13-5-6.0
GGTTACTTTACCAGTAGCATCATCAATGCTGTATGTTCCTTCACCTGCTACTGTTACAGAGGTTGCATTGGTTACTTGACCAGTCGCTGGGTCCACCAATTTAGCAGGGTATTCCAAGCTTGGAGTGACAGAGATCTTGTCGCCATTAGCATTCGTTGTAGTTGTGTTAAAGGTTGGTGTACCAGTTTGAGTCGCACCTTGGACATCTGTCGAAGTCTTATCTACCCCTTCAATATCCGTTGGTGTAACAGTTGGGATATAAAGACCATCCATAGTATTCAAGACAGTATCGACATTGGCTTCTTCGTCTGGGAATTTCGTTGACCAACCTGTATCATAGCCATTGCTGTCTGTACGACGGATAGAGATTCCATCCGCTGTTCCTAAGAAGTGATCTTCAGGAATGAACTCAACATCCACAGAAGTTCCGTTTGGAGTGATCTTGTACTTCCCTTGACCAGCTACAGCATAGTAGCCATCTGCGCCAGGTGTAACGACTTGCCCTGTACGGTTATCTATCATTTGTGGAGCTACTGTTTCATCAATTTTTGCTGCTTCTGTCAGGCTATACCCTTGTAAACCACGAGCGGTAAAGGCTACAGTAGCGGTTTGCTTCGCCCCTTGAAGACCACTTGTTTCCTTGACTTCTCCTTTTGGTGGGTGAGTGATTTGAGTCTTAAAGTCCTCAACCTCCCCTGAAAAGGCCATTCCTGTCGGACTCTCAATTTGAGCAGCATCCTTAGCAATTCGTAACCGTACCCCTAGTTCCTTGACACTAGGATCGATATAGGTTTTGCTCTTGGTGAAGCTTAGGGTAACGGCTCCATCCTTAGTAATGGTTGCTAAATCAGAGCGTTCGTCTTCATCAAAGGTACCGTTTTGGTTAAAGTCAACCCAACCATAAATATTGGCTTGAGGTGCCCCGTCTGTATGAGCTTCAACAGTAATCGTATAATTTCCTGGTCTTGTACGATCCATCTTGATCAACTCATTGGTTTTTCCTTTGAGATCATTTGGAAGTAATTGGTCGATACCTTCATCCGCAGTGGTCGCCTTGTCATCACCCGTCCAATCAAGGGTATTGTTTTCATCCATATCAGGACTCAAGTGACCAAGATAAGGTTGGTTCACTTTCTTACCAGTAATTCCATCTACAGTTGCGATCGAATGAATCGCCTTACCGTATGATTCAGGTGCATCTCCCTCATCAAGCGGGAAAAATCCTAGCATAGCAGACTGTTTACCACCTGAAGCAATGTAAAGACCGATTTCAGAAGCTCCCTTTGTCATAACAAGAGGAACCGCAACATCTCCTGCAGAAATATTTGGCCCAAAGACTCCAGTTCCGAGGCCCCCGGTTATTAAATCGGCACTTCCATAATATTTCCAAGCAACTGCTTTTTTGTCTGGTCCGACTTGAGTACTATTACGAAGTTGATTAAGGTTAGTACTACCGAAATTCATACCGTCTATTTTAGTGGTAGGGTTTGAACCAAATAAATTGTCTGTATTTTGTGGAATAAACGTTCTAGTCCATTTTTTTCCATTTTTATACCACTCACCAATTTGTTGCCATCCTTCTCCATTGGTGGTGAACATAACCAATTCACCAGGGTTAGCTGACTCACCATCTGCCATGACTACAGCAGGTTTAACAGCTTTTCCACGGAAGGTAGCGGAGACTTCAAATTGGATCCCAATATTCCCACCATTTAATTCTGAACTAATAGTTGTACTCTTTGTACCAGTATCAATCCCCTCGCTTTTAATTTCAGTCCAACGGTTTTGAGGCTCGGCAATAACCTTGGCTTCATGACCAGCATTCAATTCTGCAAGTGATTTTCGGTCACTAGTCCCACTCACATAACCATTTTTAGCATTAGGATCATAGGTTGCTTTTTCTGCTTCTGTAGCTCCACGTTCTTCCATCCGTTTTTTATAGATTTCAGTCGCTTGGAAGGGTTTTAAAGACTTGACTTTGATGGTAACTACATAGCCAGGCATGATTTCCTTAGTATAGGTAGCACCAACTTGGAGGGCAAGTTTGCCGTCTGACGTTGTCGTTGTCCCTGTCCAGTTAGCTGTTTCTCCAAAGTCTAACCAAGAGATTTGACTAGCAAGGTCTGCGGCTTTTACATTTGTTGTAAAGCCTGGTTTTTCTACCTTTGGAGTTGAAGTTGCATCGACAACATCATCCCCAATCAAGTTTGGATCATTTGCGTCACCAAGAGCACGACGAGTACGGCGTTTACCACCAGATGTTTCTGCCGTCACAGCAGGAGTTTCAGTTGCTGGTGCTTGGACACCTGACGCAAGTTCTTCCTTCTTATCTGTAGTTGTTGAAGCTGCTTCTGCTGCCTTGTTTGTTGGTGTATCTGCTTCTAAATTTGGTGTTGTTGCAGCAGATGATGTTTCTGGTGCAGTTGAGGTTGCAGACGCTGCTGTGCTTGTGCTACTTGCTTCACTAGTTGAAGCAGGTGCTGTTGATGTTGCTGGTGCAGTAACAGCTGGGTTTGCTTCATACGTTGTCGCTGCTGTACTCGTTGTTGCAGCTGTTGATGCTGCTGAAGTTGCTGTGGCTGTTGAAGTTGCGGGCGCTTCTGACGCTGTTGCAACTGCTGCTACATTTTCACTTGTCGTATCTGTCTTTTCTTCTGCGGCTGCACTTGCTGCTGTACCAACCATGACAAGTGTCCCCAAAAGTACTGAGCAAACACCCACATTCAGTTTACGAATTGAGAATCTGCTAATACGATCATTAAATAAGTCTTTTCCCATCTAATGGACCTCCATTTTTATCTATAAATTAACATTCTTTTTAAAATTGTTTAGTTTTTTCCAAACCTTATCTATTTTAACAAAACCCGAACGATTTTCAAAACATTTTGACTCAAAAATGAGTAAAAATTTTTAGCTTCAATAACTTTAATGTTAAAACTATTAAACCAATAAATAATGGGCTTGAAAAAACTTGATTTATCACTAAATCGCTAGATCGAACTTCAATTGTGGCTTCACTGGATCATAATCGACCAGTTCAAAATCTTCTGGTTTGATGTCAAAGAAATTGGTTCCATCTGGTACCTTCAAAACCAAGTGTGGCTGACAATCTGAAGGCTCCCGACGAAGTAACTCTTCAGCCTGTTCAAATTGATTATCATAAATATGAAGGTTATTAATGAAGTAAAAGAACTTTCCGACCTTCCAGCCAAAGTGCTTGGCGATCATCATCTGTAGCGCTACATACTGCATGGCGTTGATATGGTGGGCTACCAACATATCATTTGAACGCTGGGTCAGGGTCGCATCTAGATAGATTTCTCCATCCACGCGCCTCACGTCAAACATGGTCTGAAAAGCACATGGCAAGAGTCCGTCGGTCTCCTCAAAGGCATCATAATCCCAGAGCGAGATGATGTTGCGGCGATTCCAAGGATTGGCTTCTAATTGCTTGAGAATTTTATTGGTAAGGTCATGCTTTTTGACCACTGCACCATAGCGCTGACCGATGGTGCGACTATCCCCTACTTCCCAGTCATTCCAGTAGTGGACATTGTACTTGTCTTCTAACAGGTCTAAGCTATTCGACTGATCCTGGTAGATCCAGAGCATCTCTTTGATGGCTGATTTAATCGCGATGGGACGAAGGGTCGTGATAGGAAACTCGCCTTTTGAGAGGTCAAACTCCATAAAGGCTCCCGTGATGTACTTGGAGTTGGCTGTTCTACCATCCTTATACTTAGGACGCGCCTGCTCTGACCAGACCCCTTCTTCCATGATTTTTCGAATGTTTTCTTTAAAAATTGTATCTGCTTTTGTCATATACTCTCCTTGAATCCAGTTTTGTCTTCATTATATCACAGGACACAGAAAAAAAGGAGATCCTAGCACGAGCCAGATCTCCTTTTCATCTTATTGTAATACAAGGGATGCAGCACCAATGACACCAGCATCATTTCCCAATGTAGCAAGCGCCAATTGAGTAGATTCACGTACTTGTGGGAATGAGTTTTCTTCAAATACCTTGCGCACGCCATCCAAGAGGAATTCTCCAGCAGCAGATACCCCACCACCGATAACGATCTTAGATGGGTTCAAGGTTGAACCAATATTGGCTGCAGCAAGTCCAAGGTAGCGTGAGAAGTTTTTGTAGACGATCAAGGCAAGAGCGTCGCCTTCTTTAGCTAGATCAAAGACCGTTTTAGCTGTCACTTCTTCACCATTGTCGATCAAAACTTTCAATTGAGAGTCCCCTTCGTACTCGTCTGCATAACGACGAGTCAAGTTGACGATCCCTGTCGCAGATGCAACGGTTTCAAGACAACCTTTTTTACCACAAGTACATTGGATTGGATCATCAAAGTCAACCGTGATGTGACCAAGTTCACCAGCAGCCCCGCGAACACCATGCAAGAGACGGCCTTCAGCGACAATTCCACCGCCGACCCCAGTACCAAGTGTCATAAAGACAACATCCGGTTGGTTTTCACCAGCCCCTTTCCAACGTTCACCCAAGGCAGCAACATTGGCATCATTATCAATGAAGAATGGAATATGAAGCGCACTTTCGATCTTTTCTTTGACTGGTTGAAGGGTCTTCCAGTTCAAGTTGTAGGCACCGATAACAGTTCCCTTTTCACGATCGACTACACCAGGTGATCCCATACCAATTCCTTGGAATTCAGAAGCATCTAGCCCAAGCATATTCAAACGATGAGCGATGGATTCGATCATATCCTCTACAATATGACTTCCTTCATCCAAAATGTTTGTTTTAATAGACCATTTTTCTTGAACTTCACCATCTAGAGTTAGAATAGCAAACTTAATGGAAGTTCCTCCAAGGTCAATACCAATAATTTTTTTAGACATCTGTTACTCCTTTCAAAACTTGTAAACACTTACAGTTCTATTATATCAGACTTTTTATCAAACGCAAAGGTTTGCACGTAACTTTTCTTAACTTTTTAACAAGAGACTAAAGGACTGAAATCCTAATAATAAGAAAATCAAGCCAATAATATTCAGTAGGAAGACACTGATCGATAATGGACTGACAATTAAGAACAGACCGATAAAGAGCTGCACCAAGGCAAAGAAAATATAGCGCTTGGAAAGTTCTTCAACCTTCTTAGAATAGAAGTTAGCTTTTCGGAAATTTAAAACAGAGCGATAGATCAGCCAAATCCCTAAGGTGACTGGAAAGACAATCGGCAAGGTCTTGTAGCCATATAGTAGCAAGTAAACCGCAAACACTAAGGCAACCATACTGTGAAAGAGCTGTTGCTGCTTTATAATACCTGCCTGACGCAAGCGGTAATAGCGTGAAAAACGTGAAAAAGAGATTAAAAAGAATCCACAGGAAATCAACCAACTAAAAGAGCCAATGTGCTCAATCGGATTGATAAACAAGACGATACCGATAATGGTAAAAATAGTCGCTGAAATTCCAAGGGATATCCGGTTCAATTGATTCATAGGGCCTCCTTATTCATCTAATTCACTTAGGTAATCATAACGATCATACTTTTCAAGTAGACGCTCGTTTTCCTGATCTAGTTCTTTTTGAAGGGCTGACAACTTGCCAAAGTCAGAGCCGTTTTCATTCATCTCCACTTCAATCTCTGCAATTCGATTTTCAATGGCTTCGATATCTGCCTCAATACTTGCCCATTCTTGCTTCTCCATGTAGCTCATGCGCTTCTTCTCATCTTTTGGCTTGACAGGCTTCTCTTTTTCAATCTTTTGACTAGCCGTTACCTGGGCTGCTTCAAAGGCTTTTTCATCTAAATAATCCGTATAATTGCCAAAGAACTCACGAATGCCCCCATTTTCAAAAGCCAGGATTTTACTCGCGACCTTATCCAAAAAATAACGGTCGTGGCTAACGGTAATAACGGGACCACCAAAGTTTTGAAGGAAGTTTTCCAAAACCGTCAAGGTAGCAATATCCAAGTCATTGGTTGGTTCATCGAGGAGAAGCACATTGGGTTTTTCAATCAAGAGTTTTAAGAGAAAGAGGCGTTTCTTCTCCCCACCGGAGAGTTTTTCGATCAAGGTTCCATGCATAGAGCGTGGGAAGAGAAATTGCTCCAAGAGATCAGCGATCGAAGTTGTTCCGACAGTCGTCTTGACTTCCTCCGCAACCTCTTGTAAGAAATTGATCACGCGCTTGCTCTCATCCAAGCCATCGATCTGTTGAGAGAAATAAGCCACCCGCACAGTTTCCCCAATAATCACTTGCCCTGACTGAGGCTGGAGTCGCTCAGCGATCAGATTGAGTAGGGTCGATTTACCGACACCATTATCCCCGACGATCCCGATGCGGTCCTTATTTTGGACTAAGAGGTTAAAGTCCTGTAAAATCGGCTTGTTTTCAAAAGCAAAACTCACATCTTTAAACTCGATGACTTTCTTTCCGATCCGGCTGGTCTCAAAGTTCATCTCTAGATCCGTCTGGTTGCTTTGGCCAGACAAGTCTTGCTTAAGATCGTGGAAACGATTGATCCGAGCCTGTTGCTTGGTCGCACGCGCCTGGGGTTGCCTCCGCATCCAGGTCAACTCCTGCTTATAGAGTTGCTGCTTCTTATGAAGAAGGGCCGCATCACGCTCATCTTGCTCGGCCTTTAAGCGGACATAATCCTGGTAGTTGCCTTGATACTCAATCAAACCACCTCGATCCAACTCAAAGATCCGTGTTGAAATATTATCCAAGAAATAACGATCGTGGGTAATGAAGAGCACGGTTTTCTTAGAATTCTTCAAGAAATTGGTCAACCATTCGATGGTATCAATATCTAGGTGGTTGGTCGGCTCATCTAGCAAGAGTAGGTCGTGGTGAGACAGCAATACTTGTGCCAGTTGCACCCGACGACGCAAGCCCCCAGATAGATCGCCAACTTTGGCATTCAAGTCTTCAATCCCAAGTTTTGAAAGGACTGTCTTGACCTGACTCTCGATTTCCCAAGCATTGAGCGAATCCATCTCCGCCATCACCTTCTCCAGACGTGCTTGGTTCTCTTCTCTGTAATCCGCCATCAAGAATTCATAATCACGAATCAGCTGCATTTCACGCAAATCACTGGATAATACTGTATCCAGAACCGTCTTATGATCATCAAAGTCTGGCTCCTGCGTCAAGTAACCAATCGTATAATCACTCTTGGCAGAAAAAGGACTCACATCTCCATCAAAGCCAGAGCGTCCTGACAATACATCTAACAGAGTGGTCTTGCCGGTTCCATTGACCCCGATCAGACCGATCCGATCCAAGTCGTGAATAATAAAGGAAATCTCACGAAAGACGGTCTTATCTCCGACAGATTTGGTTAATTTCTCGACAATAAAATCGCTCATTTTTCCTCCTCTTTTACTTGCTGGATATAGGCAATGATGGCTTCTTTTTCATTGGCCAGCTCCCCATCGACAATGGCGTATTCGATCTTTGTCAAAATCTCTCCCAAGGCTGGACCAGGTTTAAAGCCGTATTCTTTGATCAGCATGCCACCATTGACCACCACTTCGTGCTTATCATGAATGGTCAAGCTATCATAGACACGCTCAATCGCCAAATAATCCACACTCAAGGCATAAGCTTCACGCAACTCTTCCGCCACTAGCAACAAGCGCTTCTCATACTTGTAACATGCACGCTTGTCTAGACTTCCTTTTTCTCTAAGCTTAAGAATCTCCACGATCTGCTCCACCGTCTTGGCAAAGTCTCTTGAGGTCTTCCATTTTTTAAAGAATTTTGGAATGTCTTGAATGTCTAGTACTAAAACCAGAGCAGCCCAAGCTTGCTCAGAAGTTGAAAAGGTAAATTCAAGCTCTATGTCAAACAAACGCTCAAGTGCTTCTTTGCGATTCTTCAACGCTGGCAGATAGTGGTAAGCTCCACTGGCTAGCATAGCCTCCAAGCCTTTCCTCCAATATGGAGAAAGTAAGAGCTTATCAAACTCGATGAAAGTGCGCTCAACAGAGATCTTCTCTAGCAAAGGAGCACACTCCTTCATAGCATCAAAGGTTGCGTCTTCTAATTCAAAACCAAGGCTGGCTTGAAAGCGAAAGCCTCGCATGATGCGGAGAGCATCTTCATGAAAGCGCTCATGAGGAAGCCCAACCGCCCGAAGAACCTTGTTTTCTAAATCTGCTAACCCCTGAAAGAGGTCAACAATCTCTCCTTTTTCATTTAAGGCAAAGGCATTGACGGTAAAATCACGGCGCTTGAGGTCTTCTTCTAGTGAGCGCACAAAAGACACGGAGCTTGGACGCCGATAATCGACATAGACATCCTCCGTCCGGAAGGTCGTAATTTCATATTCTTGCCCATTTTCAAGGACCAAGACAGTCCCGTGTTCGATACCGACATCTACTGTGCGATCAAAAATCGCCTTGGTCTCTTCTGGATATGAGGAGGAAGCGATATCGACATCGTGAATTGGACGATCCAAGAGGGCATCACGGACAGATCCCCCTACAAAATAGGCCTCAAAACCAGCTGCTTTAATCTTCTCTAATATTGGTAAAGCCTCCTGAAACTCAGAAGGCATCTTTTCTAATCTCATAGTAAGTGTTCCAAACCATAAACAAGCTCATGACGCTTGACAACTTCTTTAATCCCTAGATTTACTCCTGTCATGAAGGAAACACGATCATAGGAATCATGACGGAGAGTCAACCCTTCGCCTTGGCTACCAAAAATCACCTCTTGGTGAGCGACTAGGCCAGGCAATCGAACTGAATGGATGCGCATCCCTTCAAACTCTGCCCCTCTTGCTCCAGGCATCAACTCTTCTTCATCTGCTGCACCTTGCTGGATCTTCTCGCGCTTCTCTGAGATCAGCTCAGCGGTCTTAATTGCTGTTCCACTCGGTGCATCTTTTTTCTTATCGTGGTGCAATTCGATAATTTCTACATTCGGGAAATACTTGGCTGCTTGCGCTGCAAATTGCATCAAGAGCACGGCTCCAATGGCAAAGTTCGGCGCGATCAAGCCACCCAAATCCTTTTCACGTGAAAGGTCTATCAATTCTTGGATCTGCTCAGGAGTGAATCCAGTCGTTCCCACAACAGGCGCAAAGCCATTCTCAATTGCAAAGCGAGTATTTTCGTAAGCGACCTTGGGCATGGTAAAGTCGACCCAAACATCTGCCTCTAGACCCACAACATCTTCTTTGCGGTTAAAGACAGGGACTCCTGCAACTTCTGTCTCATCAGTAAATGGATCGATCAAGCCGGCTAATTCTAGCTCAGGGTCTTCTGAAACCATCTTGTAGGCTGCTTGTCCCATTCTTCCCTTGAAACCTGCGATAATGACTTTAATGGACATAGAATTCTCCTTAAACGATAGGGATATACCCAACTGCTAAGCTATGGTCACCTAAGTGCGTCCCAATAACTCCTCCAAAGGTAGCAAAAGGAATGTCACCTTCCACTCCTTCTTCAATGAGTAGTTGGCGAAGTGCCTCTGCTTTTTCAGGAACATTGGCATGGATGACAAAGACTTGGTAATGACCATCTGCGATATCTGATACAACAATCTCTACCAAGCGTTTCATGGCTTTCTTTTCCGTCCGGACTTTCTCAAAGACCTCAATCACGCCTTCATCATTAAAATGAAGAATAGGCTTGATACTCAAGAGGTTCCCAAGAATAGCAGCCCCATTTGACAGACGACCACCTTTAACCAAGTGGTTCAAATCATCCACCATGATATAGGCAGAGGTTCCATCAATCTGGTGTTGGACATTGGCCACAATCTCGTCGAAGGAACGGCCTTCACCAGCCCATTTCAAGCAGTCTTCTGCCATCATCCCTAGAGGAGCACTGGTGATTTTTGAATCCGGAAATTCAACGGTCAAGCCTTCGAATTCGTCCTTCAAATATTGGATATTTTGGTAGAAACCAGAAATACCAGATGACAAGAAAAGACCGATAGCATGCGTATAGCCCTTAGCTGTCAAACCAGATAAGACTTCTTCTAACTCTGCCACACTCGGCTGGCTAGTCTTTGGCAATTCCTTAGACGCAGTCATCTTTTGGTAGAACTCATCGTGTGTCAGGTTCTTCCCTTCAACATAAGACTCCCCATCGATATAGATCGGGATCTCTAAAATAAATAAGTCGTCGTGATGGAGCACGTCTTGCGTTAAATAGGCAGACGAATCCGTGATCACTGCTAATTTCATTGATTAAAACTCCAAATTAATACCCGGTAAATCGAGGGCAATTTCTGTGACTTCATAAGTCAAACGGTTGAGCATATTCAAGCAAGGGCGAGCCAATTCTTCCACTTCGTCTTTGCTGAATTCACTTGGTTCATTGACATAACGACCAAACAAGTGGTTGATTTGAGTGATGGTTCCACTGATCACAAAACCGTCAAAAACGATCATGTAGCTCAAGATCACAATCAAAGAAGTCGTGTTTTGTTCTTGATCACGATTGATCAATTGAAAGTTTACATCTACTTTTGTTTCAGGGATGCCATTTTCTTTTTCCCACTCAAAATTACGAGCGTCATAGTGGTATTGGCTGACAAATTCTTTTTCACGTTGAATATCCATTTTTATTCTCCTAAAAATATGCGATAGGCTTATTATATCATAATTCAGCTCAAGATACCAACGCCGAATGAGGTGATTTTTTCACTAGCACAAAAAGAAAAGGTTGGGCATTCCCAACCTTTTAATCATATTTAGTTTTTAGGTTTGCGAAGCAATCCGAACAAGATACCACTTACAACTGCACCGATCAATACGAACAAGATGTAAAGAAGTGGATTTGATGTAAGGGCGATAACGAAGATTCCTCCGTGAGGAGCCATGAGTTTCAAGCCTGCAAGACCAACAAGGGCACCTGTCAATGCTGAACCTGCGATGAAGCTTGGGATGGCACGAGCTGGGTCAGCTGCACCAAATGGAATGGCACCTTCTGTGATGAAGGAAAGACCCATGACAATGTTTGTCAAACCAGAATCGCGTTCTTCTTGTGTAAATTTATCTTTAAACAATACAGTTGCTACAAATACTGCCAATGGAGGAACCATACCAGCTGCCATAACAGCTGCCATAACAATAGAACCACCTGAAGCAACAGATTCAGCAAGTGTACCTGTAGCGAAGACATAAGCGGCTTTGTTAACTGGTCCACCCATATCGACAGCCATCATACCGCCGACGAGAAGTCCAAGAAGGACAGCTGAGCTTCCTGACAAGCTTGAAAGGAAGTTGTTAAGACCAGTATTGATAGCAGCCATTGGAATATTGATGAGGAACATCAAGAATCCTGTCAAACCAACACCAAGTAATGGCAAGAGAAGGATAGAGCGGATACCATCGAGTGAACGTGGAAGAACTGCAAGAGCTTTACGAAGAACTAGAATCACTCCACCTGCTAGGAAACCACCTGCCAAAGCTCCAAGGAAACCTGATGATACGGCTGCTGGTAATTCACCTTTAGCAGCACCGTAGGCGATATTTCCAAATGCTGAACCTGAGCTAGCAATAGATCCAGCGATAAACCCTGCTACAAAACCAGGTTTTTCAGCGATTGAGAATCCAATGTAACCTGCAAGTACAGGAAGCATGAAGCCAAAGGCTACTCCACCAATTGTTTTAAATTGTGCTGCTAATACATGATAAGAACCAAGACTAGACAATTGATCTTGAGGCACACCAAGAACTTGGTCAATCAAGAAGGCAAGGGCGATCAAGATACCACCACCGATAACGAATGGAAGCATTTGAGAAACCCCACTCATCAAGTGTTTGTAGAAGGCTCCACCTAAGCTCAATTTTTCTTGGCTAGTGCTAGCTTGTGCAGCATTTTCAGCGTGGAAAACATCTGCTTTGCCATCCAAGATGGTTTGGATCAATTCTTCTGTCTGACGGATACCGGCTGCGACTGGTTTAGAGATCAATTTTTTGCCATCGAAACGAGCGGTTTCAACTGCTTTATCAGCTGCAATGATGACCCCTTCAGCTTTGGCGATTTCTTCAGCTGTCAAGCGGTTACCGACACCAGATGCACCGTTAGTTTCAACGCGGACCGTAACACCCATTTCTTCACCTTTTTTGATGAGGGCTTCTTCTGCCATGTAAGTGTGGGCGATCCCTGTTGTACATGCTGTAACGGCAACGATCAATGGTTTGTCAGATGAAGCTGCTTCTTTGACCGCTTCTGCTTTTTTCGCTTCTTCTGCTGCAGCTTCTTGCTCTTCTGCATCAAAGGCTGCAATCACTTGATCAGGAGTGCTTGCTTGGCGAAGTTTGTCTGCAAAACCTGGTTTCATCAAGTACTTAGACAATTCAGCTAGGGCTGCCAAGTGAGTGTCGTTTGCTCCTTCTGGAGCTGCGATCATGAAGAACAAGTCTGTTGGTTGGCCATCCAGTGAAGCGTAGTCCACACCCTTGTTTGATTTTGCAAACAAGACTGTAGCTTCTTTAACTGCTTCATTTTTGCTGTGGGGCATGGCAATTCCGTCACCCAAACCAGTTGAAGTTTGTGCTTCACGGTTCATGATTCCAGCCTTGAAGGTGTCAAAATCTGTCACCACACCATTGTCAACGAGCGATTGGACCATCTCATTGATCACGCCCTCTTTATCTGTTGCTTGAAGGTCAAACAACATCACGTTTTTATTTAAAACGTCTTGAATTTTCATAGTTTTTCTACCTCTACTTTTTCATAAGTTTCTTTTATATAGTCAGCTGTCGCCAAGTCATCTGAGAAGGTGGTTGCTGTGCCACAAGCCACGCCCCATTTGAAGGCTTCGATGACATCTCCTGTTGTTGCGAGCTTCCCAGTGAAGCCAGCTACCATGGAATCTCCAGCCCCAACAGAGTTCTTCACTTGACCTTTGATTGGTTTTGCGAAGTAAGTACCGTTTGGACTGACAAGGAGAGCACCATCACCCGCCATGGAAATAATGACGTTTTGTGCACCCTTGGCCAAAATCTCTTTAGCATAACGTTCAATTTCTGGCAATTCCGTCAAGGTAACGCCAAAGATATCTCCCAATTCATGGTTGTTTGGTTTGACCAATTGGGGATTGAACTCCAAGGAATCAATCAAGGTTTGCCCTTCAAAGTCGCAAACCACTTGCGCACCTGTCGCACGAGTTGCTGCGATCAATTGTTTGTAAACGCCATTCCCAAGTGAAGATGGGGCAGATCCTGCAAAGACTACCACATCATCTGTTGTTAAGCTCGATAAGATGTTGAGCAATTCTTGCAACTGCGCTTCCGTCACTTCTGGGCCATTCCCATTGATCTCTGTTTCCTCATCAGCCTTGATCTTGACATTGATCCGGGTATCTTGGTCCACTGTCACAAAGTTGGTGGAAATGGCTTCGCTAGTCAGTACGTCTTCGATGTAGCGTCCTGTGAAACCACCGATAAATCCAGTCGCTGTGTTCTCGATATCGAGACGTTTCAAGACACGACTGACATTGATCCCTTTACCACCGGCGAATTTATCTTCCGAAGCCATCCGATTGACCGCCCCTGTCTCTACATGATCGAGACGGACAATATAGTCAATTGCTGGATTCAGTGTTACTGTATAAATCAAACCTCTATAACCTCCGTTTTTTCTTTTAATACCTTTAATCGTTGCGGTTCACATTGATTGGTGATAATCATGGCTCGCTTGATAGGAGCCACTTTGACAAAGGATGTCACCCCAATTTTCGAATCATCCGCTAGGATATAAGTTTTTTTCGCATTTTCGATAATCGCACGCTTAACAGATCCTTCTTCCAGGTCTGGAGTGCTGTAAAATTCATCATCGATTCCATTCATTCCAAGAAAGGCCTTGTCAAAATTCAACTGACCGATCTGATTGAGCGCGATCCCTCCGATACTAGCATCTGTAGAAGATTTTACCTTCCCACCGATGATGACCGTTGGAACATTTCGCTCGACCAACTTGGTCGCATGGTGAATCGAGTTGGTCACCACGGTTACCGTTGGATTGACAATTTCTTGTACCAAAAGTTCATTGGTTGTCCCGGCATCGATAAAGATTACGTCATGATCTTTGATCAATTCCGCCGCTTTTACCGCGATTTTTGACTTAACTTGAATGTTTTTGATAGATTTTTCTTTATTGCTTTCTTCCTCTTGAAGAAAATGCAGGCTTTCCGCACCGCCGTGAACCCGGCGAAGTTTACTTTCAGCTTCTAATTCATCCAAGTCACGTCGAACCGTTGATTCAGACGTCCCTAGCTCTTGTACAAGGGTTTCTAAGGAAACAAATTTTTCCTTCAGTACCTTCTCGAGGATGAATTGTTTTCGTTCAGACTTAAGCATTTCTCCTCCTTTTGCAATCGATTACAAGGACTATTATACTCCATCTCCAAAAAATGTCAACACTTTTTATCATTTTCTGTCATTTTCTTTCAAGAATTCTAAAAGTGTACAAAAAAAAAGAGCAGGACAGAACTCATTTTGTTAAGCGAGTTCTTTTCCCACCCTCATATATCTTCTTTGAAGAGTTTAAGCAATAAAGTGTCTAAGCATCCACTCTATCTTCGGTATGTCTTAATCTTTTTTTGAAGATTGTTTCTTTTTCTTGAAACCAAACAATCCAGCAAGTAGCCCGACGGCAACACCTGTTGTTGCTACTGCATATTTAGAAGAATCTGCACTTGCCACAGCTTGGCTGTTTTCTTTTTTAGGTTTGATCTCTTCTACTTTAGCTTCTTGTTTTGGCTCCGGAGTAGCTTTTGGTGCTTGCACTTGTGGACTATTGGTAGTTGTTGGAAGAACCGTTGGTCTATCCGAGAAAGTTGTTGGATTGCTTGAGCGGATATCCATTGGCATATCTGCTGCTTCTAAAATAGCTGGATCCATTCGTGACGCTAGATCTTCATATTGGGAATTCAACAGTTCCACGACACTTTGATAAGATTGAAGGGTTGTGAATTCTGCTTCCAATTTTTCTTTTTTATTCTCTAAATTAGCCACCGCAGCTGATAAAACAGATTGGGCTTTGACCAATAATTCTGGAGCATTTTTAAAGTCAGAAAGACGTTTTTCAGCAGCAACCAGGCGCTCTTGAGCTGCCTTCAAGCCCTCATGCGCTTCTTGAACGACTTGGGCTTTTTCTGCTTCTTCTGCTTTTAAACGATCTAATTTCTCATGCGCAGCCGCTAACAAATCCTTCGCTTTTTGAAGGGCTGCTTCTTTTGGTTGGATAGTTGCTTCAATCCGACCTCGAGATACATCAAGAGTCGCCTTCGCCTTTTCAACCGCATGGTCCTTGCTAACGAGAAGAATCTTGTAATTTTGGATGGTCTTTTGGACATTGGCCATCTCTACTGCCACATTTGATTTGGCATGGCGGGCATCTTCTAACTTGCCTTGCAAGATAATGATTTGTGACTCTTGATTAGCCTTGTCTAACTTGAGATTAGCGACTTCATCAGATTTTGCTTTCACATCTGATCTTGTCGTCGTAGCCCCAGCTCCCTGACGCAATTGGTAAGCGAGTGCACTGGTTGACACTGCTGAATTGACCGGGCTGTGTAAGAAAGCTGCTTCTGACATGGCATTGCTAGGGTCATAAGCGACTGATAAAGCTGTCGCTTTGTTGTCTACCATTTGGAGGTAATGACCAACCTTAGCAAAGGCCTCAGCCCCAATCTTCATATAGATATCGTTGGCATCGATTTGTGTTTCGTCTGTCGGTAGACCATATTGAGCCGCTACTTCTTGATAAGCCGCTTTTTCATTGTACCAAAAGTCAACCGCACCAGCAGGTGAGAAGCCATATGCAATGTTCTCGTTTGGCAAATACTTAAACATATGCCAGTTGGCTTTTTTGAAGTATTCCAACTGTACTTGACTGGCTGGAAGGGAATAGGGATCCAGTTCCAATTCAGGCAAGCCGGCATTGCGACGATAAGCGTTGATAGCATCAGCAATTTCAAGTGCTCGGAGGTTAGCTTGCAAGGATCCAGACTCTCCAACCGTTAAGCCGTCTTCTTCACGACCACGTTTGTAGAGGGCTAAAGCGCTCGCTGCAGCTTCATTGCCATTGTCTGCTAAGTGTTGCAAATAACCTTCATAAGTCGCTTGACTCAACTGAACTGGGCTATTGGCCGCTGCTTGTTCCAAGGCTGCCAATTCTGCTTCCTTGGTAGCGATGACCGCTTTCAAATCTGTTAGACGCGTTTGAGCCAGTTGAATGTCGTTCTCAATTTGAGCCACAGTATCTGAGCCAGTTTGCTGACTCGCTTGCAAGGTTGCAAGATGATTCTGAGATTCTCGGATACTTTGCTCGACTTGACTTTGCTCCAACAAAGCCTGGTTGAGTACATTCTCATCATTTGAAATCGGTGCTTTGGCTTGGTTCAATTCATTTTGTGCTACATCGACCAAAGATTCCTGAGCAGTAACCTGATTTTCCTGTTGACGAACAGCCTCTACGACTTGGTCATGAGCAGCTTCTGCTTCTCGAACCTTATTTTCTTCAATAGTCACATAGGCTTGAGCCACCTTGACGTCATTTTCTGCCTTCTGAACTTGGGCATCCGAAGTCGTTGCGATGAGGTTTTCCGCATCCGTCACTTCTGCTTTCTTTTCTTCCAGTTCTTGTCCAGCAGCCTTGACTTCTGTTTGAGCATCGATCACTTTTTGCTCTTGGTAGTGGACATCTTTCACCACTTGCCCTTTTTGAGCTGTGATTTGCTTCAACTCATCAACTGTAATTGGTTTTTCAACTACTTCCGTGCTGTTGGTTTCTGGATTTTCATTTTGCTTGACCTCTTCGGCATTTGCTTTGTGATGAAACATACCAGATAGGACTGTTGTTGCAGCAATCCCAGTCGTGAAAACCGATTTTCCTAATTTCTTTCCCATTAAACTCACCCCCAAAACTTAATCATTTTCTTGAAGTTTCTCTACCCCTTAGCATACCACATTTTGTTACCAATAACTAGTAGGTTTTAAAAGTTTTTTTCATAAATTTTTGAGGCAAAAGAAAAACAGCTGACGCTGTTAGTCTTCTTGTTTAATTTGTTCCAACATCTTCTCTTCTTCTGCTGTCAACTCATAGTTTTCTAGCAAGTCTGGACGACGTTCTAAGGTCTTTTTCAAACTCTGATAGAGGCGCCACTGACGGATATTTTCATGATGGCCACTCATAAGAACATCTGGAACTGTCATTCCTCTGTATTCATAAGGCCGGGTGTATTGAGGATACTCTAAGAGACCAGAGGAGAAACTGTCATCCTGGTGGCTGGACTCTTTTCCGATCACTTCTGGAATCAAGCGTACCGTCGCATCAATCATAGTCATGGCCGCTAGCTCGCCACCCGTCAGGACATAATCGCCAAGAGAAATCTCATCCGTCACCAAGGTCTTGATCCGCTCGTCGTAGCCCTCATAGTGACCACAGATAAAGATCAATTCTTCTTCCTGAGCCAACTCTTCTGCATAAGATTGATCAAAGGTCCGACCAGCAGGGTCCAGCAGGATCACGCGCGGATTCTTTTTCTCAATGGCATCAAAGGCATCGAAAATCGGCTGAGCTCGCAAGAGCATGCCTTGCCCGCCCCCATAGGGTTCATCATCCACATGGCGCGCCTTTTCCGCATTTTCACGGAAATTATGGTAGGTGATCTCAAGAAGGCCCTTTTCACGTGCCTTTCCGACGATGGAGTGCTCCAGTGGAGAAAACATCTCTGGAAAGAGGGTTAAAATATCAATCTTCATCGTCTAACCCTTCTAAGATGTCTACATCCACCCGGTTTCCTGGGATATCGATATTGAGCACCACTGGTGGGATATAAGGCAAGAGAAGGTCGCGTTTGCCTTTGCGCTTCACGACCCAAACATCATTGGCACCTGGTTGCAGGATTTCCTTGATCTGGCCGATTAGTTGGTCATTTTCATAAACATCAAGGCCGATGATCTCATGGTAATAGAATTCGCCATCCTCCAAATCCGTCAAGTCTTCTTCCGCAACCTTGAGGCTAAAGCCTTTGAATTTCTCAATGGCATTGATATGGTACATATCCTTAAACTTGATGATGTCGAAGTTCTTGTGCTTGCGATGACTGGCAATGGTCACCGTTTGGACAAAACGATCCTTCTCATCAAAGAGAGCCAACTCAGCTCCTTTTTTAAAACGTTCTTCCGCAAAGTCTGTCACAGACAAGACCCGCATTTCTCCTTGTAAGCCTTGGGTATTGACAATTTTCCCAACATTAAAGTAATTCATGATTTCTCCAGTGTAGTTTATTCACTCTATTTTATCACGTTCAAGAGATTTTCTCAAATGGACTTATCTGCTAGAAACTGCTCCAAATCCCGCTCGTGCTGGTATTTTACGGCTGCTGTTTTATCTTTTTCAAAGATAGTTTTAGTAAGGTCGATTTCATTAATGGCCGCGATAGCGACCGTGTAGTGAATGATATCAGCTAGTTCTTTAGCCAATTCCTCATTTGAATCTTGGACACCCGCTTTCCGTCCAGAACGTCCATTTAACACCTCGGCTACTTCGCCAACCTCTTCAACCAGCTTGATAAACAAACCTTCTTCCGTCCGGGTATTCTGGTAATGTTCTTGTAAATAGGCTTGTAACTGCCGAATAGTCACTTCTTTCATTCTTTCTCCTTGCAACAAAAAACGGGACAAAGTCCCGCCTTTTTATTTTTCGTCAATAACGATTCTTACTTTTTTATCTTCAGTTGGGACAGAGTAGACAATCGTTCTTATCGCAGAAATGGTGCGACCTTTTCGACCAATTACACGACCAACATCGCTAGGATCAAGGTCAAGATGGTACTCCAAGAATTCAGGAGTATCTTCGATCTTGATGGTTAAAGCATCCGGTTGTGAAATCAAGGGTTTCACAATTGAAATAATGAGATTTTCAATCGTATCCATACATCAACCTACTTAAAAAATTATTTTGAGAATTTAGAATCGTGGAATTTCTTCATCACACCAGCTTTTGAAAGGATGTTGCGAACTGTATCTGAAGGTTGAGCTCCATCAGCCAACCATGCAAGAACGCGGTCTTCTTTCAAAGTTACTTGGTTTTCTTCAACAAGTGGATTGTAAGTTCCAACTGTTTCGATGAAACGTCCATCACGTGGTGAACGTGAATCTGCTACGTTGATACGGTAGTAAGGTTTTTTCTTAGAACCCATACGAGTCAAACGAATTTTAACTGCCATTTTTATAAGTCTCTTTTCTATATTTTAATTATCGGTGAAATAGACAAGCTATTTAGCACATGATCTATTATAACACATTTTATAGACCTGTCAAGAAAAAAACTTGACACTATTAAAATTTTTTTAATCGATCTCAAAGTAATAAGATCCTTCATTTTTGGAATCCGATTCAATCACATAGTTCCCAGGAGGAAGACCGGATACAAACAAGTGCTTCCCTTCAAATTCTTTGGCGAGAGATGTCACTGTAATGGTAAAGGAAAATCCCTTAATTTGGCGGTAGGTAGCATAATCCAAGGTCAGAATCCCTCGAAGATCCGTTTCTCCAGCTTTTTCAGCAGCCAGTAAGTCTGTTGCCAATTGATCTTCAAAATCGGGATTTTGGATTGGTAAGTTGAGATCAACCTCGCTTACCTCGAGGCCTTGTTGATGAAATCGCTCTTTTATCTCTTGCTTTAATTGTTGAAATCCTTGAGATTCCGTAAAGGCTCTTTCGAAGAATGGAGCTACTAACCAACTGTTGTACTGTTGAGCCAGTTCTTCAGCCGTGTCATAATTTTTCCCAATTTCTTCTTTGGATAGGAGGCTTGCATAAAGAAAATCAAACTGAACCGTCTTACCCTCAACTCTTTCTTGATAGCTATAGGCATATTTGGTCGACAGACCATGGAATTCAGCTTCTTTAAAATGTAGGTCTCCTTTAAATCCCGCTTCCTGATAAAAGCCAGAAATTTGCTCTTGGATTTTCTTTTCTTCTTGATCGATAAGAAAGAAGAAAAAACAAATCAAGAGAGCGACCACTGTGAAGAATGCACGAACCAGGTAGCCGACCCATTTCTTGATGTTGAATGGTATTGTCTTAAATATATTCATGCATTTATGATACCAAAAAACTAGCCCGAGAGCTAGTTTGTAATAAATCTTTACTTAAGGATAGCCAGTAACTCTTGATAGTCAGAAAATTCATAAGTTGGCACTGCTGGGCTGGTATTTTCTTTGTGATCCGGATTGTACCAGAGGGTATCAATCCCCGCAGCATTTCCACCAGCGATATCCGCCGTCAAAGAATCTCCGATCATGAGAGTCTCTTCCTTGCTAAAACCTGGAATCAGGTTTCCAATTTTTTCGTAAAAGGCCACTTCCGGTTTTTGAGTCCCTAATTGTTCAGAGATGAAAATTTCTTTGAAATAAGGGGTAATGGCAGATTGCTTTAAACGCCCTTGCTGAATGGCTGTAACGCCGTTGGTAGCACCGTAGAGCTGGTAACCTCTTTCTACCAACTCCGCTAGCAAGTCTTCCGCTCCTGGGAAGGTCTGTCCCTGTTGACTAATGTAATCCTGGTAGCGCAAGGCCATCTCTTTACCATCTACCTCTCTACCAAAATGGGCAAAGGCGATGGCAAACCGGCTGTTAATCAAGTCTTTCTTGCTAATCTTTTTTTGTTCCAAATCCTTCCAGAGGCCTTGATTCATGGGTTTGTAGTAATCTTTAAAGGCTTGGATATCTTGAACCCCCTGATCTTGGAGAAATTGCGTTAAGGCCACTTCCTCCGCTGTGTCAAAGTCCAACAAGGTATGGTCCAAATCAAAAAGTAAAAATGTATATGCCATTACAAACGATCCTTCAATTTTTCTACAAATAAATAAGCCGCTGGGCAAGTGAGGGTATTCTTGATGGTCAGATGATTGATCTGATAAATCTTCTTGCGATCGGTGTGAGGGAACTCCCGACAGGCTTTGGGACGCACATCGTAGATGGAACAGAGATTATCTCCGCCCAAGAAAGGGCAAGGCATGGATTTAAAAACCTTGTCCCCATCTTCATCAACCTGAAGAAATTCCGCCTCAAAGGCAGGAAGTTTCATCTTGAAATACTTGGCGATCCGCGTGATATCCGCTTCCTTAAAATCTGGTCCTAGGGTCTTACAGCAGTTGGCACAAGCCGTACAATCAATTTCTTGAAAGACTTCATCGTGAATTTCTTGCGCTATTTTATCTAAATTCTTAGGTGGCTTCTTCTTGAGATTCGCCAATACCTTGCGGTGCTCCTTTTGTTTCTGGAGCGCTAATTGATGGTATTTTTCAATATCAATTTCCTGTGTCATCCTCTATTTCCTCTTCTAAACAATAGAAAGATTATACCACAAAGACTCTAAAAAAAGATAGATCTTGCGATCTATCTCACTTGATTAATCCGTTACAGCGCCTGTTCCATCTAGGCTCCAAGTGTCTTCGACATAAGGAGTAAATTGAGTTATTGTTTTCTCAAATCCTTCAACAACAATCAAATAAACCTTATCATCTTTTTGGAATACCCAACCAGCAACCTGCAGGCCTGACTTGAGAAATATATGTATTTTAAGCGACTCATTTCCTCCAACGGTCGTCGTAGATCTTGTCATTTTCTCAACAATTTTATAATCATTCCACTTACTCTCCAATCTTTGAGCTATTAGCTCTGCATTAAATTCCACTCCTTCGGCGACGTGTGCTTTTTCTCTAGTAGCAGCATTTAAAACAATAATATTGAAGGCGTTTTTATCTGTATACTGAATATTATCTCCGACTTGGATACTATCATTCTTTTTCCAGTCACTCGGGATATTGACATAGCCATAATCTGCTGATCCAATTCGTTTCGTTTTCACATTCCCCTTATCACTATCTGGAATTTTTTTCTCTACATTACTACTTGAATTTGTAGTCTCTTTGACCACATTCGTGGAACTAGATGCTGCCGATGATTTAATAGACTCTTTCTTTGGACTGGTACAAGCAGAAAGGCTTACAACAGACAAAAACGTAACAGACGCGAGTAGGAACTTATTTTTCATATTCTCTCCTCAATGATGTATTTACTTTCCTCTAGTCTACCATGATTTTCTAGGATTTGAAAGTGCGATTTCTATAGCATAAAGAGACTAGAAATGATTCTAGCCTCTCTTCATCAATCCGTCACAGCGCCTGTACCATCTAGACTCCAAGTGTCTTCAATGTATGGGATAAAGGTTTTCAAGGTTTCTGCATCCCCTTCAAAAGAAATGGTATAAACTTTTTCACCCTTCTGGAAGATCCAAGTAATCAGGTATTGTCCAGATTTCATGACAATTTGAAGCTGGTAAGCATCCAGACCTGAGACTTTAGTCCGCGCTCCCGTCATCTTATCAACATCCTGGTTATCTTGCCACATTACGGCCAGTTTCTTGGCTAAAAATTCTGCATTAAACTCGATATCCGCAGGAACTTTGGCCTTTTCCCGCGTAAAGCTATTCAAGGTGACAATATTATAGCCGCTCCCATCCGTATACTGGACAGCTTCTGTCCCATCGATATCCGTGAACTTGAACCATTTACTTGGAATATCGATGTATCCATAATCTGCATTTCCAATCCGCTTGGTTTCTTGACTGGAAGTGTTTTTCTTTGTAGAAGCAGTATCCTTTGACGAAGAGCTGCTTGTTTGCTTTTCGACTTTGCTGCTACTTTCTTTTGTAGAAGAGGCTGCTGTGTCCTTTTGAGTGGTGTGACTACAAGCCATGAGTGTGCAGGTAGAAAGAATCGTCAGTGATGCGGTCAATAATTTGTGTTTCATGCTCAACCTCCTTGAGAACGTTTTCTTTCTTCTAGTCTACCATGAAAGTGGGTATTTTAAAATAGGATAAGTGTCACATCTGATGGAACCTTTCTCATTCAGTCTATTTCTTTTATACCTAAAACAAAAGTGCCCTTTTGAGGCACTTTAAATGTTATTCTTCATCCATTGACAAGACAGATAAGAAGGCTTCCTGTGGTACTTCTACGGATCCAATGGCCTTCATCCGTTTCTTACCAGCTTTTTGTTTTTCAAGAAGCTTGCGTTTCCGTGAGACGTCCCCACCATAACACTTGGCCAAGACGTTCTTACGAAGGGCCTTGATATCTGTACGGGCCACGATCTTATGACCGATGGCTGCTTGGATAGGCACTTCAAACTGTTGACGAGGGATAATTTTCTTGAGTTTCTCAACGATCAACTTACCACGTTCATAGGCAAAGTCCTTGTGAACGATAAAGCTGAGGGCATCGACGGTATCGCCATTGAGAAGGATATCCATTTTAACCAATTTAGAAGGACGGTATTCAGACAACTCATAGTCAAAGCTCGCATAGCCACGAGTAGAGGATTTTAATTTATCAAAAAAATCAAAGACAATTTCTGCCAGGGGAATTTGATAGATGACATTAACCCGATTTTCATCGATGTAATCCATGGTCACAAAATCCCCACGTTTGCGTTGGGCCAGTTCCATGACAGCCCCGACAAACTCTTGTGGCACCATGATTTGGGCTTTTACATACGGTTCTTCGATCGAAGCGATCTTGGTTGGATCTGGAAACTCAGACGGGTTTGAGACATCCAGTGCTTCTCCATCTGTCAAATTGACCTTGTAGATAACAGACGGTGCTGTCATGATCAAGTCAATATTGAACTCACGCTCCAAACGCTCTTGGATAACGTCCATATGAAGGAGACCTAAGAAACCACAACGGAAACCAAATCCAAGAGCTTGAGAAGTTTCCGGTTCAAATTGAAGACTAGCGTCATTCAATTGCAATTTTTCCAAAGCTTCCCGAAGATCATTGTATTTGTTAGATTCGATTGGGTAAAGACCGGCAAAGACCATTGGATTCATTTGCTTGTAACCATGAAGGGGCTCACTTGCTGGATTGGTCGCTAGGGTCACCGTATCCCCCACACGGGTATCCGCAACAGTCTTGATAGAGGCCGCAATATAGCCAACGTCTCCAGTCGCAAGGAAATCGCGTCCAACTGCTTTAGGAGTAAAAATCCCAACTTCAGTAACATCAAAGGTCTTGCCATTGCTCATGAGCTGGATCTTATCGCCTGGTTTGACCATTCCATTAACCACTCGGACCTGAAGGATTACTCCACGATAGGCATCATATACAGAGTCAAAGATCAAGGCTTGAAGAGGGGCTTCAACATCCCCAGTCGGTGCTGGAACTTTCTCAACGATCTGCTCCAAAATCTCTTCAATCCCAATACCAGCTTTGGCAGAGGCTAGGACAGCTTCACTAGCATCCAACCCGATGACATCTTCTACTTCTGTGCGCACACGTTCTGGATCTGCAGCTGGCAAATCGATTTTATTGATAACTGGCAGGATTTCTAAATCATTGTCCAGCGCCAGGTAAACGTTGGCTAGAGTCTGGGCTTCAATCCCTTGAGCGGCATCCACTACGAGAATGGCTCCCTCACAAGCAGCAAGCGACCGCGAAACCTCATAGGTAAAGTCCACGTGTCCTGGTGTGTCAATCAAGTGGAAGATATAGGTTTCCCCATCTTTAGCCGTGTAGTTCAACTCGATGGCATTAAGCTTGATGGTAATCCCACGCTCCCGTTCCAGGTCCATGCTGTCCAAAAGTTGGGCTTGCATCTCCCGACTAGACACGGTTTCGGTTTTTTCTAAAATTCGATCGGCCAAGGTTGACTTTCCATGGTCAATATGGGCGATGATCGAGAAGTTCCGAATCTTCTCTTGTCGTTTTTTTAATTCTTCAAAATTTGGCATAATCATCTTCCTAGTAAATTTAATCGTACTTTCATTATAACAGAAAAGATAGGCCTTTGCCTATCTTAATTCATTATTTTCAAAAATCGCTTCTGCGTTTTATTCCCCTCATATCCAATCCGTTCGTAAAAGACATGAGCTTCTTTTCGATGAGAGGCAGAATTTAAACGGATAAAAGCATAATGCTTGCTTTTGGCAAGTTCTTCAACTCGCTCCATCAATTGGCGACCGATCCCACGTCCTTGTGCAGATGGAAAAACCGCAAGACCCAAAATATTTAAACCAGCATCACTATAGAGGCTTTCATAGACTTCCGCTTCCACATAACCAAGAATATTTCCAGTTTGGTCCTCTTCATAAACAAAGCAAAAATGACCCGAATCTGGCTGATTAAACTTATCAATCTGAGCTGCCACTTTTTCAAGGGTCGAATCATACCCCAATGCTTGATGACATAAATCTCTAATTTGACTTGCATCTCTGACTTGAACAGTACGAATCATACCTCCACCTCCATGAACTCTTTGCTTTTATCTTAGACCTTTTTCCTCAAAAAGTAAAGGAAGACCAAATAAAATTTAAAAAGAAAATCCGATTTAGATCAAATTCATCTTTTTTCACATTTCTCAGGGATTTCTATTTACTTTTTCGATTTAATTCATTATAATAGTAAGGGTAAATACAAGGAGGTGAGTACGTTGGCTAGAGGTCGTGGAAAAGCAAGCCCTCAAGACAAAGAGGCATTACGGATTATATCGGAAAAGATTAGAGAATTACTGAAAGAACAAGGAAAAAAACAGATCGAATTATCTCGTATTACTGGAATCCCTGCAAGTACCCTGACTGGATATGTAAAAGGAACTTCTCTTCCCGTTCCCGAAAATTTAGAGAAGATTGCAGCCTTTTTCCAGGTAGCAGTTGCTGAAATTGACCCTCGATTGCGCAATGATTTTGTGGTCATTGATTCAGAGATTGAACGATTGTATAAACAGCTCGATGAAGGAAATCAAGAAAATCTTCTTTCTTATGGAAAGAGTCTCTTGACCCATCAAAAAGAAAGACAGAAAATTGAAAAGCAATACCACTCGTATTCTGTCTATGATTCTTTTGCAGCTTACCAAAATCAAAAGCAAGCTGATATCGTCTGGTTTGATCAAAAGATTCCTTACGATTTGGCTTTTTGGATTCATACGGATTCCCTTGAGCCTAAATACGAAAAAGGAGCTGTTGTCTTAATCAAGCAAACCTATTACGATCAGGCAGGAGCTATTTATGCCATTGATTTTGATGGGCAAACTTTGATCAAGCGTGTCTTTCGTGAGGCCAACGGTATTCGACTCGTTTCCCTCAATAAGAAATATAGTGATCAAATCATTCCTCTAGATGAGGAACCTGGGGTGATTGGAAAAGTGATTGATGGCTTTGTTCCTCTTGATTTGGAGGAAATCAAATGATCAAATTAATTGCGATTGATTTGGACGGAACTCTTTTGCATGAGGATAAGACTCTATCTAAAGGCAATATTGAAGCTCTTCACCGGGCCCATGAAGCCGCCTATGATATTGTGATCTGTACGGGGCGCCCCTTAGCGGGTGTACGGCCTATCTTTGAAGAGATTGGACTACCTGATGGTAACTACTATATGATTATCAATAACGGGTGTACAACCTTGTCGACTAAGAATTGGGAAATCATTGGCAAGGAAGAATTGAGCCTTGAGGACATGCACCGGTTGCAAGTTTTGACGGAAGATACAGACGTCCAGCTAACCTTATTTGACATGGATCACTACTTAGTGGTCGCACCTGAAGCCAGTGAACTTGTCACGATGGATGCGGGCATTGTTAATAGTAAACCGACACCTGTCTCAGAAGAAGATCTGCCCAACCTCCTTCCTATTTTTCAAGCCATGTATGTAGGAGATCCTTCTGCTATTGATGCCTTCCAAGCTCAGCACGAGGCTGCATTAGAGGCCGATTTTAACACTGTACGTTCACAGGATATCTTGTTTGAAATCCTTCCAAAAGGCGCGAGCAAGGCTTCTGCTCTTCAAGCATTAAGTCAAACATTAGGCTACCGGAGAGACCAGGTCATGGCTCTTGGAGATGCCAATAATGACCTTGAAATGCTACGTTTTGCTGGTTACAGCGTCGCTATGGGAAATGGCAATGCTGCTGTCAAGGAAATCGCAGACTTCATCACTCTGACCAATGATGAGGATGGCGTGGCCCATGCTATTCACAAATTAATTGAATCTGAAAAAGGAGAATGATCATGAAATACCAAAATTTGTTGGACCGTTTTATTACCTATGTAAAGGTTAACACACGTTCAGACGAAAATTCTACAACCACTCCAAGTACCCAATCACAAGTTGATTTTGCAACAAACGTCTTGATTCCTGAGATGAAACGCGTGGGTCTTCAAAACGTCTACTATTTACCAAACGGCTATGCTATTGGAACACTTCCAGCTAATGATCCAAGCTTTACACGCAAGATTGGATTTATCTCTCACATGGATACAGCTGACTTCAATGCCGAAAATGTCAATCCACAAATTGTTGAGAATTATGATGGGGGTGTCATTACCCTTGGTGACTCTGGTTTCACACTCGATCCAGCTGATTTTGCTCATTTGAACAACTACAAGGGACAAACCTTGATCACGACGGATGGTACTACTCTTCTGGGTGCAGACGATAAGTCAGGTATCGCTGAAATCATGACAGCTATTGAATACCTGACAGCTCATCCTGAAATCAAACACGGAGAAATCCGTGTCGGCTTTGGTCCAGATGAAGAAATTGGAGTCGGGGCAGATCAATTTGATGCAGAGGATTTTGACGTAGACTTTGCCTATACTGTCGATGGTGGTCCTCTTGGAGAGCTTCAATACGAAACCTTCTCAGCAGCTGGGGCTGAAATCACCTTCAAAGGACGCAATGTCCACCCAGGTACAGCCAAAGGTCAAATGATCAACGCTCTTCAATTAGCCATTGATTTCCATAATAAACTCCCTGAAGGAGCACGTCCAGAATTAACCGAAGGCTATGAAGGCTTCTACCACTTGATGAACATCGATGGGACTGTCGAGGAAGCAAGTGCCAGCTACATCATTCGAGACTTTGAAACTGAAAGCTTTGAGAAACGCAAAGACCTTATGAAATCTATTGCCGATCAGATGAATGCGGAGCTCGGTAGCGAACGCGTTCTCCTCACCCTCAAAGATCAGTATTACAACATGAAGCAAGTGATTGAAAAAGATATGACGCCGATTACCCTTGCTAAGGAAGTCATGGAAGATCTTGGAATCACTCCAATCATTGAACCGATCCGTGGTGGTACAGATGGGTCTAAAATTTCCTTTATGGGAATTCCTACACCAAACATCTTTGCCGGTGGCGAAAATATGCACGGTCGCTTTGAATACGTTAGCCTCCAAACCATGGAACGCGCTGTTGATACCATTATCGGTATTGTGACCAAAAAATAAGTAACAAAAAGGATTCGGATTATACATCCAAATCCTTTAAATATCATTGAGAATGTACCGAAACTTTCCGCTGTGAGAAAAGTGCTAGAAACACACTTGTTTCTAGCACTCGGGAGTTTTGAGACCTCAGGCTCAAAACTAAGTCATGGAACTTCTTCGAAGTTCGCTGACGTCCGTACTCACCTAAGGAAAGTTTTAAAATATAATTTTATTTTCAATCTAAGGATTCGGATAGTTTGTCCGGATCCTTTATTGTCTATTAGAAAGCTTGACAATATCTTTGACCTGATCAATGGTCTGAATCAGGCGAAGGCTTGTCTCATTAATAGGAAGATAATAGACTTTATCTGCCAAAGATTCTGTAAAAGGACGATTCGTGAGTAAGATCACCTGTTGTCCTTTTTCTTTCAGCTCTTTCACTTGCTTTCTCACCTTTTGGTAAAAACGCTCATCACCGATTTCTAGATCATCCACCAAGACACAAGCAGCGTCCAAACCTAACGATTCATTGGTTCCATTTTGGGTCAGATAATAGGCTGCTCCCTCTTTGACCTCATATAAACCAGCTGATGGTTCAACTGGAAGAAAGGCTGGTTTGATTTCAGCTTCTGCTACTTTTTCCATTTCTACAAGGTTGGCTAGAACCTGCAAATAAATCGGTGCTAATTTACTTAAATCCAATAGTTCCTCAAACTCAAAACCACGTTTCAAAGCCTCTAAAATATAGAAGAGCCGATGGGGCATATGACGAGCAATTTTCTGGATTAATTCATCATCGCTCATTTCCTCAGGAAGGATGGTCAGCAAGTTCTTATCTTTAATGGTTTCTAGGGCTTGTTGATAAGCTTCATCGATTCTCTTCCCAAACCCATAAACCGCCCCATAAGAGTGAATTTGGGTATTGAGACGGGCATTTTTAGCAGCATCAGAAAAAATCGGAATCTTAAAGAATATATAGTCCAAACTCGGTTCGTAAACGGCCTTTAGATCTTTTAATAGGGGATGAGGCAAATGCTCGAGAGAGCGCCCTAATTGTAGCTGAACTCCTTGCTCAAATAAGGAATAGCCCAAGCCCATAGAGGCCATCGAGATACTGTCTGAAGCAAATGGATTAACTTCTAGGATATAAAAAGCATAGCTGGTCGGATCCAAGGCAAACTTGATCGAAATGGCTCCTGTCAGTTTCAAATAGCGACTGACGTGGATCGCTGCTTCACGAAGATTTTGAAACTCCCGGTCAGTCAGGGTGACAGCTGGCATAAATTGATAAGAGTCACTAGAGTGGATCCCGACAGGATCAATGCTTTCAATAGAGGCTGCCAGGTAGTGATTGTCTTCGCGATCGCGCATGACCACAAAATCCAATTCCTTAAAGCCATAGGTCGAAAACTCTAGCAAACACTGCTGACTTGGAGAGACAGCAAGTCCCGTTTCTACTGCTTCGCACAAGTCATCCAGGTTATGAGCAATCTTTCTCCCTTGCCCTTGCTTACTCGCTACCGGCCAGATCATAATAGGAAATTGAATGCCTTCAGAAAACTCGATGGCTTCGCGAACCGAACCAACCAGTGCTGAAGCGGGTACCTGATAACCCAGCTCTTGAAAGAGGCGTCGTTGATCCGCCTGCTGATAAAAGGTCCGGTAACGTTGAAGGCTCGGCCCGATAATCCTAATCGATGCGTCTTTGAAAAATCCAGTTTCTTCCAAACGAAACAAGAGATTCAAAATCTGTTTATCCGCAAAGGTTAGGAGCAAGCGAGATCCAGTATAAGAAAGAAGAATCGTCCTAAGAGCATCCAGCTTAAGCTTACTGACTACAACCTGTTCTCCAGCTTCTTGGGTGATAGTATTTTCTTCGCCCAGATAAAGGACCAGAGCATTCCCATCCTTGGCATTAAGTTTTTGTGCTTCCTTTACCGCAGCAAAGAGACTAATATCCTGATAAGAATCTCCACATAGGAGAAGCAATTTCTGGTTTTCTTTCATCATTCCTTCTCCCTTCTACTTTCGTGAATTTTGGCATCAATCAATTCTAAAAATTCATCGTAAAAATAGAGATTTTCCCTTGGCCCTGGACTCGCATCCACTTGGAATTGAACCCCTAAAATCGGTTGGTAACGATGACGAAAGGCTTCGATACTATGGTCATTGACGTTTTCATGCGTGACCAATAAATCATGGGGTAGGCTATCGCGTGCGATACTATACAAGTGATTTTGACTAGTTATCTCGATTTTCCCTGTCGCAATTTCACGGACGGGAATATTTAAACCGAAATGCCCAACTTCCATGGGAGCTAGCTCCGCTCCATAAGCTTGAGCCAATACCTGTGCTCCCAAGCCCATACCCCAGATTGGAATCTGACCATTGAGCTTTTTGATCAAGCGGCAGAGTTTTTTCACCTGATGGGGATCGCCAGGCCCACTGGATAAAATAACGCCATCGGGCTGCTGTTCCATCAGTTCATCATAAGAGATATCATAGGGATAGACCGTGACGTTACAGTCCCTTTGACTCAGTTGGCGTAAGACAGAGTGCTTAACCCCTAGATCAATCAAGGCAATACTCTTTCCAAAACCTGGTACAGCATAGGCCGTTTTTGTCGAGACTTGACGCACTTGGTCTTTGGGAAGGACTGTCGCTCTCAACTGATCCAGGATATGCTCGATCGAATCCCCCTTGTTAATGACAGTCGCCTTCATCCGTCCATACTTGCGGACAATTTTTGCCACCTGTCTCGTATCAATCCCTACAACACCAGGAATTTTTTTTCGCTTCAAGAATTCATCCAAGGTCATCTGCTGCCGCCAATTACTTGGCATTTCCACCAAATGCTGAACGACTACTGCCAAACAGGTCGGCGTAATCGATTCAGAATCATCTCGATTGATCCCTGTTGCGCCAATAACTGGAAAGGTAAAGGAGAGGATCTGGCCACTAAAAGCCTGATCCGTGATCAATTCTTGATAGCCTGTCATGGCTGTCGTAAAGACCAATTCACCAGTCACATATAAGTCTGCACCAAAGGCTTCCCCTTCAAATACAGTCCCATCCTCTAGGACCAATAATCGTTTCATCGAACCCCTCCCTTCTTTTACACTAGTCCAATTTTATCACAGTTCCTCAAAAAAAGGAAAGTCAGATTCCATGTAGCTCTCTACTCTGTCCTCTTTCTTTCCTTTCAATGAATTGTCAGTTATCTTATTTTGCACCGCGACCTTTAAGGACGGCTTCAATGATGGCCATACGGACAAAGACACCGTTGGTCATTTGTTCTACGATGCGTGATTTAGGAGCTTCTACCAAGTGGTCCGCAATTTCAACGTCACGGTTGACTGGTGCTGGGTGCATCAAGATCGCTGTATCTTTCATACGGTCATAACGTTCTTGAGTCAAACCATGAAGACGGTGGTAGTTTTCTTTAGAGAAGAGTGATTCGTAATCATGACGTTCGTGTTGCACACGCAAGAACATCATCACATCTACATCTTCAATGACTTCATCGATAGTGACGAAGGTTCCATAGTCTTCAAATTCCGCACTTCTCCATTCGTCTGGACCTGCAAAGTAGAGGGTTGCTCCCAAACGTTTCAAGATTTGCATATTTGATTTTGCCACACGTGAGTGATCCAAGTCCCCAGCGATACAAACTTTCAAGCCATCAAAGTGACCGAATTCTTGGTAGATGGTCATCAAATCAAGCAAGCTTTGGCTTGGGTGTTGACCTGAACCGTCCCCACCATTGACGATAGAGGCTGTGATCGTTGGGCTTTCAACCAATTCTTTGTAGTAGTCCACTTCAGGGTGACGGATGACACAGACATCTACTCCAAGAGCCGACATAGTTAAGATGGTATCGTAAAGTGTTTCCCCTTTGTTCACAGAGCTTGTCTTCACATCAAAGTCAAGGAGATCACATCCCAATTTCAACTCTGCCACTTCAAAGGCTTTGTGGGTACGAGTTGAAGGTTCAAAGAAAAGGTTTGAGATGATGTGTTGGTCTTCGTAGGATGCTTTAGCTCCGTTTTTGAACTCAATCCCACGTTTGATCAAAGCCATTACTTCTTCATTGGTAAGAGTTTCCATTGAGACAAGGTTTTTAAGAGCGATTTGATTTTCAGACATGTTGATTCTCCTTTTATAATGTGAATGGTTTACTATTTATTTAAGCTTCTTTGATGAGGACGCGGTCTTGGCCGTCTAGCTCCACCATCTCGACAATGATTTCCTCTGACTTACTAGTCGGGATATTTTTCCCAACAAAGTCCGGACGAATCGGCAACTCCCGATGCCCACGGTCGACTAGAACCGCAAGACTTACTCGAGCAGGACGACCGTGACTGACCAGATTGTCAATGGCAGCGCGAATCGTGCGACCTGTATAGAGGACATCATCGATCAAGATGACCTCTCTATGAGCGATATCAACTGGTAAGACCGTCGTATCCTCAGTCGCCTTCATGTCATCTCGGAAAGGCTTGGTATCTAGTTCTGCTACAGGGACATCGATTTGTTCTAGCTGAGAGAGGCGTTCTTGGATGCGGCGAGCGATGTAAACACCACGCGTCTTGATCCCCACCAGCACAATCTGGCTTAAATCTTTGTTTCGTTCAATGATTTCGTAGGTGATCCGGGTAATGGCCCGTTTCATCGTCAAATCATCAACGACTTCTTTGGTTTTCATTCAGTCCTCCTTAGTTGTAAAAGAAAAACCTCCTTTTTCAAGGAGGTTCAGCAAATGAATGGTCTAAGAGGATAGAGTCTCGCCCTATGGTCCTAGCCATTGTTTTTCACAGTCTCCTTGCCTGCCTCACGGGACAGGATTAAAGGATTTATTTAATTGAGATAACTATATCACAGTTTCAAACGACATGCAAGAAAAAACTCAACATTTTTCAAAAAAATTTAAAAACATGACTTTTCGTCTGAATAATGTTCGGTTTTTACTAAGAAACAGCCGATTTCCGCTTGATATTTTTAATCCCATAGAGTACATATCCAGCTAAGAGGTAGGCGATAAAGATGATCACGACCCATTTGCCCACAAAAGCCCAGCCGTATTTATTGACATTGATAAAGAAATAGGCAAAGGGACTATCTTTTGCACCTGGAATAGGCCACTTCAATACCAAACCATTGAGAAGAGCAAAGAGCATGTAAGCCAGTGGAATCAAGGTCCAAAAGAAAGGATCGAGCTTACGGTATTTCTTCGCTTTATCAATCACTAGGGTATCAAAGAAGAACATCAAAGGAACGATGTAATGACAGAGGAAGTTTTCCAAACGATAAAACTTCTCTGGTGTCGCAATAGGCGCCAACATAAAGTGGTAGATGACACAGGTAATCATAATGGACATGGTAACTGCGCCTTTCATACGAAGGTAGCCCTGAGTCTGGGTCGAACGACCTCGAACCATGCGCCAAACCATATCTCCCATGAAGAACATGACCAACATGTTGGATAAAATGGTGTAATAGAGCATCATGCCAAAGCCACCATGCTTGGTCAGTTGCAGATAAACACCGAGTACACTTAAGATAAACAATAGAAAACGATAGCTAAATAATAGTTTGAATTTCATAGTATTCTCCTGAAAGAAAAGGGGCTAGACCCTTCAGTTTAATCAGGAACTTTCCTTAAGTGAAGACGGACGTCAGCGAACTTCTACGAAGTTCCATGACTTAGTTTTGAACCTAAAGTTTCAAAACTCCCGAGTACTTGAAACAATACTGTTTCAAGTACTTTTCTCACAGCGGAAAGTTCCATTTTAAACTTAAACAACTCTATTAATTTGTGTACTGTTCTTTAGATCTTCTTCACAAATTCTGATTTGAGTTTCATTGCACCGAAGCCATCAATCTTACAATCGATGTTGTGGTCTCCTTCCACGATACGGATGTTTTTCACGCGCGTTCCTTGTTTCAAATCCTTTGGTGCACCCTTCACTTTCAAATCTTTGATCAGGGTCACTGTATCGCCATCAGCCAATTTGTTTCCGTTGGCATCAATCGCTACAACACCCTCTTCTTCTTCGACCTCAGCTGGGTTCCATTCATACGCACACTCTGGGCACACCAAGAGCGCTCCATCTTCATAGACGTATTCAGAGTTACATTTTGGACAGTTTGGTAAGTTATTCATTTTTATCTCCTTATTCAAATTAACTTTCATAGTATACCATGAAAGAGAAAATTTGACAAATCCTGTTCCACTGTAGCATTTTCAATAAAAAAGGAGGCGACTTGGCCTCCCTACATGGATGATATTTTCAATCTTCCTGCAATTCTTGAATATCTCTAATCACGCGCACACCTGCTTGATTCTTCTCGCGCAGTTCAGCATCAGAGTATGGGAAGGTATTGATCAAGATACTCTCCATCCCGATACTTTGGGCAACAGCGACATCTGTCGTAAAGTCATTCCCCACCATGACCGTTTTCTCAGGGTTCAACTGGTGTTCTTTCATCACTTCCAAGAGAAACTCTGGCTGAGGTTTACGAATACCTGCGTCAGACGACAAGTAAATGGCATGGAAAAGCTCTCTCAAACCAACCAAATCAATCTCCGGATTGGTAAAATCTGCTTGGGCATTGGATAAGAGAAAGATTCGGCAACCTGCAGCTTTCATATCCTCTAATACTTCTTTCGTATGAGGATAAAGCTCCAACCGCTTGCGAGAAAGGACACGGAAAGTTCGCGCAATCAAACGCCCCCACTCTTTGAGGTGGGCAACACTATCCCCACTTGGATGACCTTCTAAATACAATTGCACAAAAATGACTGTTAGATCAATCTCTGGGTAGGCAACTTGTTTTTCCTTAGCCAAGTCTTCTTCGGCTTGTTGCACCAACTCTTTATAACGCAGTCGCAAGCCTTCTCCTGTGTAGCTTGCCCCGTAGGATTGGTAGATCTGAGCCATAGTATCCCATAAAATTGGACTCGACTCATCGGTTTCGATGTCGACCAAGGTTCCATAAAAATCAAAAATATAGTTTTTAAATGCGTACTTGTGCGGACTCATCTCTCACTCCCGTAACAAACATCGTAAAGGTTGCCTTGCAGACATTGGCCCCGTCTTGATTGGTAATATCGACATCCACAACTCGAGTCGTCCGTCCACTGTGGACACATTCGCCATGGATCGTGAGGACATCACCCAGACGCCCTGCTTTCAAGTAATTGATCGAGGATTGCAAGGTTACCCCATCGACCCCTTGAGAAACCACGACCAACCCACTGACTTGGTCACACAGGGTAAAGAGATAGCCTCCATGCGCATTTCCATAATAATTGAGCGATGATTCTACGACCTTGGTTGTCACCACTACATGGCCATCTCTCATCTTTTCGATTTCGTAATTTTCAAATGCAGCAATTGCATCAAAGTGAAAATCTTTCATATTACTTGCCACCTTTTCTAGCATCTTTTCAACTCCTCTATCATACTACAATTAAGGAGTAGATACAAGCGAAGGGGCAATTCCTTAGAAGCAGAAAAGGAGACTCCAACTAAGTAAGAAGACGATACTAGGCACAATATATTTTCTTGGGTGCTTCCAACATTCTCTCTTTAAATTCCATTTTCTTAAAGGGAAATAGATTTCAATCAGTAAGTGCAAAACAGCTTCAACCACTGCTAGAATCATCACTCCTAGTAAAAATAGGATCCCCAAGTCAGGCATGACCACCATTTTTAATAATAGAGCAACAAATAGATTCACAGCTAAGAAATAAGTCAGCAATACACGGTAATACATCAAGTAAAAGAACAGACTCTTAGGTAGGGACTTGACATGATCGATCAAATCTTTATCAGCGGAAATGAGAGTGGTTAATGGCGTATTGACAGAAGCAATCGTTAAAAGGATGATGATTTTTAATGGAGCATCATAATCCTGTATCAGAATGAGAAGGAGGAAGATGAGAGTAAAGACAAAATTGATGGAAAAATAGCGCTCTTGAAATAAGGAAATCCAAAAATAATTGCCACTTCTTCTCTTTGAAACGAGCAACTGATCATTTTTTGAAACCGCGATCAAGTCCTCATTTTTAAAAATAAAGATAGCAACGAGGGCTGAAAGTAAGATCATATAGGACACTTGTTGGACCCATAAAGAAGATGCTGTAAGAACAGTCGTTACAAAAATGAGCACTCCTCCTAGAAAACTAGGCCTGGTATTGAACTGGATAAAGATATAAAACACACTCAATACCACCAGTAAAGAAAGGAGGACGAGCTTAAAGGATTGTAGCAGGTCTAACCTGACTCCCAAAAAGAGGATCAATAACAGCACGCGCTCTAGTAAATTGAGAAGAAAGGTTACCGTCAGAAAAGACCCTTTAAAACGATTGAGAGACAAAGGAAGCTGGTAGTAGGCCTGAACCCTGTCCATCGAAAAGTAGGAATAGAGCAATTGAAAGGTTGATAGAGCAGTAACAATAGCCGTACTGATCAATAAAACTTGAAAGCTCGTAGAAAATTTGGCCCCAACAAGATGGTAATAAAGAGCAAAGGCTAAGGAAGTTAAGAACAAGAAGAGCCGATTTTTGGATACCACATCTCTAAAAATAGCTAGTAACATGCTCTACCCCCTCTGACGATTGACGTCATGAAACCAATCTTCTAAATTCGATTCGATCGCATCTAGGTGACCATCTTCAATAGAATAAGCTGTATCACACACCCGAACGATACTCTCTGCGATATGCGAACTCATCAGAATAGAGCCTTCTTCTTTATACTGCAATAGCAAACCATATAGAAATTCTGTCGCATCAAAATCTAGGCCATCAAATGGTTCGTCCAAAATAAGGAGGGGAGGTTTGAGATAGAAAGCTGTGATCAGGAAGACTTTCTTCTTATTTCCCGTTGACAAACTACCGATATCGGTGTTGAGAAATTCTTCAAAATGAAAACCTGAGATCAGGTCCTGCAATAACGTTTCATCTCTCTTTCGATGATACAAACGACAGACAAAATTAAAATAATGAACAAAATCCCAGTTTAAAAAACTATTGTTTTCAGTAAAAACTGTATAGGTACGGCTCTTATAGAAATTCGTATGAAAAGATGTCACCTTGTCTTCAATGGTAACAGTCTCAACTGCATACTGCCGATGATCAAAAACACTACTTAAAGCTTTTAGCAAGGTTGTCTTCCCAGCTCCATTTCGACCAATCAACCCTACTACAGAATGATTGGGTACAAGCATATTCGTGTCTTTTATAATGGGCTTGTCTTTTTTATACCAAACGTTTAACCCCTTGATGTTTAAACACTCACTCTTCATCGACGCACTCCTTTATAAAGGTAAGAAGCCCCAACTAAAAGCAACAGCAAAGCGTATAACCATTCCTTTTGAAAGGCAAAGACTAAGGCACCGATCAAGAAGCAAATTCCTATAAGGATTCTAAATTGTAATTTCATATCTTGCCTTCTTTCTATTCACAGTATGAAAGATTACAATTGTATTTTATGCTTATACTATAGTACTTTTTCTGAGCAGATTCAAGCACGAATGAAATATTCTTACTTCTTTTACCTTACAAGCAAAAAAAGCTAGATCCCTCTAGCCCTTTGCTTAAAATCTTAATTTTTCCCAATCATCGTCTGTCCGTTTGCGATAATAGAACTCAGACAAGTCCGGGTCTTCCATCACTTCCAGCAGAGGAAGCATGTCATAGGATAAATCCAACTTTTCTAATTGGTCTTTCTTAACCCAAGAAACTTCTCCTTCCTCAGATGATCTGAGCTGGCCTGTGAATTTTGTCGCTTTGTAGCAAAAGACAATATAGCGGCCTCCATCATCTAGTGACCAGTCTTTGACTGCGACGAGTTTTGGATCTGCAATCGTAAGGCCTGTCTCTTCGTAAACTTCACGAATGACGGATTCTACAAGGCTTTCTCCTTCTTCAATATGGCCTCCAGGAAAGGCATAGCCAGACCATTTCTTGTAACGCTCTGGCGAGCGGTATTGGAAGACTACTTTTCCATTCTTAGGATCTTCCACCAAACAAAGATTAGTAAGTACAGTAGATGTTGCGCGTGACATAAATTTCCTTTCTATAATGTTAACAATTAATCAATATATACTTTCTTCTCTATTTCTTTCTTCATGCCAAAGAGATTGATTAATTCATGGTAAGCTGGGAATTGCAATAAAGGCTGTTCGTATAAAAAAATTACATCACCTTCCAAACGATAGTTCATGATTGAAAATTCAACAGTTGAGGCTACCTGAAATATCGCGAAACTAACCATAAAAATACCAAATCCAACAATAACAGTTAGGAAATGGAGAAAGGTATGAGTTTCTTTAAATGACCTTTTTTATAAAAAAACCATGGATGAAAAAATATAGCGATAAATAGAAAAGAAAACCATTTGTTCAACAAAAAATGAGTAAAAGATAAACCTAAACTTTGCAAATGTATCTGTCCAATCCAAATCACAAAAAATAGGAGATATAATACAAAAAAACACATTTAGTCGCTTTTACATGATTGAAGCTCATTTATACTATTGCTTTGTTTTTTTCATTATACTTCTATCTCTTACGGGAAAAACATCAAAATTTTAAAAATACTTTCTACATTCTCTTGGTTCCTAATGACAATCTTAACCGTAACTGTACATGCAAATGAGATAGTTGAAATAATGAATAAGAAAAAACAGCTTTCTGATTAGTACCCTTCATCACTATATTTCGCTTTTATTTTCATAATAAAAGGATTGACTAGTTCATAGTAATCACGACTTCTTATAGGGATCACCCCATGGGGAATTTCAACATAATTCCCTTGGATTTCCGCACTATGATAGATTGGAGGGATCATAGTATTTTCAGTATCGGAAAAGGACAGGTGTAGAAAAACCCAAAAAAATAAAGTAAAAATGAAACTAAAAATGAATGAGAAAGCATGAACTGATTCAGCTCCACTCTTTTTATAAAAGTTGGTCCAAATATGGCAAAATAATACGAAAAACAGAGAGTCAAACCACAAACTGCAGAGAATCGGAATAAAGGATAGACCAAAAACAACCAATAGTAATTCAATGACTAAAAAAACTAGAGAGAATAAATAAAACTTTTTAAAACCATTTAACCGCTTAAGCATAAAGAAGCCTCCTTATTTAGAAATGCTGTAACTAACTATATTATAAAGTTAATTCAGAGGTTCGTCAATGTGCATTGAGTGGATACCCTCATTTGAGAATTTTCACTTCCATTTCTGGTGGGTTACTAATTTCTAAGGACAAAAAAACTCCGCTTTCAAGGTTGAAAGTGGAGTTCTTCCCTTAAATAATGATCAACAGAATATGGACTGCTAACCGTAGCCAATGATCAATTAAAGATGTATCCGGATCACTATTTTTACTATCTAAGAATAGGCTGAGTGATAATAAAAGCAAAAAAAGGGCAATAACAATTTTCAGAGATAGAATCATGCCGCCAAAAACAAAAGAGGCTAAAAATCCAAAAAATGGCAGCGGGGAAAATAAAAATGCCAAAAAACTGAAATACATCTTAATCAATGATAAAACCAATAAACCAAAGACGACAATCTTCGTAAAAAGAGAGACCCTTTTATCTTCTTTTTTCAGTTGTGAAATGGAATAGATGACATAGATCATATACATAAATAGAAACATATTTATTTCCCCTATTTCCAATAGATTTTATTCCTATTTTATCCAACATCCGTTAAGAATACAACCGCTTGCCTGGACATGTCCAACAAAGACGAGGACAGGATCAGAGTTTTTTCACTTCTTCTGCTACCTTTTGAAGATGCTTCTCTCGCATGCTAGCGGTGTTCACATCCCGGCCGACTTCACCCAAAATGCAAACACGCTTGGTTTTAATCCCACAATGGTTCAAGACAGCATTCTTCAAAACAGAGATGCCATAACTATCTGGAATGTTGAGAGGGCCTGAAAAGATCTTGTACCACCAAGTAGGAGCCATTGAGGTTGCATAAATACTGGCTGTTTTCCCTTTGAGTAACTTCTTGAATTGCTTGCCTCTGAGGTAATTCCAGATAAAGCTTCCCTGATCATTGGACGAGTAGGCAATCCCCGGTGTAAAGACCCGATCGATCCAGCCCTTCATGAGGCTCGGCAGACTACTCCACCAGATGGGATAGACAAAGATCAGGTGATCCGCCCACTGGATCCATTCTTGAGAACGAAGGATAAAGGAATCTTCCTCCATCCGCTTTCGATAGCCGTAGCGAAGAACTGGATCAAAATCCTCTTCATTGAGATTGATCACTTTAAGCTCGTGGCGATTTGAGTCAATAGTTTCGACAATGGTTTGAAAAATAGCCTGGCAGTAACTTTCCTGATCCGGATGCCCATTGATGACTAAAATCTTCATTCGTCTTCTCCTTCATTTCTTTGGTTCATTCTATCTCTTTTATTTTTTTACTTGATTAATTGATAATGGTTCAAAGGTTGATAGATAGGTCCTTTAGGAATTTTTATTTGAAGAACACATCATCCGCAATTCCTTAACAGGTTTTCCAAGTTTAAGTATTTGTTCTTGGTCATCAAAAGTAAAACCCATTTTTTGATAGAAAGCAATGGCTCGCTTATTATCTTTCAATACCCATAAATAAATTTCAGAGAATTGATCAAGAGCAACAAATGCAGCATGCATTAACTGTTTACTCACACCTTTTCCATAGTAATCTTTTAAAACATATAAGGCAATGATTTCACCAGCTTGAATGTTCTCATCACGGTAATTTCCATAGCTGATAAATCCAACGACCTTCTTTCCATCCATCGCAATCAAGGTATTTTCTGGATATTTTTGACTAAAGAATCGACATTTTTCTAATGTCATCGTCTCCTGAAAATCCGCGGGTAAAAGATCGTCATAAGCCTCTCTCCACGTTTGCCAATGAACGAGAGATTTTCCTTCTATCTCTTCAGGTGTTTCCATTGTTTTAATGATAATCTTCATTCTTCCCTCCTTTCTAATCCAAGGCCTTCACTTCCAACATCATATCGCGGATCTGTGCTGCCAACTCAAAATCAAGCAATTCGACGGCTTCTTGCATTTGGCCTTGCAGTTTCTTGACCAGTTCCTTGCGCTCTTGGCGGTTGAGGCTGGTGATATCCACTTCCTTGTCCTCTTCCTTAGCCACAGCCTTGGTAACAGAGATGAGATCACGGATTTCCTTCTTAATGGTTTGTGGGACTATTCCATGCTCTTCATTATAGGCCATTTGAATCTGACGACGGCGGGCCGTTTCATCGATCGCACGTTGCATAGACTGGGTCATGGTGTCCGCATACATAATCACGTGACCCTCACTATTACGGGCTGCACGCCCGATGGTCTGGATCAGTCCGCGTTCATTGCGGAGGAAACCTTCCTTATCCGCATCGAGAATGGCCACCAGACTAACTTCTGGTACGTCTATCCCTTCCCGAAGCAGGTTGATTCCGACCAAGACATCAAAAACACCCAGACGCAAATCACGGATGATTTCTGTCCGCTCCAAGGTCTTAATGTCCGAGTGCATGTATTTGACCTTGACACCCATTTCTTTAAAGTAGTCGGTCAAGTCTTCTGCCATCTTCTTGGTCAGGGTGGTGACAAAGGTCCGCTCTCCCCGTTCTACACGCGCATTGATCTCACCCAAGAGATCATCCATTTGCCCCATGGTCGGACGCACTTCCACCTCGGGATCGAGAAGACCTGTCGGACGAATGATCTGCTCGATGATAGTATCGGTTTGTTCCATCTCATAATCACCCGGTGTCGCAGACACATAGACAATCTGATGGACATGGCTTTCAAACTCCTCCCGACGCAGTGGACGGTTATCCAAGGCAGACGGTAAACGGAAACCATAGTTGACCAGCATTTCCTTACGAGAACGGTCGCCATTGTACATGCCCTTGATCTGTCCCATGGTCATGTGACTTTCATCGATCATAATGAGAAAATCTTCTGGGAAGAAGTCAAGAAGGGTGTAGGGAGGCTCTCCTTCACTCCGGCCATCCATGTGACGGGAGTAGTTTTCGACCCCATTGGTGTAGCCCATCTCCCGCAGCATTTCAATATCATACTCGGTCCGTTGTTTTAGACGTTGAGCTTCTAGCAACTTCCCTTCTTTTTCAAAGACCTTCAACTGCTCTTCTAGTTCAGCCTGAATCTTGGCAATGGCTACTTCCATATGGTCATCATTGGTCACGAAGTGAGTGGCTGGGAAAATAGCCAAGTGGTCCACTTCACCAAGGACTTGACCCGTCAAAGCTTCAACCTCACGGATGCGGTCAATTTCGTCCCCGAAAAACTCCACCCGGAAGGCATGTTCATCACGCGAAGCTGGGAAAATCTCGACCACATCCCCACGAACACGGAATTTCCCCCGTTGAAAGTCGATGTCATTGCGCTCAAACTGGATATCCACTAGGTCATTAAGCAGTTTATCACGAGAAATCTCCAGACCTGGGCGCAGGCTGACCACGCTGTCCGAGTATTCTTTGGGAGAACCCAAACCATAGATACAAGAGACAGAAGCGACAACGATCACATCGTTACGCTCTAACAATGCTGATGTTGCTGAGTGACGAAGCTTGTCAATCTCATCATTGACCGAACTATCTTTTTCGATATAGGTATCGCTAGAGGGCACATAAGCTTCTGGCTGGTAGTAATCGTAGTAAGAGACGAAGTACTCGACCGCATTTTCTGGGAAAAATTCCTTGAACTCCCCATAGAGTTGCCCTGCTAGGGTTTTATTGTGGGCGATGACCAAGGTCGGTTTATTGACTTGGGCAATGACCTGGCTCATGGTATAGGTCTTCCCCGTACCAGTCGCCCCCATCAGGATTTGGGCCTTTTCTCCACCCTCGATGTTATCTACCAACTGTTCAATGGCCTGCGGTTGATCCCCAGACGGTTGGTATTTCGATACTAGTTTAAATTTGTTATCTGTTACTCGATTAATCATCTCTTTGACCTCACATATATAGACCTTATTTTACCATAAATCACTAGAATTCTCTGAGATGAGGAATGAAAGGGAAAACAACATATTACAAAATAATTAATTGGACACGCATTAGCGTGAAAACTAAACAAGACTCTCGCATTTACTTCGAAAGTCTTGTCTTTTATTCTAAAACCATGCAATACGTAATAAACATCAGTGTCCATGATATACAAAATTAGCAAGGTTTGCTCATCAGTATTATTTTTACGAAATCAATTTACTACTTAACTTCTTGGTTCCTTACTAAGAGGTAGAGAGTTGCTCCAAGTGAGCATACAAGTCCAATAACGTAAGTACAGAGTTGCAAATTGGAAACTCTCCCTAATATTGTTTCAGCAACAATATTATAAAATAGATAACTAGTCAATGGTTCCACTACTCTTTCTATGAATGGTTGTACCAAAATAGGAAATAGCAGCAAAATAGCTAAACTCCCCATTGGACTTTTGAAAAAATAACTTAAGAAGTAAGAAATCAAAAAATATTGGATGGAGCCAATCAAATAGAAACTGAAAATTTCTAAACTGACACCATTTTCGCTACTAAAAAAATGAAACCATACAAGCAATACAATGAAATACAAGGTTGATTGTAGTATTACATCACATAATTCTACGAACAGGACCCGAATTGAACTTAAGATCCTTTTTCCACTTACCAAATAAACTAGTTTTGTTTCGTGTGATTGTAACTCAACAAATGCATTAACACACCCAATACTAACAGAGAGCATTGATGCAAAAACAAGAGCTTGCTTTATCGATAATTGTACAACAGTATCATTGATTGAAACTGGTAAAACACCTAAGAGACACACAAAACCTATCAAAAGTGACTGTATAGCTATCTGGTACTTTACGGGTTTTAAACTATATTTTTTGACGATAAGACTAAAAAATATTCTTGCCATTCTTCCTCCTTATTCGAATCATTTCTACAAGCATTATGAATACCAAGAACAAGATTCCTTCTACTACTAAAAGTGTAAATCCATATAATTGGCTCGTTTGAGTCCCTTCAATTCGGCCAAAAGCAAATGACTTTGCTCCAATCAAAGGCAATAGATTTTCAATTTTAGAGGAAATTCCTCTTAAAATACCTGATAAAGTGATTACCAATAATAAAACATCTGCAATTAATGAAGTCATTGATTTTTTCGTTACTATTACGAAAAGTAAAGCTAATAAAGTAAGAACGATTGCAAATATCATAACTCTTACCGTAACATCTAAGAACAATGTAAATTCTAAATAATTCTTTAAAGTTGAATCTAGAAAAATGAGTAAGATAATAGCATTTACTATAGAAAATATCAAAGTAGCAAGTAACGATAAGACAATCGAACTTGCAATAAACCCAGTAAGACGAACTTTCCAGTTTGGGATCAATAACTGAGTAAAATTATCATCACCAAATTGGTAATGGGTTGAATAAACAAGTGAAACTAAGATTGGTAAGAAAATAACACTTGCTTGGTAGGGTGAGGATAAGAGAGCATCTCTGACTGTATAGACTGGATTCGATGATAGCATAGATGGATCAAGGTTAACCGCCTGTCCATTTCCTTCTACTAAAGCATTTATCACCTGGATATTTTGAATTGAAAAAAAATGCTGACTCCCAAAATAAGAAAAAAAGTGAATTTAAAAGTAGGTAAACTACAATATTTATAGAGGTCACTAAAAAAGGAACGTTTCAACATCTTATTCACCTTCTTTCCCTTCGAGTGCCATAAAATATGCATCCTCAAAAGATCCAAACTGTTTCAAAATGTCTTTGGTAGGAGCATCAATAACAATCTTCCCATTAGAAATCCCAACCAAATGATCTACAGTTAATTCTAACTCACTCATATAATGACTTGTCATTAATACAGTCTTACCTTCATTGACAAAAGACTGCAAAAAATTGCGTACCCAGCGTATTCCTTCTGGATCTAGTCCATTGATTGGTTCATCTAAAATTAAGATGTCAGGATTTGCTAATAAGGCTGTTGCTAAACCAAGACGTTGCTTCATTCCTAATGAATAGTCTTTTACTTTTTTATTTTTAGCTTCACTTAACCCCACCAACTCTAAACATTCGTTGCACCTATTTTTGTCAACACCACAAGCCAAGCCAATCCACCGAAGATGCTGGAATCCTGTTCTTGTTGGGTAAGGTTGGCAACTATCGAGGAATGATCCAACAATACAAAAAGGATTATCTCCCAATTGAGAGTATTTTTTCCCGTCGATCAACGCCATTCCCATTTGACTATTTTCTAAACCAAGTAAAATTCTAATTAAAGTTGATTTTCCAGATCCATTCGGTCCAATCAATCCAGTAATCTCACCTTTCTTGGCTTTGAAAGACACGTTTTGAAGGACAATTTTATTATTATATTCCTTATGTAGCTTTTGAATTGTTATCATTCATTCTTTTTCCCTTCTGACTTTTAGTGAAATTCCACCTTCACTTGAAGCAAGTATAACAGGAGAAAATCAGGAAATTATCAGAATAATTATTTTCTTCATTTCTAACAAATTACATTCCATATTTGCTATAATATGCTCATATAATTGGAGGGACTATGAAGTATAAAATTTTAGCCATTGACGATGATGAAAAAATCTTACGATTAATAGCGAATACATTAAAAGCGAACAACTTTCACGTGGAAACTCGTAAAAATATAGAGGAGATCAATATCTGTGACTTTACTGGATTCGATCTAATTTTACTTGACGTCATGATGCCTATTTCTGGTTTAGAAATCTGTCGTTCCATTCGTTCACAAATTACTACTCCAATTCTATTTCTAACCGCTAAAGATTTTGAAGAAGATTTACTAAAAGGAATACAAGCCGGAGCCGATGATTACATCACAAAACCATTCAGCATAAAGGAATTGATTGCAAGAATTCAAATGCATCTTCGTAGGGAAGAAAGATCTCACAACGCCTCTAAAGAAGAGATGGAGTCAAATATAACTTTTTATCGAGATAGTCAAGAAGTTTATTATCAATCAAAGAGAATTTCATTGACCAAGAGAGAGTTTGATTTACTTTATCTTTTAGCAAAAAATAAGAACCGAATATTTAGCATAGAAGAACTTTACAATTACCTCTATCCTGTAGACTCTGATGCACAACTACGATCCATTACTGAATACATCTATCAAATCAGACAAAAATTTAAGATTCATCAAATTGATCCCATCAAAACAGTATGGGGAGGAGGATACAAATGGAAAGAGAATTGACAATCAAACAGCTCATTAAGCGTACCTATCTTAAAATCATGTGGCAATTTCTTCTATGTCTGATACTTTTTTACATAGTTCCAGCTCTTCTATCTTCTGTATCTGGAATTAATGAGAAAAATGCCAATCGCTTTGCTTTATTTTTTAGCGTTAGTTCTTGGATTTATCTTTGCATCATTTTAATTTTTATCATTGTAATGAATATTAGACAATTATTAACCAAGATTCAAAAAGAAATGAACATGGTTTATCATAGTGGTCTATATTTCACTAAAAATGAACATCACCATTTGCAGATTAAAGAATTCATTGAAACAAATGATCTGATCGAAAAAATGCAATCTGATATAAAAAATAGAATTCAAAATGAAAAAGATCAAAAAAAAGAACTCATGTTTCAAGTATCTAGTGCTGCACATGATCTTCGTAGCCCTCTAACTGTTATCAGAGGAAATGCTGAATTCTTACAATCCACCGAGCAAACACCTCAAACAATGGAATGTCTTAAAGACCTTGAGCAAGCAAGTATTCAGTTAAACGATTATTTTAACCACTTTATCCAATACTCCAAAACCTTTTACGACCAGGATATTCAACTTGAAAACATATCAATTAAACAAGTAGCTCACCAATTGAAGGAACATATCACTCCTTTACTCCCCAGAAATACACATTTTGTTTTTTCAAATACAGTAACTCCATCGACACAAATTGCCATTCATTCCAATCTATTTTTTCGAGCAATCACCAATATTATTAATAATGCAATACAGCATCAAAAAGAAAATGATGCAAAGATCCAGCTAACAATGTCACAAGAAAATAATCGATTAGTTCTAACCATATGGAATAATCAATCTACTTTTTCAAAAAATGTTTTACAACATGCTGGAAATCTTTTCTATAAAGAGGACCAAGCAAGAACACCCTCTCAAGAAAGTCACTTTGGACTTGGTTTATCTTTCGTCAAGCGCGTCATGAAACTTCATAATGGAACTATGCACTTAGAAAATAGTAATAATGGTGCACAAGTGAAACTAATCATTCCAATTATTATATAGAAAAAGCCGAACTCATCATTATGTGTTCGGCTTTCCTTCATTTATAATTTATAAAAAAGACCGGCACTTTTGCCTGTCTTCGTATTTATCATTATTTCCTATCAGCAATTTCACACTTGTTCATTATCAACTCTTTCTTTCCTCTCTCCTAAGCGATAGACAATCACTAGGGATACAAGAAGAACCAGAGTGGTGATGATTGATCCTTCTGCTCCAAATGCTCCTCCGGTCAACCAGACAGGTCCATCTCCCATGGTAAAACTAAAGATAGACGCATCTGCGCCTGTGCCACTGACTTGAAAACCAAGGAGATTTCCTTGTACATAGTTCCAAGTGCCGTGTTGGGCGACCACTAGCCAGATACTATCCGTATAGATAAAAAGCAGACCAGCCAGCACTCCATCGAGGATGATATTCAGAACGGATAAGAAGGTCACTCCTGCATTTCCCATATGCAGAATGCCAAAGAGACTACTAGAAATCACGATCGCTAAAGGCAGATTAGTTCTTGCAGCAATCCGAGTCAGGAGCCAGCCTCGTGTGGCTACTTCTTCCGTCCCCCCTTGCAGAAGCCAAAATGGAAATAATCCTAGGATAAAAAGCAAGGGCTCTATACTCAGCTCATTTAACACAAAAGACCCTATGCCACTTACTTGGTAGACAAGCGCGATCACTCCCATTTGAACAAGTGAAATCATGATCCCCCAGACTAGATACTTGAGCCAATTTCTTTTTACAAAGCCTAAGCTTGATAAAGCATTCTTCTCTATGACCTTCACCCAAAAAATAAAGAGAAATAGTATGATTACAAAACTGAAAAGCTCATAATAGAGAAGATAATGGTAGAAAAATTCTTGAATACTTGCTGTCCCATTTCCTGGCGAAAAGAACTCCACTAGAAAACCTATAACTAAGGAAAATGGCCCCACAAGTTCACTACCAATCCAAAGGCCTCCTTCTATAAAGAGAGATGCTAATAATACATAAAATAGTGTAGAAATAAGAACTGGCCATGAGGTGTTAGTTTTTATATCCTGAATCATCTTTCCTTTCTTCATGATCAACCTCCATTTATCTAATAGGTCCATTGTAACAAAGAAAATCCAGAGCTGCAATATCGTTTCGTGTTAGAAAACCTAACATGAAAACCGGATTTTTCTTGCAAAGCAACGTCTTTTCTGATATAATAGCTCTTGTAGAAAAACATAAGACCATTCATACTCGTTTTGGTATGAATGATTTGTTTTTTTTAGGCCATCCTTTGGTCAATGTGCTCATGGGTCAAATCCCCTAAGAGAAAAGAATTTAAAGGAGACAGAAATGAAGAAAAAATTACTAGCATGTTTGCTTTTCTTATTTCCAATCGTTGCATTCGCTGGTCATGCTCATGCTGAAACGATCAAGGTCGTTTTCGATACAGCGTATGCACCATTTGAATTTAAGGATTCAGATCAAACCTATAAAGGAATCGACGTAGAGATCTTAGACAAGGTCGCTGAAATCAACGGCTGGGATTTGGACAAATCCTTCCCTGGATTTGATGCAGCAGTCAATGCAGTTCAAGCTGGTCAAGCGGATGCCATCATGGCCGGAATGACCAAAACAACAGAACGTGAAAAAGTCTTCACCATGTCTGATACTTACTATGATACAAAAGTTGTCATCGCGACTACGAAAGCTGACAAAATCACGAAGTACAGCCAATTAAAAGGGAAGACAGTCGGTGTTAAAAACGGAACTGCAGCCCAACGCTTCCTCGATAAAAACAAGGACAAGTACGGCTACAAGATCAAGACTTTTGATACTGGTGATCTCATGTACAACAGTTTATCAGCTGGTGCGGTCGATGCGGTCATGGACGACCAACCTGTTATTCAATACGCCATCCAAAAGGGTCAGGACCTAGCTATTAATATGGACGGGGAAGCAGTCGGTGGCTTTGCCTTTGGTGTTAAAAAAGGTGGCAATCATGAAAAGTTGATCACTGAATTTAACAAGGCTCTCGCTCAAATGAAAGCTGATGGAACACTTGATAAGATCATCAAGAAATGGACTGGTGAAAGCCAATCATCAAGTAACAGTGCCGTTCCAGAAACCACTACTCCTGCCGGTCAAAAAGCAACTCCTAAAAGATCAAAATATAGCATTTCAAGTGACTCATCTTTTGCACCATTTGTCTTCCAAAATGGAAAAAATAAATACACAGGGATTGATATGGACTTGATCAAGGCTATTGCCAAAGACCAAGGATTTACTATCGAGATTGACAATCCTGGATTTGATGCTGCGGTAAGTGATGTTCAATCCGGCCATGCGCAAGGAATGATCGCAGGGATGACTGTGACAGATGCTCGGAAAGAAACATTTGATTTTTCTGAACCATACTACACGGCCAATTCTATTCTAGCCGTTCAAGAAAGCAGCAAGATTGATTCATATGATGACCTAAAAGGAAAGACAGTCGGTGTTAAAAACGGTACTTCCTCACAAAACTTCCTTGAAGAAAACCAAAAGAAATATGGTTACAAGATCAAAACGTTCTCTGACGGAGCTTCTATGTACGATAGTTTGAATTCTGGTTCTGTCGCAGCGATCATGGATGACGAACCTGTTATCAAATACGCTATTAAACAAGGACGTAAATTCAAAACACCTATCGAAGGAACTCCAAGTGGTCAACTAGCATTTGCCGTTAAGAAGGGTGAAAATCCTGAATTGATCGAAATGTTCAATAACGGTCTTGCAAACTTGAAGAAAAGTGGTCAATACCAAAAAATTCTCGATAAATACCTTAAAGCAGATAGCAAGTCAAGTACTTCAAGTACAACAGCAGATGAAACAACGATCTGGGGCTTGCTTCAAAACAATTACAAACAATTGTTAAGTGGTTTGGGTGTGACTCTTGCCCTTGCACTTCTCTCTTTCGCCATTGCTATGGTGATCGGTGTTATCTTTGGGATGTTTAGTGTTAGCCCTTATAAGTGGCTCCGCTGGACTGCTGAAATCTTTGTCGATGTTATTCGTGGGATCCCACTTATGATCCTCGCCGCCTTCATCTTCTGGGGAATTCCAAACTTGATTGAATCGGTCACGGGTCATCAATCCCCAATCAACGACTTTGTCGCAGGTACTATTGCCCTCTCTCTCAATGCTGCTGCCTATATCGCAGAAATTGTCCGTGGGGGGATCCAAGCTGTACCGATTGGACAGATGGAAGCCAGCCGAAGCCTTGGAATCTCTTATGGTAAGACCATGCGCAAGATCATCTTGCCACAAGCAACCAAACTCATGCTTCCAAACTTTGTTAACCAATTCGTCATTGCCCTGAAAGATACGACTATCGTATCTGCGATCGGATTGGTAGAACTCTTCCAAACTGGTAAGATCATCATCGCTCGAAACTACCAAAGTTTCAAGATGTATGCGATCCTTGCCGTCTTCTACCTCGTGATTATCACCTTGCTAACACGATTTGCAAAAAAATTAGAAAAGAGGGCTAACTAATGGCTAAATTAAAAATTGATGTCCATGACCTCCATAAATACTACGGTGAAAATGAGGTCCTAAAAGGAATTTCAACAAAATTCTATGAAGGGGATGTGGTCTGCATTATCGGACCATCCGGTTCTGGTAAATCGACCTTCCTTCGTAGTCTCAATCTCCTCGAAGTAGTTACAAAAGGTCAAATTACAGTTAATGGATATGATCTAACCGATCCAAAAACCAATGTCGATTTGGTCCGTGAAAATGTCGGGATGGTTTTCCAACACTTCAACCTCTTCCCTCACATGAGCGTCCTTGAAAACATTATGTTTGCACCAGTAGAGCACAAACTAATGACCCGTGAAGAAGCTCAAAAAGTGGGGATGGAATTGTTGGAAAAAGTTGGACTCGCAGATAAAGCCGATGCCAATCCGAACAGCCTTTCCGGTGGTCAAAAACAACGTGTGGCTATCGCACGTGGACTTGCCATGAATCCAGATATTATGCTCTTTGACGAACCTACTTCTGCCCTTGACCCTGAGATGGTTGGAGATGTATTGAACGTTATGAAAGAGTTGGCAGAGCAAGGCATGACCATGATCATCGTTACCCACGAGATGGGATTCGCCCGCCAAGTAGCCAACCGCGTCATCTTCACCGCAGACGGTGAATTCCTCGAAGATGGCAAACCAGACCAAATCTTCGACAACCCACAACACCCACGTTTGAAAGAATTCTTGGATAAGGTTCTAAACGTTTAAAAAAATAGTGTTTTTTGAAGCATCTAGCAATTTTGCTAGATGCTTTTTTTAGACTAAAAAAGCATTTTCAAACCTGAAAATGCTTAGAATGTGGACTAACTATTTTAAAATAAAATAAGTAAAGCGTTTCTAAAAAGGAACAACAATGATTTTCAATTTTTAAAATGAATCAAGAAAATATTGAAACTTTCCGCTGTGAGAAAAGTGCTAGAAACAAATCAGTTTCTAGCACTCGGGAGTTTTGAAACTTTAGGTTCAAAACTAAGTCATGGAACTTCGT
>JAQCUL010000100.1:0-285 GCA_027685415.1 Streptococcaceae bacterium AF13-5-6.0
AAGAGCGCAGTGGGAAGAAAGATGCCTTGGAAGAAGAAGGCTATGCTCTTTTCCAAGCTCATCAAAAAATCGACAATCTTCCGATTGTAGCCAGCCTCAATCGGGGACCTGTCGGGTACGTCGGCCCTCGTCCCATCGTGCTAGAGCAGTTGCAACTCCTCGTTGCCCAATTGGCTGTCTTTCACTCTTACCATGATCTGACCATTATTCCGATCATTCCAGAAGAGGAAAAAGAAAGCTGGGATTGGATGCGCTGGTTGCCTCATGCGACTCTGCAAGATATGA
>JAQCUL010000100.1:388-670 GCA_027685415.1 Streptococcaceae bacterium AF13-5-6.0
CTCCGCAAGGCGCAAAAAGAGGAAGAAAAAGCCAATGATACCAAGATCTTCCACCCTCACTATGTGGTCCTCATCACCGATGAAACCTTGATTTTGGACCATGTCATCATGGAGTTCTTCCGTGAGGATCCGACAGAGCTAGGCTGCTCTATTATCTATGTAGCAGATGTGCTCTCATCTCTTTCTGAAAATATCCAAACGGTTATCTCTATCAAGGACCGCAACCAAGGGCAATTGCTCTTGCAAGAAGGAGTTCTTCGTGAGCTCGACTTCCAATTGGAT
>JAQCUL010000101.1:0-309 GCA_027685415.1 Streptococcaceae bacterium AF13-5-6.0
AATGAGCAGTTGGACTTGGTCATCGTGGTTGACCGTCTCTTGACCGGTTTTGATGCACCTTGTCTTTCAACACTCTTTATCGATCGCAAGCCCATGCGCCCACAGGACTTGATCCAGGCCTTCAGCCGGACCAATCGAATCTTTGATGACAAGAAGCACTTCGGCCATATCATCACTTTCCAGCGTCCTCAAGCCTTTAAGGAAGCCGTCGACAATGCCCTCAAGCTCTACTCCAATGGAGGAGAAAATGAGGTCCTAGCACCAAGCTGGGAAGAAGAGAAGCGCAACTTCTTAAAAGCCTGGGCAGAG
>JAQCUL010000101.1:319-643 GCA_027685415.1 Streptococcaceae bacterium AF13-5-6.0
AGCGCAACTTCTTAAAAGCCTGGGCAGAGTTTAAAGGCCAAGTCACAGACTTGGAAGAAGAGGGAGTTGCCCTCGAGCAGGCTCCAACGGCCCAGCTCCGTAAGGTCGCCAAAGCCTATCAGGTCTTTGACAAGTACCAGGCTTCAATCCGTGTCTACTCGGAGTATGATAAGGAAGAGATCTATCGGGAAACGGGCCTTAGCGACAGCCAGCTCGAAGCCTATCTAGGCCTCTATCAAAATATCCTGGCGGAGATCAAGAGCAGGGATCCAGAAGTGGACAGCCAAGATGAGTTGGACATCCACTATGAGCTGGAGTCTGTCC
>JAQCUL010000102.1:0-258 GCA_027685415.1 Streptococcaceae bacterium AF13-5-6.0
TTCCTGGCACCAACAAATACTATCTCCATTCTTTTCACAAGGATCAGCCAGACCTTAATTGGCAAAATCCTGTCTTACGCGAAGAGATTTACAAGATGATCAATTGGTGGTTGGACAAGGGAATCGCTGGCTTCCGGATTGACGCCATTATCAATATCAAAAAGGATTTAGAATGGCGTTCGCTTCCGTCCGATCGTGACAATGGCCTGGTTCCAGTGCCGGAATCGCTGGTCAATGCCCAACCGATTGAACCTTTCC
>JAQCUL010000102.1:268-617 GCA_027685415.1 Streptococcaceae bacterium AF13-5-6.0
GAATCGCTGGTCAATGCCCAACCGATTGAACCTTTCCTGCGAGAGTTAAAGGAGCGAACTTTCGCCAAGTACAATGCCTTCACTGTAGGGGAAGTTTTCAATGAAACCGATGAAGAATTGCACTTCTTTATTGGAAAAGATGGTGTCTTCTCTTCCATCTTTGACTTCAAACAAACCATGCTGGGTCAGGAAGGAAAAGGCTGGTTCGACCATGCTCTTCCAACTGCAGATGAACTCAAGGAAAGTATTTTCCAAGCCCATGAGCGCGCGGATAGCATTGGGGTTCTTTCGACCATTATCGAGAATCACGACGAGCCTCGTGGGGTGTCCCATTATATTGCGGAAGGTC
>JAQCUL010000103.1:0-323 GCA_027685415.1 Streptococcaceae bacterium AF13-5-6.0
TCGAACTCGCGACAACAGCTTGGAAGGCTGTAGTTTTACCACTAAACTACACCCGCTTATTATTAAAAGAAATGGCGCGAGACGGAATCGAACCGCCGACACATGGAGCTTCAATCCATTGCTCTACCAACTGAGCTACCGAGCCAAATTGCGGGAGCAGGATTTGAACCTACGACCTTCGGGTTATGAGCCCGACGAGCTACCGAGCTGCTCCATCCCGCGTTAATATTAAGGAGGATGTGGGATTCGAACCCACGCACGCTTTTACACGCCTGACGGTTTTCAAGACCGTTCCCTTCAGCCGGACTTGGGTAATCCTCCAA
>JAQCUL010000103.1:333-589 GCA_027685415.1 Streptococcaceae bacterium AF13-5-6.0
CGGACTTGGGTAATCCTCCAAGATAATAATGGACCTTGTAGGACTTGAACCTACGACCACTCGGTTATGAGCCGAGAGCTCTAACCAGCTGAGCTAAAGGTCCAACAAGATCAACAATATAGCGGCGAAGGGGATCGAACCCCCGACCTCCCGGGTATGAACCGGACGCTCTAGCCAGCTGAGCTACACCGCCATAATATCGGGAAGACAGGATTCGAACCTGCGACACCTTGGTCCCAAACCAAGTACTCTACCA
>JAQCUL010000104.1:0-242 GCA_027685415.1 Streptococcaceae bacterium AF13-5-6.0
GGGTAGTTCGGGTTTGAAATTGTACCCGGAATCGCCTTAACTTTCAAAACTAACTTACAATTGAACCCGCCCTAAAAGCTGTGTGAAAAAGATCGATGGACTTGCAAGTCCAGTACTTGCTGCGTCCATCCCCTATTTTCACTGTGCTTTTTACGGGCTTGGTATCTTATAGAAAGGTAGAGCATGTGTTCTGATTTGAACACGAGCGGAAAGCTCTCCTAATTACTCAATAAAAAAAGAAA
>JAQCUL010000104.1:252-582 GCA_027685415.1 Streptococcaceae bacterium AF13-5-6.0
AAAGCTCTCCTAATTACTCAATAAAAAAAGAAAGGATGGGTTTACCGTATTCGCTGAACTGAATACGGGCGGAGAACTGTGTAAAAAAGATAAACTGTCTAGCATCTGCGATGCGTCGTCAGTTTCCTATTTTTACTTTGTTCTCTGTCGCCCTTTATATCTTAATTATGTCTATCCATATTGCTGCTAAGCAGGGTGAAATTGCTGATAAAATTCTTCTTCCTGGGGATCCTCTTCGTGCGAAATTTATTGCTGAGAATTTCCTTGAAGACGCTGTCTGCTTCAACGAAGTCCGTAACATGTTTGGTTACACCGGTACCTACAAGGGTC
>JAQCUL010000105.1:0-580 GCA_027685415.1 Streptococcaceae bacterium AF13-5-6.0
CTTGAAAAATATGGCGAGCGGAACGATTGATCCGCTCAGCCTCTCGTGTTGGCTCCGTCAGTGTCATTCGCTTGGTCAGGGTGGTGAAGTCTCCATAGCGCACTTTTAAGACCAAGGTCTTGCCTTGCTTGCCGTGTTTTTCCAGCGATTGGGCCACCTTACTGGACAGATTGGCAATTTCTTCTAAAATATCATCCTCAGCATAAAGGAGCTTGCGGTAGGTCCGCTCTTTTCCGATCGACTTGCGGATCCGATGGCTCTTGACAGGGCTATTGTGAATCCCTCGCGCCTTACGAAAGAGATCATAGCCAAAGCGCCCAAATCGATCGATCAAGGTCATCTCCGGGATAGCTAAAAGATCCGCACCAGTATAGACCCCCATCTCATGCAGGCGCTCCACTGTCTTCTTTCCTACCCCGTGAAATTTGGCAATGTCCATCTGGCTCAGGAAATCCTCGGCATCCTCCGGCAAGACCACCGTTAGGCCACGGGGTTTTTGGTAGTCACTTGCCATCTTGGCCAAAAACTTATTATAAGAGACACCCGCTGAAGCTGTGAGATGCAGCTCTTCCCAGATCGC
>JAQCUL010000106.1:0-255 GCA_027685415.1 Streptococcaceae bacterium AF13-5-6.0
GGAAAAAGAAAGCTGGGATTGGATGCGCTGGTTGCCTCATGCGACTCTGCAAGATATGAATGTCCGTAGCTTTGTCTACAATCAGCGGACACGCGATCAGGTCTTGAACAGTCTCAATCAGATCCTCAAGCTCCGCAAGGCGCAAAAAGAGGAAGAAAAAGCCAATGATACCAAGATCTTCCACCCTCACTATGTGGTCCTCATCACCGATGAAACCTTGATTTTGGACCATGTCATCATGGAGTTCTTCCGTGA
>JAQCUL010000106.1:265-574 GCA_027685415.1 Streptococcaceae bacterium AF13-5-6.0
AGCTCGACTTCCAATTGGATCACTTCCCTGAAGGCTATGACAAGGAAGCCATCTCGCGCGGCCTTGCCCCTCTCAAGCATATTCAACAGCTCAAGAGCTCAATTCCGGACTCTGTGACCTTCCTTGAAATGTACCAAGGGCAATTGCTCTTGCAAGAAGGAGTTCTTCGTGAGCTCGACTTCCAATTGGATCACTTCCCTGAAGGCTATGACAAGGAAGCCATCTCGCGCGGCCTTGCCCCTCTCAAGCATATTCAACAGCTCAAGAGCTCAATTCCGGACTCTGTGACCTTCCTTGAAATGTACCAAG
>JAQCUL010000107.1:0-214 GCA_027685415.1 Streptococcaceae bacterium AF13-5-6.0
TCCTGCAAGACATCTACTGCATCTCCTTCAAGCAAGGTGATTTGTTTTCTCTGATCGTATTTAGCCAGATTTTCCTTGGCAAAGCCAATCATCTCTTCATTCCGATCAATAGTGGTAATTTGTGCATCGGGAGCATTTTCAGCCATTAAGAGCGCTGAAAATCCAATTGCTGTCCCAATTTCCAGGATTTTCTTTGGTTGTAGGGCTTGCAGGA
>JAQCUL010000107.1:280-568 GCA_027685415.1 Streptococcaceae bacterium AF13-5-6.0
AGGTCTCTGTTAAATCCTGCAAGACATCTACTGCATCTCCTTCAAGCAAGGTGATTTGTTTTCTCTGATCGTATTTAGCCAGATTTTCCTTGGCAAAGCCAATCATCTCTTCATTCCGATCAATAGTGGTAATTTGTGCATCGGGAGCATTTTCAGCCATTAAGAGCGCTGAAAATCCAATTGCTGTCCCAATTTCCAGGATTTTCTTTGGTTGTAGGGCTTGCAGGATTTAGCAGAGTCCATAAAGACAAAGTCATAGGTCTCTGTTAAATCCTGCAAGACATCTAC
>JAQCUL010000108.1:0-200 GCA_027685415.1 Streptococcaceae bacterium AF13-5-6.0
AATTATTGAGACCTTAGGCTCAATAATTAGTCATGGAACTTCGAAGAAGTTCGCTGACGAGACATGGCCATATTCCGTGTAGCCACATAGGCTTGGCCGATCCTCTCAGTGTCCACCTCTGTTTTCTTTAGAAAACCTTTTGCATGCAGTGTTGAAAAACGCATGAAATCGCTTTACAGGCAAGCAAAAATAAACCTCTA
>JAQCUL010000108.1:210-554 GCA_027685415.1 Streptococcaceae bacterium AF13-5-6.0
AATCGCTTTACAGGCAAGCAAAAATAAACCTCTATTGAAACTTTTCCGCCGTGAGAAAAGTGCCTGAAACGTAATAGTTTCAGGCACTCGGAATTATTGAGACCTTAGGCTCAATAATTAGTCATGGAACTTCGAAGAAGTTCGCTGACGAGACATGGCCATATTCCGTGTAGCCACATAGGCTTGGCCGATCCTCTCAGTGTCCACCTCTGTTTTCTTTAGAAAACCTTTTGCATGCAGTGTTGAAAAACGCATGAAATCGCTTTACAGGCAAGCAAAAATAAACCTCTATTGAAACTTTTCCGCCGTGAGAAAAGTGCCTGAAACGTAATAGTTTCAGGCAC
>JAQCUL010000109.1:0-552 GCA_027685415.1 Streptococcaceae bacterium AF13-5-6.0
AGTCACACCCAATTCGTTTAGACGTTCCTTCAAATGACGAAAGTTATCCTTAATGAAGGTCACCATGCCTTTCTCGATGAATGGAGCTAAACGAATCTTAGCATTCTCAATTGCATGCTGATCTTGGTCAAAGGCATAAAGATGGCCCGATTCATTTAATTTTGTTAACAAATATTCGCTGTGGCCTGCCCCACCCAATGTGGCGTCTACATAGATCCCATCTGGCTTAACATCCAGCATATCGATCGTTTCATGAAGCAAAACCGTTACATGATGAAATTCTTTACTCATATCTTTACTATTTTACCACAAATGGGACCAAGATGCACTCCTGAAAGAAAATTCAATAACTAACCCTATCGGATCTTTTCAGATCCTACAAAATACTTAGAAAGGCTTGATTTCATTTGTTTCCTCTAGGATTTATGATACAATATTCTTATGAAAATAAGAAAACAGATTCTCATCCCACTTTTATTGGTCGATGCTATCGCTCTCTACTTTTTTCTAACCACTATTGAGGCTTGGATTTTTTGGCTTGCTGCCCTGATC
>JAQCUL010000011.1:0-14006 GCA_027685415.1 Streptococcaceae bacterium AF13-5-6.0
CCTTATTTTTTCTATTAACGGTTAATGGGTTGTTTTTCTTTATCTAAAGTAAAGCCTTCGCCGAGAATTTCATGGGCTTCTGAAATGGTGATAAAGGCGAATGGATCGATCTGATTGATGATGTCTTTCATTTGTTTCATCTCATTCCGTGAAACGACACAGTAGACGATATCCAGGTCCTTACGGCTGTAATAGCCCATCCCGCGGATAAAGGTAATCCCGCGACCCAGATCATCAGATACCTTTTTGGCAATTTCTTCTGGTTTGGATGTAACGATAAGGAAGCCTTTTCCAGCAAAACCACCTTCTCCAATCAAGTCGATCACAAGGGTGTCAATCAGGATAAAGAAGAGGGTGTACATAGCGGTACGGACATCTTGGAAGACAACGACAACAGTTATCAGAACAATGGCATCTACAATCAACATGAGTTTTCCCATACTGAGGGAAGTGTATTTGTTAAAGATGCGAGCGAGGATATCTGTTCCTCCAGTGGTTCCTCCAGCATTGAAGATGATCCCTAGCCCCAAACCAAGCACAACCCCTGAAGCGATACAGGCAAGCAGAATATCTCCTTTAAAGGCTGTAAAGATAAAGTGATGGTAGTGGTGGCTGAGGGGCATGGCTTCAAAAATTGCCATCCATGCTGAAACCGAGAAAGTCCCCAGTAAGCTCAGATAAAGAGATTTCTTGCCCAGCAGTTTCCAAGCTAGAATGAAGAGAGGGATATTGATCAGCAAGTTCATCAGGGATACGGGGACTTTTAAGAGGTAATAGGTGATCAAGGTAATCCCTGTTGCTCCTCCTTCATAGAAGTGAAAGGGAATGACCAAAAAATAGATCCCAAACGAAAAAATGCCGGCCCCCAAGATGATAGCCAGAATATCTTTAAATTTAAACATGATAGGTTGTCTCCTAAAACTTTATAAGAACATTGTAACAAAAAAGTGAAAAAATGAAAATGACTTTGAAAAATTTTCTCTCCTAAAATACAAGATTTTTACCCTTATTTTTGGTAAAATAAAAAGAAGAAAAACAGAAAGAGGATACTATGGTAAACGGTACATTAATTTCATTTGAAGGTCCAGAAGGAGCGGGGAAATCATCGGTCCTAGAAGCCGTTTTGCCTCTACTTGAAGAAAAAGGAATTCCTTTTATTACAACCCGTGAACCAGGCGGTGTAGACATTGCAGAAAAGATCCGCCAAGTCATTTTAGATCCAGACCATACTAGTATGGATGCCAAAACCGAGTTGTTGCTCTATATTGCTAGTCGCCGGCAGCATTTGGTGGAACGTGTCTTGCCAGCCCTTGCAGCTGGGAAGGTTGTCTTGATGGACCGCTTTATTGACAGCTCGGTGGCTTATCAAGGGTATGGTCGTGGTCTGAGTGTAGAAGACATTGAGTGGCTCAATCAATTCGCGACAGATGGTCTTAAACCAGACCTCACCCTTTACTTTGATCTGGATGTCGAAGAAGGGCTCGCCCGGATTGCCAAAAACCAAGAGCGGGAAGTCAATCGTTTGGATTTGGAAGGTTTGGAGCTTCACCAAAAAGTCAGACAAGGTTATTTGGCCTTGTATGAAAAGGAACCAGAGCGCATTGTGAAAATCGATGCCAGTCAATCCTTTGAAGCAGTTTTTGCGGATGTCTTGGCTGTTTTAGAAAATCGCTTGGGGATATTGAAATGAAGCTAGAAGAGATCCAACAGCTTCAGCCAGAATTGGTGGAGCGTTTCACCCAGATCTTAGAACACAAACAGCTCAGTCATGCTTATCTCTTTACAGGCTCTTTTGCCAGTTTTGAGATGGCCCTCTTGCTAGCTCAAAGTCAATTTTGCGAAGATTTGCAGGGAGTCTGGCCTTGTGGCAAATGCCGTTCCTGCCGCTTGATTGCAGAAGAAGAATTCTCAGACGTAAAGATCGTGCGTCCAGTCAACCAGATCATTAAGACGGATCGCATTCGTTCGCTGGTTCAAGACTTTTCTCAATCAGGATTTGAAGGCAGTCGGCAGGTCTTTATCGTCCAAGATTCGGATAAGATGCATACCAATGCGGCCAATTCTCTCTTAAAAGTTATGGAAGAACCCCAGAGTGAGATCTATCTCTTCTTGTTGACTTCCGATGAAAACTTGATCTTACCGACCATCAAGAGTCGGGCCCAGCAGGTCCATTTTCCTAAAAAGCAAGCCTACCTAACCGAACTGCTAGAAAAAGAAGGCTTGATCAAATCACAGGCAAATTTAGTAGCTCGTTTTAGTTTTAGTCTCGAAGAAGCAGAGCAACAAAAAAAGAATGCTACGTTTTTTGAACTAGCAAAAGTTTGTGATCAGTTCATCGAACGTTGTCAATCCAATTTGAATCGCGCCTATTTGGAAGTGACTCGATTGGTAAGCTTAGCAGATGATAAGGAAAAGCAAAACCAGGCCTTTCGTTTGATGGAGTTGGCTTTAGAAGAGCAGTTGCGCTTGAGCAGATCCCAGCAGTTGCTTGAGAAATTGAGTCTTGCTCGCACCATGTGGAAGGCCAATGTTTCTTTTCAAAATGCTCTAGAATATATGGTTTTGAGCTTAGAAAGTTAAGGAGTCAGAATGAATAAAAAAGAATTATTTGATGCTTTAGACGGCTTTTCTCAGAATTTGTTGGTCACCTTGGCTGAAGTCGAAGCCATCAAGAAAAATTTGAAACAAGTCATCGAAGAAAATACAGCTCTTCGCTTAGAAAATGATAAATTGAGAGAGCGTTTGGGGGAAGTTGAGAAGACTTCATCCGCAAAGTCACAACACCATGGCCGTGAAAATTTGCAACGTATTTACAACGACGGTTTTCATATCTGCACTTATTCCTACGGTCAACGCCGTGAGAACGATGAAGAGTGTATGTTTTGTGACGAGTTGTTATTTAGGGAGTAAACATGCAGATCCAACGAAGTTTTAAAGGGGAAAAGAAAACAGGGGTGCTTTACCTGGTCCCAACACCGATCGGCAATCGGGAGGATATGAGTTACCGCATGGTCCAGACCCTAAAGGATGTGGACTTGATCGCAGCTGAGGATACTAGAAATACAGGCCTCTTACTCAAGCATTTTGAGATTACGACGCCCCAGACCAGCTTTCATGAGCACAATGCCATGGAGAAAATTCCAGATCTGATCGCCCATTTAGAATCTGGAAAAGACTTAGCGCAAGTCTCAGATGCAGGACTCCCTAGTATTTCTGACCCTGGTCATGATTTGGTCAAGGCTGCGATTGAACGCGAGATTCCTGTCGTAGCTGTGCCTGGTCCTAGTGCGGGGATTACGGGTTTGATTGCCAGTGGCCTAGCCCCTCAACCTCATATTTTTTATGGATTTCTGCCTCGCAAAGAGAGGCAACAGAAGGCCTTTTTCCAAGAAAAAGTGGCCTATCCGGAGACTCAGATCTTTTATGAATCGCCTCATCGAGTGAAGGCAACCTTAGAGAATATGTTGGCTGTCTATGGGGATCGTCCTGTCGTCCTGGTTCGTGAATTAACCAAGATCTACGAGGAATATACTCGTGGCAGTATTTCTGAGTTAGTCGCATTTCTTGAAGAAAATCCTCTCAAAGGGGAGTGCCTCTTGATTGTCGAAGGATCCAAGGAAGAAGAGCTAGACCTAGAAGAGGTCGACTTGATCCAAGAGATCGATACCTTGGTCCAAGAGGGCATGAAGAAAAATCAAGCAATTAAACAGGTCGCCAAACAATACGGCCTGCAAAAGAGTGAGCTCTATGCTCGTTACCATCAAGACTAGGAAAGGTTGGAAGCAGGATGGAAATTAGAATGGCTTATCCCAATGAGATCAAGCGAATTATGGAAATCATCCAAGATGCTAAGGAAAGCCTGGCTCAAAGACAGGTCGACCAGTGGCAGGATGGCTATCCAGATGAAGAGATCATTTTTGAGGATATTCTAGAAAGTCGTGGCTATGTGGCAGTTGAAGATCAGGAAGTTGTCGCCTATGCAGCCGTTCACAAGGGAAATGAAGCGGCCTATAATGAGATTTACGATGGCAAGTGGGAGCATGATAATTATAAGTATGTCACTTTTCACCGTGTCGCTGTAGCCAAAGAAGCTGCTGGCAAAGGGGTGGCTCAGACCTTCCTTCAAGGTTTAATCGAAGGGGAAAAAGGGCCAGATTTCCGTTGCGATACGCACCCGGATAATGTGGTGATGCAGCATTTACTTGAAAAATTGGGCTACCATTATTGTGGAAAGGTCCCTATTGATGGCGTCCGCCTGGCTTATCAAAAGATCAAGCGAAAAGCAGAAACCAGTTTATTCCAAGTGGTCTCAGAAGAAGACCGCTGGGATCAAAGAGCAGAAGCGGCCTACAATGACTCTCTATCTTAAACAATTTTATGAAAGCCCTATGGGGCTTCTTTCGATCATTGTCAGTGAGGAAGGCCTTGTAGAACTTGATTTTTATGATCCGAAAGAGGAGGCGCCTGATCCCTATGGGGCGCTGGAGCAGGTCCATCCCTACCATGAGAAGGTGAAGGAGTGGTTGGATCACTATTTTGCTGGGGAGCCAATCGCTATCAGCTTTCCACTAGCACCGCAAGGGACAGCCTTTCAAGAGCGGGTGTGGCAGTTATTGCGAGAGATCCCATATGGTGAGACCAAGACCTATGGCCAGCTGGCCCAGGATCTTTCTTGCGGTTCAGCTCAAGCCGTGGGACAGGCTGTTGGACGCAATCCCTTGACGATCTTAGTCCCTTGCCACCGCGTGATGGGAAAAGATGGACAACTGACGGGCTACGCGTCTGGACTCGATCGCAAACGCTGGCTCTTACACCATGAAGGAATTACCTGGAAGGAGAAATAAAATCGATGTATACCTTTATTGAATACCCAAAATGTTCGACTTGTCGAAAGGCTAAATCAGAATTGGACGGTCTCCAATGTGACTTTCAAAGCCAAAACATCGTCACAGAAACACCGACTAGCCAAGAATTGCAAGACTGGATAGCAGCGTCTGGCCTACCGATCAAGTCTTTCTTCAATACTAGCGGGATGAAATACCGTGAACTCGGTTTGAAAGATAAGGTGGATCAACTGACAGTGAAAGAAGCGGCGGATCTCCTTGCTTCAGATGGTATGCTGATCAAACGGCCTCTGCTTGTCAAAGACGGAAAAGTAGTTCAAGTTGGCTACCGAAAACCGTACGCAGACTTAGGTTTGTAAAAGAAAAGGGAGTTGGATTTTCTTCAGATCTATAATAAAAGTATGCCAGAAGCTTTCCTTAGGTGAGTACGGACGTCAGCGAACTTCTACGAAGTTCCATGACTTAGTTTTGAGCCTGAGGTCTCAAAACTCCCGAGCGCTTGAAATTTAATAGTTCAAGCGCTTTTCTCACGGCGGAAAGTTTCGGTATATTCTTTATGAAATTCATAAGTTAGAACTTATTTTGATTTCTTGACAAAATCGCGTAACCTATCTTACTTATAATTTATTTATATATATTCTAAAGGGAGTTGGGCTCCCTTTTCATTTTGCAGTGAAGATGATATAATCATACGAGTGAAATCAATGAAAGAGAGTCAAGCATGAGTATTTTAGAAGTGAAAAATTTAAGCCACGGTTTTGGGGACCGGGCGATTTTTGAGGATGTGTCTTTCCGTTTGCTAAAGGGAGAGCATATTGGTCTTGTCGGGGCCAATGGTGAGGGGAAATCGACCTTCATGAGCATCGTGACTGGTAAGATGCAACCTGACGAAGGAAAGGTGGAGTGGTCTAAGTATGTGACGGCAGGTTATCTGGACCAGCATTCGGTATTAGAAGAAGGACAAACAGTTCGCGATGTTTTACGGACAGCTTTTGATGAGTTGTTCACAGCTGAAGCTCGCATCAATGACCTCTATATGGCCATGGCGGAAGAGGGAGCCGATGTCGATGCTTTGATGGAAGAAGTAGGAGAACTCCAAGAGCGTCTAGAAAGTCGTGATTTTTATACCTTGGATGCCAAGATCGATGAAGTGGCGCGTGCTCTTGGGGTCATGGACTTTGGCATGGACACGGATGTGACCTCCTTGTCAGGTGGGCAACGGACCAAGGTCCTCTTGGCCAAACTCTTGCTAGAAAAACCAGATATCTTGCTACTAGACGAGCCAACCAACTACTTGGATGCAGAGCACATCGATTGGCTCAAACGCTATTTGCAGAATTATGAAAATGCCTTTGTCCTCATTTCCCACGACATTCCTTTCTTGAACGATGTGATCAATATCGTCTACCATGTGGAAAATCAGCAGTTAACCCGCTATTCAGGAGACTACTACCAATTCCTTGAAGTCTATGAAATGAAGAAATCGCAATTGGAAGCAGCTTATGAACGCCAGCAAAAAGAGATTGCTGATTTGAAAGATTTCGTAGCCCGCAATAAGGCGCGTGTGGCTACACGGAATATGGCCATGTCTCGTCAGAAGAAGCTGGACAAAATGGAACTCATTGAGTTGCAAAGTGAGAAACCAAAGCCATCCTTTGAATTTAAAAATGCCCGGACTCCTGGACGCTTTATCTTCCAGGCCAAGGATCTCCAGATTGGGTATGATCGTCCGTTGACCAAGCCTTTGAATCTAACCTTTGAACGCAATCAAAAGGTGGCCATCATCGGGGCCAACGGGATCGGGAAAACCACTCTCTTGAAGAGCTTGCTAGGAATCATCCCACCGATCGCTGGAGAAGTAGAGCGTGGAGACTACCTAGAGCTTGGCTATTTTGAGCAAGAGGTCGAAGGTGGCAATCGCCAGACCCCGCTTGAAGCAGTTTGGAATGCCTTTCCGGCTCTGAACCAAGCAGAAGTCCGTGCAGCTCTTGCCCGCTGTGGCTTGACCACCAAGCATATCGAGAGCCAAATTCAGGTGTTATCCGGTGGGGAGCAAGCCAAGGTACGCTTCTGTCTCTTGATGAATCGTGAAAATAATGTCTTGGTACTAGACGAGCCAACCAACCACTTGGATGTGGATGCCAAAGATGAATTGAAACGGGCTCTGAAAGAATACAAGGGATCGATCCTCATGGTTTGCCACGAGCCAGACTTCTATGAAGGCTGGATGGACCAAATCTGGGACTTTAATGAATTGACGTAAAGACAAAAAGAGAACCTTTTGGTTCTCTTTTCATTATTTCTTGAAATCATAGTCTTTTAAGATTTCAATTTTTTCAATCTTGATGTCTGTTTTTGGTTTGTCCTTATCATCGGTTTCGGCAGACGCAATTTTATCGACCACATCCATACCATCGATCACTTGGCCAAAGACAGTGTAGTTACCACCATCGAGGGTTGGATTTCCACCATTTTTATAAGCATCGATAATCTTAGCTGGGAAGCGGTCAGTTGGGAGTTTACTTGAAATATCATCCTTATTTTGGTTGATATAGAATTGACTACCATTGGTATTTGGACCAGAATTGGCCATGGCAAGGGCTCCACGAAGGTTGTAAAGGTATGGAGAATACTCATTCTCAAAACCAGTACCTGAATCTTTGGATTTGTCTTTGCCCTTCCAGATAGATTCGCCACCCGTACCATCTCCTTTAGGATCCCCAGTTTGGATCATAAAGTTGTTAATAACACGGTGGAAAAGCAAGCCATTGTAGTAGCCTTCTTTTGCGTGGGTCAAGAAGTTTTCAACTGCAAGTGGCGCATATTTAGGGAAGAGCTTCACAGTGATGTCGCCTTCAGTTGTTGTGATTTTAACCTCTGCTTCGTCTTCAGCCACTTCATTTGAGAGTTGTGGGAAGACGGCATTTTCATTGGTCATGGCGTCGTTAAAATCTTTGCGCAGTTGTTCTAATTTCTTTTGTTCTTCTTCGATTTTCTTTTGATCTTTTTCACTAGAGCTAGAAGTTGCTGTCTGCTCTGTCTTTTCTTTGCTTGAGCTTGAAGAGTTATTGTCAGTCTTATTGGACGAACAAGCTGTCAAAGCCAAGCCGGAAAATAATAGTAGTGTGATTAATTTTTTCATATTCTTCCTTTCCAACATAGTTGTCTTTCTCTATTGTACCTTAATTTTGCGATACTTTCAAATCTGGATAAAATTTAAGGCGAAAACCCTATTCTGAAAATTTGCAGGAAAAAGATGAAAGTAATTCTGAATTCCTGTATAATAGGATGACTACAGGAGAACGATCATCAAAAAATGAAATCATCACATTTTGCGAGAGCCCTTTGGTTTGGTATCCTAGGTGCTCTCTTTTTTGCATTTACCTTTATTTTTAATCGAAGCATGAACCTGGCAGGTGGTTCCTGGATGTGGAGTGCTAGTTTGCGCTACCTTTTTAGTTTGCCAATGATGGCTGTTTTAGTCTGGCAGAAAGGCGAGTTGAAGGGTGTCTTGTCAGCAATTGCACGAGCCCCGTGGACTTGGTTGCTCTGGAGTACGGTCGGCTTTGGTCTCTTTTATGCTCCTTTATCGATGGCTTCTATCTATGGAGAATCATGGTTTGTGGCTGCGACCTGGCAGATTACGATTTTAGCGGGTCTCCTTCTGACCCCACTTTTTGGCCAAAAGATTCCAAGAAAACAGTTAGGAATGACTTTGCTGATTTTGTTAGGAATCGTATTGATACAAATTCCATATTTTGGACGAGGTCTCGGAGAAGGTGTGGTGAGAGCAAGTATCTTAATTTTGATCGCAGCTTTTTCCTATCCATTGGGAAATCGCAAGATGCTGGCTCATTGTAAAGAAGAACAATTGTCAACGACCCAACGGGTCTTTGGGATGACCTTAATGAGTGTTCCTTTTTGGTTGCTCTTATCTGTCTTTGCAGGAGTAGATGCAGGCTTGCCATCATGTGGGCAAATGCTCCAATCCTTGATCGTAGCTGTATTTTCAGGAGTCATCGCGACCATGCTCTTCTTTGAAGCAACCAACTTGGTGAAACACAACCATCAGCAGTTAGCTGTTGTTGAAGCTACCCAGGCCGGCGAGGTCCTCTTCACCCTATTTGGAGGCTGTCTTTTTCTAGGAGATCAGATCCCAACCCCACTAGGATTTTTAGGGGTCTTCATTGTGATCATCGGTATAGTGGGAAATAGTCTGATGACTTCTTCAGAATAGATAGTGGTAGAAAAGTAGAACTTAAACCATGATATTGCGGTTCAGTCTATCAATGCTAACACCCACGCAGGTGTTTTCTTTTTGGATTAAATCACTAATTAAGAAGGAAGTTGCGTAGAGATGGAAAATTCGGTATGATGGGAGGTAACACTAAAAAGGGAGTGACCTATGAGTTATAGCAAATTAAGAAAAAAATATATGATACTACTTTGGATTGGGATGATTAGTTTGGTTGTTGCCCATTTCTATTTATCTAGTCTGTATCCGGATCATCAAGACTTTTATTCGAATACCTTGCTAGTAGTGCTTGGTCTTATATTCCTTCTTTTTGTTTTGATGAATAGATGGTTTGGAAAAGAATGTTTTAAGATTTTAAATGCTTCCTCAGGGATCGATTTTTGGCATGAATGGGCACAATCGGGAAGTCGTGCTAGATTTAGTATAAGCAAAAAAGTTGCTTGTCTTGCTAGTGTGGTATATTGCTACATGATTGGAGATTTCTCATCAGCGATCGATCGAATAGAGTTTTTACAAAATCAAAACATAGCTAGGACTGATCGTTCATCCCTCTTGGGAATTTTCGTAAAATCTTCCCTACTTTCAGGAAAAGCTATCAGCAAGGAAGATATTCAGAAGAAGTTTACCTATGTTTCCTTCAAGAATGAAGCAGAAAAAGAAGAAGCCCTTCAAAAGCAACTGGCCATCTATGACATCCTTGTGGATCAGCAACCCAATGATTATTTTGATCATGTGACCGGTTCACAGGCTTTTCAACGCTTGGAAAATCGTTATTTTAAAGGATTAAATGCCTATTTAAAGGGAAATATAGAGCTGGCTGTTTCTTTATTTGAAGAGATTGCGCAAGAAGATGAGCGTCTGTATTTTGTCCAGATGGCCAAGCAATGGTTAGCGAGTGAAGATCACTCTTTATCTGCTCTTATGCCAGATCCAAAGCTGGAGTCTGAGAGACTTGCGACTCTAACAGCTGATCTGCCTCTTCCTGAGACGGAACTTCCTAAAAAGAAGGGGAAAAAGAAATGGAAATGGTTATTGTTGATTTTTCCGATTCTTTTTGTTGGAGCAATCATCATGAACTTGGTGGAATCCAATCGGCCAATTAATGGGATCTATTATTTGTCGGTCGATAATATGGAGACAAAAACTGCCTCGCTTAATAAAGAGTCCTGGATCAAGATTGATGGAGATCATGTGATAGTGAAGGAGAAGGGCGAGGAGAAGACCTATCCTTTTGATCGAGAAGATATCGAGTTGACCGTTGATGGAAAGCAATATGATGGAATTTTACAATGGGGTTCTCTGTCGCTTTTCGAGCAGTCTGACTCTTCACATGATATTCGTACTTACGTGAGTCGGTACAGCCCGATGTATTCCGGATACGAAAAAGGAACGGTCAGAGTTGAAAAACATTAAAAAGTGCCAAACGATGAGAGCTAGAAGGTGGATTGAGGTGAAAAAATCAATAAATGGATTCAAGAAAATTGAGAAAATCGATCTTTAAAGCCAGTTTTGAAGAGAGTCTCAATCTCGAAGACGATGGGTTTGTAAAGTTACAGCAAGAGCAACATGATAAGACAGCAAAATTTTTTAAGAATGGGCATGCTTCCCTTTGGTTTCGAATTCGAAGTTTGATTTTATCCCTTATTTTTCCTATCGGTTTTAACTTCTTTGTGCTGATTGTATCAATGGAATTTCATGAAAGTAAGACGTTAACTCTTCCAATAGCCAGGCGTGAGTCCTTAACAGTAAATGCGTTTTTAATCTTACTTCTCATTTGGCTTTCCTTCGTTGTGATTGGAAAGTGGTTGAAACGAGCTTACCTGTTACCATATCGCTATCAGTTTCACGTTTTTACATTTATGGTTTGGTTCATATTGGAAATAGATCTAGTTGTTTTTGACATTTTATTGGCCAATCTATCTACTGCGGAAATCATTGCCATTTATGGAATCATGATGATAGCAACATACATGCTGTTTACAATTGCGTTAGCAGGATTAAGAAAACTTATGTATGCAGAGGCTTCGGAAGATACATTCCTTAATAAGATTGCAAAAATGATTTCTCTTTATGGGATGGCTATTTTAGGAATAGGGATCATTATCAAGCATATTTTGGGAATCTTTTCATTAGATGTTTCAACTTCCATCAAGGCATTTGGCTTTTTATTGCTGTGGATCTTTTGTAATATAGTAGTGGTTGCTGTCAGTGCTTTTATAGGTTTACCATACTTCCTGCAAGCCTACTACAAATGGAAATATCATGAAGAATACCGAGAATGGGAAGGTAAGTCAGTCGAAGAGTGGTATGGCAAGAAGTACTTAAAGAAACATAAGGAGTTGTTGAAAAATGGATAAACATTTTAACGAGATGTCGTTTGATGAATTGAAATGCTACCGTAGGGAAGGTCTATGGAGATCTTTGGGACTATTGCTGGTCATTATTTTAGTGATTGTGGGAATGGTCTTGATGGAAGTGAATCATGTTTCTCCGTCCAATCAGAATCGTTTTCGGGTGATTGGGTTGACAACGGTCATTGCGCTCTTTGGCTACCTGATGCCTTTGATGGCAGCAAATCGCGTGATGCGAGACCATCCAGATTGGGTCAAGAAATCAGGGATTCGAGCGAAAATTCCCTTGCCGATGGCTTGGCATGTCAAAAGACTTTGCGTCCTTGGAGCGAGTCTATTGGTGATTGGAGTAGGATTTGCCTCGCTATACAAACCACAAGTTCAGCAGACAAATTTACAAGATCAAATTGATATGATTCAAACGGATCATGACTTGGAAAGAGAACAAAAAGTCGACCAAGTTCTTGATACTATCACACCGAATGATAAAAAATCTGAGTAAGATCCATCTTTTATTAGGCACCTGTCATCAGGAAGCTTTCATGATCGACAGGTTCTTTTTATTTTGTTATGAGACAATCAATGATAGATTGGAGAGACTTATGACGACTGTTTTAGATGTAATGGAAAAATTTTACGCTGATCACGAGGTGAAACCCTATATTTCGCCTGAGACAGATTTAGTAGCTTGGTTGTTAGATCCAAAACCTGTTTCCAAACGAAATATGGAGCTCCTTCGAGATGGCTTGCTTGCTGGGGATATCATTCTCTTGTGGCGGATCCATTTTGGAACCTTTACGACTGAGACTTGGTTTCCTAAGTACTTCGAATATACTTATGGGATTCATGCGTCGGAACACTTGAAGGCTTTAGTGGAGAAGGGCTATACTTTTATTGAATCCGCTTTTGATTCACTGGACCATATCAATGCGACCATGAAAAAAGCCATTCTCAAAAAGAAGGGAGTCACGGGTTTGTCCAAGATGAAAGCGGCCGATTTGAACCAAGCTTTGGCTGACCATTTTACGGAGGAAGAACTGGCGGAGCAGTTCACAATTCGGGGTTATCAGTTGACGGACAAAGGAAAGCAAGCGCTGAAAGACTATTAAGCCATCATTGACCGTCACCCCAAGAAAAATCTATAAGTAACAGTGCCTACTCGGTGCTGTTTTTTACTTTATACTGCAAAATTGAGGAAATGATTTTACTAGAGAACTGGCTTGGAAATGTGATATAATAAAGGTTATGGCAAACAATAATCAATCAAAAAAAACACGGTCGACGAGACGACTGTCCAAAGCAGAATTAGAAAGAAAAAAAGCGATTCATCGCATGATTGCGACCATTCTGATTAGTCTGGTTTTAGTCTTTGCAGCCTTGAAATTGGGGGCAGTAGGGGTCTTGGCCTACAACTTGATCCGACTGTTTGTTGGGAGTTTGGCTTACTTGGCTATTTTAGCGACCTTTTTCTACCTCTATGCTTTTAAATGGCTGGACAAACACGAAGGGGTGATTTCAGGATTCCTAAGCTTCTTTGCTGGGCTTCTCTTGATGTTTCAGGCCTTCTTTGTATCCTCCCTTCATTTAGACAATAATGGGATCAAGGTCACCTTTTCAAGAATCATGGCAGACCTGATTCATCTGCGAGTGGAGAGCTTTGCCGGTGGTGGTATGATCGGTGTCCTTCTTTATGCTCCGATTTCCTTCCTCTTTTCAAATATTGGCTCTTATTTTATTGGCCTTCTCTTTATTGGATTGGGGATCCTCTTGATGAGTCCTTACTCCATCTATGATTTGTTTGAAAAGGGATCGGAAGCCTTCCACGCTTCTATGGAAAAACGCAAAGAACGTCGCGAGCAGAAATTCCTTGAAAAAGAAGCGAGAGCTGCTGAGGAAGCTGCTGCAGCTGAAAGAGAGCAAGAAGAAGCAAGTGCAGTTCTTCCATCTCCCCTTTCAATGGAAGGGCATCCTGTAGACCCTGAAACGGGAGAGGTGCTGGCGGAAGAGCCGTTCACAGAGACCTTCCCAGAAGCCGAAATTGTCGCACCAGCAACACCAGAGATCTACCTGCCAGATGAAGAATGGCCTGAAGAGCCTGAAGCATACGAAGAGCTTCCGGAAGCCGAAGAATTCGAGGACGATGGAGAAGAAGTTCAAGTGGATTTCACACCTAAGGAACTCCTCCAGTACAAGCTTCCAACCATTGATCTCTTCGCACCTGACAAGCCCAAAAATCAATCCAAAGAGAAAAACATCGTTCGTCAGAATATCCGCATTTTGGAAGAAACCTTTGCAAGCTTCAATATCAAGGCGACAGTGGAGCGGGCAGAGATCGGTCCTTCTGTCACCAAGTATGAAGTCAAGCCAGCTGTTGGTGTGCGGGTCAACCGCATCTCCAACCTAGCAGATGATTTGGCCTTGGCCCTAGCTGCCAAGGATGTGCGGATTGAAGCACCAATTCCAGGGAAGTCTCTGGTCGGGATTGAAGTGCCCAACTCAGAGATTGCGACCGTTTCCTTCCGTGAATTGTGGGAGCAGTCCAAAACAGATCCAGCT
>JAQCUL010000011.1:14016-46923 GCA_027685415.1 Streptococcaceae bacterium AF13-5-6.0
GCCTGAAGAGCCTGAAGCATACGAAGAGCTTCCGGAAGCCGAAGAATTCGAGGACGATGGAGAAGAAGTTCAAGTGGATTTCACACCTAAGGAACTCCTCCAGTACAAGCTTCCAACCATTGATCTCTTCGCACCTGACAAGCCCAAAAATCAATCCAAAGAGAAAAACATCGTTCGTCAGAATATCCGCATTTTGGAAGAAACCTTTGCAAGCTTCAATATCAAGGCGACAGTGGAGCGGGCAGAGATCGGTCCTTCTGTCACCAAGTATGAAGTCAAGCCAGCTGTTGGTGTGCGGGTCAACCGCATCTCCAACCTAGCAGATGATTTGGCCTTGGCCCTAGCTGCCAAGGATGTGCGGATTGAAGCACCAATTCCAGGGAAGTCTCTGGTCGGGATTGAAGTGCCCAACTCAGAGATTGCGACCGTTTCCTTCCGTGAATTGTGGGAGCAGTCCAAAACAGATCCAGCTAAACTCCTTGAAATTCCTCTTGGGAAGGCTGTAGATGGTTCAGCTCGGACTTTTGATTTGGCTCGGATGCCCCACCTCTTGGTAGCGGGTTCGACCGGATCTGGTAAGTCAGTAGCGGTCAATGGGATTATTTCGAGTATCTTGATGAAGGCCCGTCCGGACGAAGTCAAGTTTATGATGGTCGATCCAAAGATGGTGGAGCTTTCAGTCTACAATGATATTCCTCACCTTTTGATCCCAGTTGTGACCAACCCACGAAAGGCCAGTCGAGCCCTGCAGAAGGTCGTTGATGAGATGGAAAATCGCTACGAGCTCTTCTCGAAAGTGGGTGCTCGCAATATTGCTGGCTTTAATGCCAAGGTGGCTGAGTACAATGCCCAGTCTGAGATGAAGCAAGTTCCCCTTCCATTGATTGTGGTCATTGTTGATGAGTTGGCAGACTTGATGATGGTCGCAAGTAAAGAAGTGGAAGATGCTATTATTCGCCTTGGACAAAAGGCGCGTGCAGCGGGGATCCACATGATCTTGGCAACTCAGCGACCATCGGTTGACGTTATCTCCGGTTTGATCAAGGCCAATGTGCCTTCCCGTGTCGCTTTTGCGGTATCATCTGGGACCGACTCACGGACCATCTTAGATGAAAATGGAGCAGAGAAATTGCTCGGTCGCGGGGATATGCTCTTTAAACCGATTGATGAAAATCACCCGATCCGTCTACAAGGATCCTTTATCTCTGATGATGATGTGGAGCGGATTGTCAACTTTGTCAAAGAGCAGGCAGAAGCTGATTATGATGATGCCTTTGATCCAGGAGAAGTATCGGAGTCAGACTTTGACGGAGGCATGGGTGGCTCAGACGAAGGTGATCCTCTCTTTGAAGAGGCCAAAGCGCTCGTCATCGAGACCCAAAAAGCCAGTGCTTCCATGATCCAGCGCCGCTTATCGGTTGGTTTTAACCGGGCGACTCGCCTCATGGAAGAGTTGGAAGCAGCGGGTGTGATTGGACCAGCTGAAGGGACCAAGCCTCGAAAAGTATTGCAACAATCATAAGGATAGGGAAAAAGGGCATACGTCCCACTCCCTTTTCTTTTTATAGAAAATAGAAAGTAGGACCAGATGAAGTTAGACACGATTCATCATATTGCCATCATTGGACGGGATCGCGACGCCATGTTGCACTTTTATGTGGACCAGTTGGGCTTTGCGATTGTCAGTGAGTATGACCGTCCCGAACGCGGAGATATCTTGATCAATCTCCGCCAGGGGCAGCTGACTTTAGAACTTTTTATCAAACAGACGGCCCCAGAACGGCCTAAGCTCCCCTTGCCCGAGCATGCGGGACTGCGTCATCTGGCCTTTCAAGTGGACGATGTAGAGACCTATCTAGCTAGATTGGATCAGCTAGGTATTGAGAATACAGGCCTTCGCTATGATGATTTTGATGGCAAGAAGATGGCATTTTTCTTCGATCCAGAAGGATTGCCCTTGGAAATACATGAGTGAGGAAAGCAATGGTTAGATTAGAAGGACTCAGTCAGGAAGAAGTAGCGAAAAAGATCCAAGAGGGCAAGCAAAATAAGGTCACGATCAAGACAGAAAAAAGCCTAGGACAGATCATTCGAGACAATGTCTTTACCTACTTTAATCTGATATTTTTGATTTTGGCTATTTTGCTGGTAGCAGTGAAATCTTGGAACAATCTCTTGTTTGTCCCGATTGTCGTGGTCAACTCCTTAGTTGGTATTGTACAGGAAGTCCGTTCTAGACGGATCTTGCGTCAGATGCAATTTCTACACATGAGTGAGGCGATCGCTCTTCGCGAAGGCAAAGAAGTCGCTCTACCTATCGATCAGCTGGTGGAGGGAGATCTGGTTCGCTTTCAAGCTGGAGATCAGATCTATGCGGATGGGGTCATGCTGGAGGGCGAGCTAAAAGTCGATGAGTCGCAATTGACCGGTGAAGCCGATGAGGTCAAAAAAGGAGCGCAAGATGCGCTCATGTCAGGTAGTTTTGTGATCGCTGGTCAAGGTTTAGCGCGACTAGAAAAAGTTGGGAACGACTCCTACATCAACCAATTGAGTCTGGAAGCCAAGCAGGTCAAATCTCATGAGGAGTCCGATATGGTTCATGCGGTCAATCGTATTGTGGGGATCATCGGCCTTCTCATCATTCCGCTAGGTTCGCTCCTTTTTCTTCGTAGCTATATCAGCCTAGGCGATAGCCTCAAGCTCAGTGTGACTTCAACAGTCGGTGCCTTGATCGGGATGATTCCGGAAGGCTTGTATCTCTTGATGACCTTGGCACTGGCTCTGGGTGCTGTCAGATTGGCCAAGGAAAAGGTCCTGCTCAATAGCATGAAGGGAATTGAGACCTTATCGCGCGTGGATGTCCTTTGTGTCGATAAGACAGGGACCATTACAGAGCCAGGTATGGAAGTGACAGAGATTCGTCCAGTTAAAGATGCTCAAGACTTGGAAGCTCTAGCTCAGTATGTCAAGGCTAGTATGGATCAAAACGATACCATGGATGCCATCCGAAAATTTCATAAGACACCAGTCAGCCAGCCTTGGAAGGCTAAAGACATTCAGCCCTTTACGTCTAAGAAAAAGTATGGAGCCATTGCCTTTGAATCTGGGATCTATGTATTAGGCGCACCAGAATTTGTTTTACGAGAGGGCTTCTCTGAGGTTGAAGAGGAGATAGCTCCTGCTACTCAGGCAGGCAATCGGGTCTTGGCCTTTGGGAAATATCGGGGAGAACAACTGGGAGAGACTTTAGAGGCTCCTATAGACTTGGTGGCCTGGATTATTCTCTCCAATCCTTTGAGAAAAAATGCCAAGGAAACCTTCGCCTATTTTAAAGAACAAGGAGTGACCATTAAGGTCATTTCAGGGGACAACCCAGCAACGGTCTCAGCTATTTCACAAAAAGCAGGCATTGAAGGAGCAGAAAATCTAATCGATGCCAGAACCTTATTGACGGAAGAAGATTTGCACCAAGCGGCGAGCCAATATACGGTCTTTGGTCGGGTGACACCAGAGCAAAAGAAAAGCCTTGTTGAAGGCTTGCAGGCAAAGGGGCATAAAGTAGCTATGACCGGAGATGGCGTTAACGATATTCTGGCCCTCAAAACAGCGGATTGTAGTATTGCGATGGAATCTGGAAACGATGCGACCAAGAAGATGGCGCAAGTGGTCTTACTGGATTCTGACTTTGGGAAGATGCCGTCCATCGTGGCAGAAGGGCGGCGGGTGGTCAATAATATTCAACGATCAGCCAGTCTCTTTTTGATCAAGAATATCTTTTCCATTTTGTTGGCTATCTCAGTGACGCTCTTAGCCTTTACCTATCCCATCATGCCGTCGCAGATGTCTTTGATCAGTGGTTTTACGATTGGGATTCCAGGATTCTTCCTAGCGCTTGAGCCCAATAGCGAGCGCATCAAAGGGCGCTTTATCGAAACGGTCTTTAAAAATGCGCTACCTGCTGCCTTGACGGATTTTATACTGATCTTTAGTTTGGTTTTGCTCTCTTCAGCATTTGGCATGAGGTCGGAAGAGCTCTCAAGTGCAGCCATCTGCTTGATGGCCTTCGTCGGCTTTACCATCATCTATCAAGAATCCCAGCCTCTCAATCACTACAAGAGACTGGTTCTTCTAGGAAATATCCTAGCCTTCTTGGTTTCAAGCAGTATCCTAGGGAAATTCTTTAACATGAGCCCCTTGAGGATTCAAACACTGCTGATCTGCGCCATCATGGCCGTTCTTGCTCTCATCTTGATTCAAGTTTTCAAGAAGTTGGTGGGCTGGTTCTTTCATCGGAAGAAATAAAAAAAGACAACTCTAAAGATAGAGTTGTCTCAGATTGAAGAAAAAGATAATTTGGAAACTTTCCTTAGGTGAGTACGGACGTCAGCGAACTTCCACGAAGTTCCATGACTTAGTTTTGAACCTAAAGTTTCAAAACTCCCGAGTGTTAGAAACAATCGTGTTTCTAGCACTTTTCTCACGTCGGAAAGTTTCAGTAAATATTAGAGAATTTAAAATTAAAATGATTTCAGTCTATGAGGTATCATCTAGGTTATTTATAAAAAAAAACAACTCCAAAGATAGAGTTGTCTTTTTCAGTATTAGATAAATAAACTAACGGTTAGGATCAGATAGAGCAAGAAGGTGATCAGAAAACCAGCGCGCCAGAAGTATTTGATAAATTTCGGATAATAAAAACTCTTTTTCTTTTTTAAGAAATAAATCGTTAGCCCCAAGGCCAAAAGCGAAAGGCTCAAGGCTAGCAGTGGTAAGAGGCTGTGGTAAAAGGCACTGTCTGAGATCAGGTAGTATTCCAAGGCAAATAAAGGAAAGGCAATATCGGTAGATCGCCATCCTCTTTTTTGGAGTTTAAAGAGGTGAACAATGATGCCACTCAGAATCAGCGTTAAAAAAATAAATAATACAGAAGCAACTTTGATTAACATAGCTTCATTCTATCATAAAACGAAAAAAAAGTTTACTATATTTTAATTTTTTCTTGCAAAAAAAGAGAAATCGTGTATAATAGAAAGGTATGCACAAAGCATACTTGTGGGAGGTAAAAATCTGTAATTACCGCCAAAACCACAAAGGAGGATTTAAGAAATGGCTAAAAAAGTCGAAAAACTTGTAAAATTGCAAATCCCTGCTGGTAAAGCTACTCCAGCTCCACCGGTTGGTCCAGCGCTTGGTCAAGCAGGTATCAACATCATGGGATTCACTAAAGAGTTTAACGCTCGTACAGCTGATCAAGCTGGTATGATCATCCCAGTTGTTATCACTGTTTATGAAGACAAATCATTCGATTTCGTTACAAAAACACCACCAGCTGCTGTTCTTTTGAAAAAAGCTGCAGGTGTTGAAAAAGGTTCAGGTACACCAAACAAAACGAAAGTTGCAACTGTAACTCGTGCACAAGTACAACAAATCGCTGAAACTAAGATGCCAGATTTGAACGCTGCAAACATTGAGTCTGCAATGCGTATGATCGAAGGTACTGCTCGTTCTATGGGATTCACTGTTACTGACTAATTGTAACAATCCTATTTGCCCGCAATACACTTGATCAAATGACGAGTGACGTGGGAGATGAAAATCGATATGACCACATTACAAGGAGAAAGATAAAATGGCTAAAAAAAGCAAACAACTTCGTGCTGCTCTTGAAAAAATCGACAGCACAAAAGTCTACAGCGTAGAAGAAGCTGTAGCTCTTGCAAAAGAAACTAACTTTGCAAAATTTGACGCAACTGTAGAAGTTGCTTACAACTTAAACATCGACGTGAAAAAAGCTGACCAACAAATCCGTGGTGCAATGGTATTGCCAAACGGAACTGGTAAAACAGCTCGCGTACTTGTATTTGCACGTGGTGCAAAAGCTGAAGAAGCAAAAGCTGCTGGTGCAGACTTCGTAGGTGAAGATGACCTTGTTGCGAAAATCAACGATGGTTGGTTGGACTTCGACGTTGTTATCGCTACACCTGACATGATGGCTCTTGTTGGACGTCTTGGACGTGTCCTTGGACCACGTAACTTGATGCCAAACCCTAAAACTGGTACAGTAACAATGGATGTTGCGAAAGCAGTTGAAGAGTCTAAAGGTGGTAAAATCACTTACCGTGCTGATAAAGCAGGTATCGTTCAAGCGATCATCGGTAAAGTTTCATTCGATGATACTAAATTGGTTGAAAACTTTAAAGCTTTCAACGACACAATCCAAAAAGCAAAACCAGCTACAGCTAAAGGTACTTACGTAACTAGCTTGACTTTGACTACAACTCAAGGTCCTGGTATCAAAGTGGATGTTAACTCACTTTAATTGAAATGAAAAGCTGCCTTCGGGTAGCTTTTTTTGTACTCCATTTTTATTTGCTACAGTTGGTAAAATTAATCAAATGGAAAAAAGAAAATTTTGATGGATATGACTATATAAAAAACGTAATTTATGGTAAAATAATACAGATCAAAAAAGGAGAGAGAAAATGGTAGAACCTAAGTATAAACGTATCTTAATCAAGCTATCTGGTGAAGCCCTTGCTGGCGAACGTGGTGTCGGAATCGATATCAAAACTGTCCAAAATATGGCCCAAGAAATCAAGGAAGTTCATGAACTTGGAATTGAAATTGCCTTGGTGATTGGAGGGGGAAACCTTTGGCGTGGAGAACCTGCTGCTGAAGCAGGGATGGATCGTGTCCAAGCAGACTATACAGGTATGCTCGGTACTGTCATGAACGCCCTTGTGATGGCTGATTCGCTTCAACAAGTTGGCGTGGATACCCGTGTTCAAACAGCGATTGCCATGCAACAAGTTGCAGAACCTTATATCCGTGGTCGTGCCCTTCGTCACCTTGAAAAAGATCGGATCGTGATCTTTGGTGCAGGGATCGGTTCTCCATACTTCTCAACAGATACGACTGCAGCCCTTCGTGCAGCTGAGATTGAAGCAGATGCCATCCTCATGGCCAAAAATGGGGTGGATGGTGTTTACAATGCTGATCCGAAAAAAGATGCTTCAGCTGTGAAATTTGAGGAATTGACTCACCGCGATGTGATCAATAAAGGTCTTCGCATCATGGACTCAACAGCCTCTACTCTCTCCATGGACAACGACATTGACTTGGTTGTCTTTAATATGAATGAACCAGGCAATATCAAACGCGTTGTCTTTGGTGAAAATATTGGTACAACCGTATCGAATAACGTAGAAAAATAATAGAAAATAGAGGAAGATTATGGCAAACCCAATCGTAGAAAAAGCAAAAGAAAGAATGACCCAGTCTCACCAAAGTTTGGGACGTGAATTTGGTAGCATCCGTGCTGGACGTGCAAATGCAAGTCTTTTGGATCGTATTTTCGTAGAATACTACGGAGTAGAGACACCATTGAACCAATTGGCATCTATCACTATTCCAGAAGCGCGTGTCTTGTTGATCACACCATTTGATAAATCATCTTTGAAAGACATCGAGCACAGCATCAATGCTTCTGACCTTGGTATCACTCCAGCCAACGATGGATCTGTTATCCGCTTGGTTATCCCAGCTTTGACAGAAGAAACTCGTCGTGACTTGGCAAAAGAAGTGAAAAAAGTGGGTGAAAATGCTAAAGTAGCGATCCGTAACATCCGTCGTGATGCTATGGATGAAGCGAAGAAACAAGAAAAAGCAAAAGAGATCACAGAAGATGAATTGAAAGGTCTTGAAAAAGAGATCCAAAAAGTTACGGATGATGCTGTTAAGCATGTAGATGAAATGACAGCGCACAAAGAAAAAGAATTGATGGAAGTTTAATCCATCCCAACCATTACAGGAAAGAAAGACTCAGTTGGCACTGCTGGCTGGGTTTTATTTCCATTATTCTTGTGAAGAGGCAAGAGGAAAGAAGGAAACATGAATACGAATCTAGCAAGCTACATCATGGGAATGGTCATCGATGAAAATGATCACTTCTATTTTGTTCAAAAAGATGGCCAGACCTACGCGCTTGATAAAGCAGAAGGCCCACACAAAGTCGGAGAAAGTGTCAAGGGCTTTGCCTATACGGATATGAAGCAAAAGCTCCGACTCACGACACTTGAAGTCACTGCAACTCAAGAAAGCTTTGGCTGGGGAACGGTCACGGAAGTGCGCAAGGATTTGGGAGTCTTTGTGGACACAGGGCTTCCAGATAAGCAGATTGTTGTCTCACTAGATATCCTACCGGAGATCAAAGATCTATGGCCTAAAAAGGGCGATCGTCTCTATATTCGTTTAGAAGTCGATAAGAAAGATCGGATTTGGGGGATCTTAGCCTACCAGGAAGATTTCCAGCGTTTGGCTCGTCCAGCCTACAACAATATGCAAAACCAAAACTGGCCAGCCATTGTCTACCGCTTGAAATTGTCTGGAACCTTTGTTTACCTTCCAGAGAACAATATGCTGGGCTTTATCCACCCAAGTGAGCGCTATGCAGAACCTCGTTTGGGAGAGGTCTTAAATGCTCGTGTTATTGGTTTTCGTGAGGTGGACCGGACCTTGAATCTATCTTTGAAGCCACGCTCCTTTGAGATGTTGGAAAACGATGCTCAAATGATTTTGACCTATTTGGAAGCCAATGGAGGCTTTATGACCCTGAATGATAAGTCCTCTCCAGAAGAGATCAAGGCAACTTTTGGGATTTCAAAAGGTCAGTTCAAAAAGGCTTTGGGTGGTTTGATGAAGGCGAAAAAAATCAAGCAAGACCAATTTGGAACAGAGTTAATCTAAGAGGAGGCTTATGCGAAAATCGTTTTATACTTGGCTGATGACGGAGCGCAATCCTAAAAGCAATGCTCCTAAAGCCATTCTAGCAGATCTTGCATTTCACGAGTCTGCTTTTCCCAAGCATACAGATGACTTCGATGAGGTCAGTCGCTATCTAGAAGAGCATGCCAGCTTTTCCTTTAATCTTGGCGATTTTGATTCGATTTGGGAAGAATACCAAGCCCACTAGAAAAGGACAGGTCGAGGATGGTTTTTTCTCGGCCTCTTTGTTATAATAATAGAAAAATACAGGTAGAGAGGTTCTTTATTTGCAAGAACATTCAGTTGAAATTACATTAACGCATCCAGACGATCTCTTTCATTTGTTTGGATCTAACGAACGTCATCTTCGTTTGATGGAGCAAGAATTTGGGGTAACTATTCACGCCCGGACAGAAATCGTCCAAATCATTGGGGAAGAAGAAAGCTGCGAGCAGGTTCGTCAAGTCATCCAGGCTCTTTTGGTCCTCGTCAACCGTGGCATGACCATTGGAACGCCGGATGTGGTGACCGCCATTACCATGGTGAGAAATGGGGAATTGGATAAGTTCATCGCTCTCTATGAAGAAGAGATTATCAAGGACAGTTACGGCAAGCCCATTCGAGTTAAAACGCTTGGTCAAAAGATCTATGTCGATAGTGTCAAGAACCATGATGTCACTTTTGGGATTGGACCAGCGGGGACTGGAAAAACCTTCCTAGCAGTGACCTTGGCCGTGACTGCCCTCAAGCGTGGTCAGGTCAAGCGAATCATTTTGACCCGTCCTGCTGTAGAAGCTGGAGAGAGCCTTGGTTTCCTACCAGGGGATCTTAAAGAAAAAGTAGACCCTTATCTACGTCCGGTCTATGATGCTCTTTACCAGATTTTAGGGAAAGACCAAACAACTCGGATGATGGAGCGGGAGATTATCGAGATTGCGCCTTTGGCTTATATGCGGGGGCGGACCTTGGACGATGCCTTTGTCATCCTCGATGAAGCGCAAAATACCACCATCATGCAGATGAAGATGTTTTTGACTCGTCTTGGTTTTAACTCTAAGATGATTGTCAATGGAGATACCAGCCAGATTGACCTTCCTCGAAATGTCAAATCAGGCTTGATTGATGCTCAGGAGAAATTGAAGAACATTTCTCAAATTGACTTTGTGCATTTCTCTGCTAAGGATGTCGTTCGTCATCCAGTAGTAGCAGAGATTATCCGGGCCTACGAGCCAATCCCAAATCCAGTCCTCAAAGAAAAACTGGATGTGGAAGAAGAAGCAGAATAAAAAGGCAAAGATCATCGGATCTTTGCCTTAAATTGATGATAAAATCATCTCCTAGCCTTTCCTTAGGTGAGAACGGACGTCAGCGAACTTCTTTGAAGTTCCATGACTAATAATTGAGCCTAAGGTCTCAATTATTCCGAGTGCTTGAAACTAAATTGTTTCAAGCACTTTTCTCACGGCGGAAAGTCTCTAAAGATGATTTAAAAAACTCAAAACAACTTGTTTTTTCGATGGTAATTCTTTAAATATATGATAGTTTAAACCAATTCATCAATTGGTGTGAAGTCACGCTCTAAACCGGTAGCAACGGGTTGGCTAGTGATGTGACCTTGGTAAGTGGTGACCCCTTGGCGCAGGCCTTCGTCGAGGGAAATTGCCTTGTGGAAGCCATTGTCAGCTAGGGATTCGACATAAGGAAGTGTAACATTGGTAAGGGCGATAGTAGAGGTACGAGCGACAGCCCCTGGGATATTGGCAACGGCATAGTGGAGTACGCCATGTTTTTCGTAAACTGGCTCCGTATGCGTTGTGACACGGTCTGCTGTTTCGATAACACCACCTTGATCAACGGCCACATCGACGATGACTGAACCGGGACGCATTTGTTTAACCATATCGTCTGTTACTAATTTAGGAGCTTTAGCACCAGGAATCAAGACAGCACCGATGACAACATCGGCATCACGGACGCTGGCTTCAATGTTAAATGGGTTGGACATAAGGGTTTGGATTTGGTGACCAAAGACATCTTCCAGAACTGCCAAACGCTTAGCGCTGATATCTAAGATAGTCACTTGGGCACCGAGTCCAAGGGCGATCCGAGCTGCATGGGTTCCAACGACCCCGCCTCCTATGATGGTGACTTTCCCTTTGGGAACACCTGGCACCCCACCTAGGAGGACCCCTGATCCACCTTCTTGTTTGGTCAGGAAGTGAGCACCGATTTGCACGGCCATCCGTCCAGCCACCTCACTCATTGGCACCAAGAGAGGCAATTGTCCATCAAGGTCACGCACCGTTTCGTAGGCCACCCCAGTTGTCTTGGCTGCGACCATGGCATCTGCTAATTCAGGAGCAGCAGCCATATGCAAGTAAGTGAAGAGCAAGAGGTCTTCGCGAAGGAAGGCATATTCTTCAGCGAGGGGTTCCTTGACTTTGACCACCATCTCAGCTGCCCAAGCTTCTGTAGCAGTTGCAACGATGGTTGCCCCTTGCTTCGTGTAATCTTCATCCGCAAAGCCAGAACCAAGTCCAGCATTTGTTTCTACCAAAACGTGATGACCTTTCTTCACCAAGCTTTGTACACCTGCAGGTGTCAAACCGACCCGATTTTCGTTGTTTTTAATTTCTTTAGGAATTCCAATGAGCATTCTTGCCTCCTTGCTCAGATTTAGGTGTAAAAAGGCCATTGGTGTGAGATGGCTCTCTTGACTCAATGACCTTTTTACTCCTTATCCGATTGTTTTGATTGATTTTATTGTATAGAAAAGTGGATTAAAAAGCAAGAAAAATTTGAGCTTGCCTTCCTTTAGGTTATTTGCTAAACTAATCCCTAAAGAAGGAGTGTCAAATGGAAAATTTATATGTGAAGTTAGCGGCTTATCGTGAAGTGGAGACAGAGCGTTTACACTTGCGTCCGGTCACTCTTGAAGACGCACCGGCTATGTTTGAGTATGCTTCTGATGAGACAGTTACGCGCTATACGTTTCCAACCAATCAAAGTCTAGAAGAGACGCGTAATAATATTGCCCTCTTTTACCTAGCGAGCCCACTTGGAAAATGGGGGATCGAGCTCAAAGAAAATGGAAAATTTATCGGGACGATTGATTTACTGGATTTGGATCTTTGTCTGAAGAAGGGGAGTATCGGCTATGTTCTGAATAAAGACTATTGGAACCAGGGTCTTGCGACAGAGGCTACCAAGGCAGTCATTGCCTTGGCTTTTGAACAGTTAGGGATGAACAAGCTCATTGCTGTTCATGATCAGGACAACCCAGCTTCTGGACGGGTGATGGCCAAATCAGGTATGAAATATTCTCACGAGGAGCCCTACGCGATGCTAGACTTGCATGAAGAAGGGCGAATGGTGACGAGAGTTCATTATGTCCTCACTAAGGAAGAATATTTGGCAGAAAAATGAGTCAGGATATTGACAAAAGACCTATCTCCATGATATAGTAGATAGGTACTGCTGGTTTAGCTCAGTCGGTAGAGCGCATCCATGGTAAGGATGAGGTCGCCGGTTCAATCCCGGCAACTAGCATAGCAGAAGAGAGAAGCTTAGAGAAGATCTAGGCTTCTTTTTTTGCGAGTCCATCTTAAAAATTTTGCTTTTTTCAATAATTTTCAAAAAAGCGTTGACAAGCAAGGAAATACGTGGTAAAGTTAGAACAACAAAGAGAAAGGAGAAAACCATCATGAACAAAGTAGATGTTTTGATGACACAATTGAATACACAGCTTCTCCAATCTCAGTTGAGTTCGATGTAAACTATAAATGGAACCCAAGATGGAGGAGTCTGTCTTGGGTTTTTTGTATGCATTTTTACCTGCCTTAACTGAATTGGTGACAGGCATCAGAAGGCCCAAGTGTGGACTGAGCACGTACTCAGCTCCTTGCTTGGGTTTTTTCTGTGCCATTTTGAAAAGGAGAATATATGATCAGAGCTATTTGGGAGTATATCAGGGAGCGCAAGTGGCGATATGTGAAGATCGCTATGGTCCTGATTCTTTATGATTACACCTTATTGATCCCGACGCAAGTCATCCAGCGCTTAGTGGATCATTTGAGTCAGCGGACGCTGACGCAATCCAACTTTGTATGGGATATGGTCCTCTTGGTAGGATCAGCTATCCTCAATTACCTAACGGCTTTTTATTGGCAGTTGCGCCTCTTTCAGTCGTCAGTCCATTTCAAGGCGACCCTTCAGGGACAAGCTTTTCGTAAACTAGTAGCTATGCGGCGTCCCTTTTTTGAAAAATTTCGCTCAGGAGATCTCTTGACGCGGTTTACGACAGATGTGGATGGAATGGCCGATATGGCTGGTTACGGGATGATGGTGCTCCTGTTTGGCGGTGGCTTGTTTGCCTTTATTATTCCGACCATGTTTTTCATTTCTTGGCAATTAACCTTGATTTCCTTTATTCCTATGATCTTCCTGGTCGTCTCTACCTATTTTTTAAGTAGAAAGCAGGAGGAGTATGTTGAGCAGAACCGGGAAGCGGTCGCTCAGTTGAACGATGAAGTCTTGGAGTCCATCGAGGGGATCCGTGTCATGCGGGCCTATAGTAGACGGGACCAGCAGGTCAAACAGTTTCAGAAAAAAACAGCCAGTCTATCCAAAACAGGGGACAAGATTGCTTCTATCCAGTACTCTTTTGGACCTTTAGCCCTGTTGTTTATTGGATTCTCGACAGTCTTGCTCCTGCTATTTGGAGGACAGTCCCTAGCAAGCGGGCAGTTGAGCCTTGGCAAGTTATTGGCCTTACAGCTGTATTTGGTCTTTTTAATTGAGCCTATGTGGATGATGGCGGACTTGATCTTGGTCTACCAGACAGGGCAAATGTCCTATAAAAAATTAAAAGAAGTGATTGATGAAACGGATAATCTCGAGCCAGATGGTCCTCACTACCTAGAGCGAATTGATTTGGTGCAGTTTAAGGATTATTCCTTCAGCTATCCTGGTGCTGAGCGAAAGAGCCTGTCAGGCATTGATTGGACCATCCAGAAAGGACAGACGGTTGGGATTGTTGGTCGTACTGGAGCAGGAAAGACTACCCTTGTTCGACAATTCTTGCGGCAGTACCCAGTTGGTGAGGGAGAGTTTTTGATCAACCAGCAACCGATCGTGGACTACAACCGACACTCGATTGAAGAAAAAATTGGTTATGTTTCCCAAGAACATATTTTATTCTCCAAGTCTATCCGTGAGAATATAGCGCTTGGTAAAAAAGGAGCCAGCCAAGAAGACTTGGTGGAAGCGATAGCCCAAGCTGCTTTTGCGGATGATCTCGAGCGGATGTCTCAGGGAATGGACACCCTGATCGGTGAGAAAGGGGTCTCTGTATCAGGAGGTCAAAAACAACGGATCTCCCTGGCGCGTGCATTCTTAAGAGATGCTGAGCTCTTGCTGTTAGATGATTCCCTTTCGGCAGTAGATGCTAAGACTGAACAGGCCATTATTGACACCATTCAAAAAGAACGAAAAGATAAGACGACCCTCATTGTTTCTCATCGCTTGTCTGCTGTTCATCAGGCGGATTGGATCATTGTCTTGGATCAAGGTCGTATTGTAGAAGAAGGCAGAGCTAGTGATTTATTGGCTCAAGAGGGCTGGTATTATGAACAATACCAACGGCAACAAAAACAGGAAGGAGAATAATATGAAAGTTTTAAAACGATTATTATCGAGGATCACACTTTATCCAACTGTCTTTCTTGCTGGCTTTATTTGCCTCTTGCTAGCCACCATTTTTTCTGAATTGTCTCCCTTTCTTCTCCAAAAGATGATCGATGGGCCTTTGACTGCATTGACCCACGGTGGCGGGCAAGGGGACTTGCTTCAGATGGGAGGATTTTATCTCTTGGTCTTGAGCCTTGGGCAGCTGATAAGCTACATGGGAAATCGGATCTTACTGCATGGAAGTAACCAAGTAACTGCTAGTCTGAGAGACAAAGCCTTTCAAGTCATGCAAGGGCTGCCTATTTCTTATTTTGATGATAAGCCGGCTGGGAAGATCGCGACAAGAATTGTCAATGATACGGAGACCTTGCGGACCCAGTTTTATAACTCTTGTATGATTTTAGTCATCTACTTGGTGCGTTTCCTCTTTATCCTAGGGATTCTCTTTTACCTGAGTCCTATGATGGGCCTTCTCTTGTGTTTGGTCTTTCCGATTTTCTATGGGATTCAGTATCTCTACAAGGTCATGACGGACCAGCCTATGAAGGATTTCTTCGATGCGAGAAGCGAGGTCAATACCCAGGTCAATGAACTCTTGCACGGTGCCAGTATGATCCAGCTCTATCATCAAGAGCCTGGTGTGGTGGAGGAGTTTGAAGCCACTACCCAGAAGATGTTAGGGGCCAATGATCGAATCCTCTTAGCCGATTCTATTGCTTCTTGGACCTTGACGGAATTGCTCAAGTTTTTAGTGATTGCAGGCATTTTGACCATCGCTGGGATTTCTTTCCTACAAGGCAATATTGGTGTGACGGCTGGTTTCTTATTTATCAATATTAACTATGTCATTAATCTATTTGATCTCATGGCCAATCTTAGTCGTCAATTCCCAAATATTCGGCGATCCTTAGAAACGGGGAGCCGCGTCCTTGCTTTCTTAGACCAACCTTTGGAGGCCGATGGTGCATTGGAACTGAAAATAGAAAAGGCAGAAGTCGTGTTTGACGACGTTCAATTTGCCTATGAAGAAGGAAAGCCAGTTCTGCGGGATATTGCCTTTCAGGCTAGTCCAGGTCAAACTATCGCTCTTGTGGGCCATACTGGATCGGGTAAGTCTTCGATTATGAACCTGCTCTATCGTTTTTATGATCCTCAAGAAGGAGCGATTTTGATCGATGGTCAAGATATTCGCCAAGTCTCTCGTGAGAGCCTGCGAAGCCATATGGGGATTGTTCTGCAGGATCCTTATCTATTTACAGGGACCATTACTAGTAATGTGGCCATGAGTCAGGATCACATTGATCGGGATGCGGTCATAGATGCCTTGAAAAAAGTCGGAGCATGGCCCTTTGTAGAGCGCCTTGAAAAGGGGATCGACCATCCAGTCGTAGAAAAAGGATCCGCCTTTTCAAGTGGCGAGCGCCAATTGATTTCCTTTGCGCGGACGCTCTATATGAATCCGCAAATTCTGATTTTGGATGAGGCAACTTCTCACATTGATACGGAAACAGAAGAAATCATCCAGAAGGCTATGGCAGTCCTGCAAAAGGGCCGGACCACCTTTATCATTGCCCATCGCTTGTCCACTATTCAAGATGCGGATCAGATCTTAGTCTTATCCGAAGGACGTATTGTGGAGCGTGGTAGACACGAGGAACTAGTCGCACAAGGCGGGATCTATGCCCAGATGAATGCTATCCAGCAAACAGTGGTGTAAGATTGTCCTGCAAAGAAAAAGATTGAAAACCAGCCTGTATCTAGTATATAGGCTGGTTTTATGCTATAATGAAGTGATAATAGTGAGGTGATCCAGATGTATATTGAAATGGTAGATGAGACTGGTCAAGTCTCAGACGAAATCTTAAAACAAACGCAAGAAATTTTAGAATTTGCTGCTCAAAAAATTGGGAAAGAAGACAAGGAAATGGCTGTGACTTTTGTAACCAATGAACGCAGTCATGAACTAAATCTTGAATACCGTGATACGGATCGTCCGACGGATGTCATCAGTTTAGAATACAAGCCAGAGATGGAGATTTCTTTTGACGAGGAAGACCTTGCAGAAAATCCAGAATTGGCAGAGATGATGGCGGAATTCGATACCTATATTGGTGAGCTCTTTATTTCAATTGACAAGGCGCGTGAGCAAGCCGAAGAATATGGCCACAGCTTTGAGCGCGAAATGGGATTTTTAGCAGTGCATGGTTTTCTTCACATCAATGGCTATGATCACTATACGCCGGAAGAAGAAAAGGAAATGTTTGGCTTACAGGAAGAGATTTTGACAGCCTATGGACTCACAAGACAATAAGCGAAAATGGAAAAATCGGGACTTCACTTCAAGCTTGGAGTTTGCGATAACAGGAATTTTCACTGCGATCAAAGAAGAGCGCAATATGCGCAAGCATGCCTTATCAGCCCTCGTAGCAATTCTTGCTGGTTTGGTATTTAGGATTTCTGCGACAGAATGGCTCTTTTTGTTGCTCAGCATCACCTTGGTGATTGCGTTTGAAATTATGAATTCAGCCATTGAAAATGTGGTGGATTTAGCTAGTAACTACCATTTCTCCATGTTGGCAAAGAATGCCAAAGACATGGCGGCTGGAGCAGTCCTTGTCGTATCAGGTTTTGCCCTACTCACAGGACTGGTGATTTTTGTGCCCAAATTCTGGGCCTTGGTATTTGGATAAGAGGGAGTATGCCCTCGTGAAAGGATAATATGACATTTAAATCAGGTTTTGTAGCCATTTTAGGACGTCCCAATGTTGGGAAGTCAACTTTTTTGAACCACGTCATGGGGCAAAAGATTGCCATCATGAGTGACAAGGCGCAGACAACGCGCAATAAGATTATGGGGATTTATACGACGGATAAGGAACAGATCGTCTTTATCGATACCCCAGGGATTCACAAACCCAAGACAGCGCTTGGAGACTTCATGGTGGAGTCGGCCTATAGCACCCTTCGAGAAGTGGATACCGTTCTCTTTATGGTGCCAGCAGATGAGCCACGTGGGAAGGGCGATGACATGATCATCGAGCGTCTCAAGGCTGCTAAGGTGCCGGTTATTCTGGTGGTCAACAAGATCGACAAGGTGCACCCTGACCAACTCTTGGCGCAAATCGATGACTTCCGTAGTCAGATGGATTTCAAGGAAATCGTGCCGATTTCAGCCCTTCAAGGAAACAATGTTTCGCGTTTGATTGATATTTTAAGTGAAAACTTGGAAGAAGGTTTCCAATATTTCCCTGCTGACCAAATCACTGACCATCCAGAGCGCTTCTTGGTCTCTGAAATGATCCGTGAAAAGGTCTTGCACTTGACGCGGGAAGAAATTCCCCATTCTGTTGCGGTAGTCGTGGATTCTATGAAGCGGGATGAGGAGACCGATAAGGTCCATATCCGTGCAACCATCATGGTTGAGCGCGATAGCCAAAAAGGGATTGTCATCGGAAAAGGCGGGGCTATGCTTAAGAAGATCGGAACCCTTGCGCGGAAGGATATCGAACTCATGCTAGGGGACAAGGTCTTCCTAGAAACCTGGGTCAAGGTCAAGAAAAATTGGCGGGATAAGAAATTGGATCTTGCCGATTTCGGATACAACGAAAAAGAATATTAAGAAGAGGTGGGCAGAAGCCTGCTTCTTGTTTTTGAAAGGAGTTCTATGCCTGAATTACCAGAAGTAGAGACGGTTCGACGCGGTCTTGAGAAATTAATTCTTGGGAAAACCATCCAGTCCGTGGAAGTAAAGTATCCAAAGATGATTCAGACGGATCTGGATACTTTTCGTCAAGATCTCCCAGGCCAAGAAATTCGGGTCATGGGGCGCCGTGGGAAATACCTTTTATTTTATCTGACGGATCTGGTCCTCATCTCGCATTTGCGGATGGAAGGCAAGTATTTCTTTTATCCAGACGAGGTTCCTCTTCGCAAGCATGCCCATGTCTTCTTTCATTTTACAGATGGTAGCACTCTGGTCTATGAAGATGTCCGCAAGTTTGGGACCATGGAAGTCATCATGCCTGAGCTTGTCGAGAGCTATTTTTTGGCGAAAAAGATTGGTCCAGAGCCGACAGAAGCGGATTTTAAAGAACCAGCCTTCCAAGCAGCTCTTAAAAAATCAAAGAAACCCATTAAATCAGCTCTTTTAGACCAAAAATTAGTGGCTGGTCTGGGCAATATCTATGTGGATGAGGTCCTTTATCGAGCCAAGGTTCATCCAGCCCGTTTGGGTCAAAGCCTGACTGCTAGAGAAGCCAAAGCCGTTCGCAAAGAAACGATTGCTGTGCTTGCCCAGGCTGTTGAAAAGGGTGGCTCTACCATTCGCTCTTACAGCAATGCTTTCGGTGAGGATGGCACCATGCAGGAAGAACACCAGGTCTATGGGAAAACAGGCCAACCTTGTTTGCGCTGCGGGACACCGATTGAGAAAATCCAGCTGGGGGGACGCGGAACCCATTTTTGCCCCCACTGTCAAAAGGAGAACTAGATGGCGAGAATCATTGGATTAACAGGAGGGATTGCTTCAGGAAAGTCCACTGTGACCTCCTATCTGAGAGAAAAAGGGTATTCTGTCATTGATGCTGATCAAGTGGTTCATGGTTTGCAGGCACCAGGAGGAGCCCTCTACCGTGTCCTAGTGGATCATTTTGGTAGAGAGATCCTTACCAAAGAAGGAGAGTTGGATCGTGTCGCTTTGGGTCAGCGGATCTTTTCAGACCCTAGTGAAAGAGACTGGTCCAATCGCGTCCAAGGAAGGCTTATTCGTGAGGCTCTAGCTGAGGTAAGAGACAGACAAGCTGCACAATCCGATCTCTTTTTTATGGATATTCCTCTCTTAATCGAGCAGCACTATGAAGGGTGGTTTGAATCTGTCTGGTTGGTAGCTGTATCAAAAGAAACCCAGCTTAAGCGCCTGATGGAACGCAACCACTTATCAGAACTGCAGGCCCAAGAACGCATCGCGTCTCAAATGCCGCTAGATGAAAAAAGAGCCCATGCAGATCTGGTCTTAGACAATAATGGCGATCTTGCGGCCCTCTATGCCCAATTAGATGCAGCCCTAAAACAATTAGAAAGAAGATGATTTTATCACAAGAGAAATCAATTGGCGTAAAAATCTATATATTGCCTGGATCGGGTGCTTTTTCATCGGAGCCAGCCTTTCTTTAGTCGTTCCTTTTATGGCCCTCTTTGTGGAAGAGTTGGGTGTTACGGGCAAGGCTGTTCCCTTTTATGCTGGGATAGCCGTCGCAAGTTCTTCTGTAACCTCTGCGATTATGTCTCCCATCTGGGGGAGCTTAGCCGACCGCTATGGTCGAAAACCCATGATGCTTAGAGCTTCCATTGCCATGACGCTGACCATGGGCGGTATTGCCTTTGTCCCTTCTGTCTTTTGGCTCTTGGTCCTGCGCTTGCTCAATGGGGTCTTTTCAGGCTTTGTCCCTAATAGTACAGCCTTGATTGCCAGTCAAGTTCCCAAGGACCAATCCGGCTATGCTTTAGGGACCTTGTCGACCGGTGTCGTGGCTGGAACCTTGATGGGGCCTTTGATTGGGGGACTCATTGCTGAAAATCTGGGAATGCGCAATGTCTTTCTCTTGGTCGGCTTCTTCTTATTTTTAGTTTCCGTCTTAACCTTCTGGGGCATTGAGGAAGACTATGAGCCCCTTCCAAAAGAAGAACAAAAATCCAGCTGGGAGTTGCTCATGTCCATTCAGCAAAAAGATATCCTCTTGGGACTCTTTTTGACCAGTATGACCATTCAAATGATCGCCCAATCTATTTCTCCGATCCTACCTCTTTATGTGCGGGCTTTGGGCCAAAGAGATAACCTGATCTTTGTATCGGGGATGATTGTTTCGGCTATGGGAGTCTCTAGTATGCTCTTTTCAGGTTGGATGGGAAAACTTGGAGACCGAATCGGGAATCACCGGCTCTTATTAATCGCCCTTCTTTATAGTGGCTGTCTCTATATCCTTTGTGCCCAAGCGCAATCACCCCTTCAATTAGGGATTTTACGCTTCCTCTTTGGGATCGGGACAGGAGCCCTACTACCAGGAGTTTCTGCATTATTGAATCGTTTAACCCCTCCTGAAGGGATTTCTCGGATCTTTAGCTACAACCAGCTCTTTTATTACTTAGGTGGTGTATTAGGGCCAATGATGGGATCGAGTATTTTCATGCATTTTGGCTATCATTGGGTATTTTACGGTACAGCCCTTTTGGCCTTTACCGATTTGATGTTCCTCTTATTCTTATTTAGAAAGTATTTGAAAGTGAGAGACGTACGTGCGAATTAAAGTTCAATTGACCTGCACCAGCTGTGGGAGTCAGAATTATTTGACCAGTAAAAATACCAAAACCCATCCTGAAAAGATCGAGGTCTTGAAGTATTGTCCCAAGGAAAGAAAAGTAACCTTACATATTGAATCAAAATGATTTTCATGGTATAATAGTGAGGATTTTAAGGAGTTTTGAATATGAGCGGAGCATTAACAACTATTTTACTAGTATTATCAGTATTGATTATTATCGCAATTTTTATGCAACCAACAAAAAACCAATCGAGCAACGTCTTTGACGCAAGCTCAAATGACTTGTTTGAACGTTCAAAAGCGCGCGGGTTTGAAGCCGTGATGCAGCGTTTAACAGCTATTATGATCTTCTTTTGGTTATTGATCGCGATGATCTTAATGGTACTTTCTAGTAGATAAGATAGGCTCAGACAATGTCTTTGCCTATTTTTATTTTGCAAAACAAAGACACAAGTAGATAGAAAAAAGGAGGCTGGATAACCAGCAAATAAATCAATGAAAACAAGTATTAAAGAATATTTACAAGAGCATGACAAGGCCCAGATCAATGATCTGGCAGCAGCTCTAGGAAAAGAAGGGTCTAAGGATTTCCGTGACTTGGTCAAAACCATCTCGCTGATGGAACGTCGTCATGAGTTGAAATTCGAAGATGATGGCTCTCTTCGTTTGGCTCAAAAGAAGGCCCCAGCCATTACCCTCAAGGGGATCTTTCATGCCCATAAAAATGGCTTTGGCTTTGTCAGTTTAGAAGGCGAAGAAGAGGATCTCTTTGTTGGTCGAAATGATGTCAACCACGCCATCGATGGTGACACTGTTGAGATCGTCATTACCAAGGTAGCAGATCGAAACAAGGGAACGGCAGCAGAAGCTAAGATTATTGACGTCTTGGAGCATAGCATCAAAACGGTAGTTGGACAAATCGTTCTAGATGAGGAAAAACCTAAATATGCCGGCTACATTCGTTCGAAAAATCAAAAGATCAGCCAGCTGATCTATGTGAAGAAGCCAGCCATTCAATTGGAAGGGACCGAAATCCTCAAGGTTGAAATTGATCAATACCCGAGCCGCAAACACAATTATTTTGTGGCGACTGTGCGGGATGTGGTCGGTCATGTGACAGATCCAGGCATTGATGTCTTGGAAGTCTTAGAATCCATGGATATTGTCTCAGAATTTCCAGAAGAAGTACTGAAAGAGGCTGATCAGGTTCCAGATGCACCGTCTGCAAAGGATTTAGAGGGACGCTTGGATCTGCGAGATGAGATCACCTTTACCATCGACGGGGCTGATGCCAAAGACTTGGACGATGCGGTCCATATCAAACTACTCAAGAACGGCAACTTTGAGCTGGGTGTTCACATCGCAGATGTCTCTTATTACGTTAAGGAAGGTTCAGCACTCGACAAGGAAGCTCTAAATCGGGCGACCTCTGTCTATGTGACAGACCGAGTAGTACCCATGTTACCAGAGCGTCTCTCCAATGGGATCTGTTCTTTGAATCCGAATGTGGACCGCCTGACCCAGTCTGCCATCATGGAGATTGATCCTCATGGCAAGGTCGTCAAGCATACAATTACCCAAACAGTGATCAATACAACCTTCCGAATGACCTATAGCGACGTCAATGATATCTTAGCAGGCGACGAAGAAAAGGCTCAAACCTTTAAGAAAATTGTTCCAAGTATTCATCAAATGGCCACCTTGCATGGCATTCTAGAAAGCATGCGGATTCGCCGCGGCGCCCTTAATTTTGATACCAATGAGGCTAAAATCTTGGTCAATAAAGAAGGGAAACCGGTCGATATCGTCCTACGCCAAAGAGGAATTGCCGAGCGGATGATCGAGTCCTTTATGCTGATTGCCAATGAAACAGTGGCGGAGCACTTTACGCGACTAGAACTGCCGTTCATCTACCGGATCCACGAAGATCCAAAGGCAGAAAAAGTACAGAAGTTTATCGATTATGCTTCTAGTTTTGGAATCCAAATCTACGGAACGGCTAGTGAGATGAGCCAAGAAGCCCTGCAAGAAATTATGCGCAAGGTCGAAGGGGAACCCTATGCAGATGTCCTTTCGATGATGTTGTTGCGCTCGATGCAGCAGGCTCGCTACTCAGAGCATAACCATGGCCACTATGGGCTTGCTGCTGAGTATTATACCCACTTTACCAGTCCCATTCGTCGTTATCCGGACTTGATGGTTCATCGAATGGTGCGCGAATATGGGAAATCCCAAGAAGTGGCAGAGCATTTCGAACAAGTTCTTCCAGACATTGCCAGCCAATCCTCTAGTCGGGAACGCCGGGCTATTGATGCGGAGCGCGAAGTAGAAGCCATGAAGAAGGCTGAATACATGGAAGACTATGTTGGAGAAGAGTACGATGCTGTGGTTTCCAGTGTGGTGAAATTTGGCCTCTTTGTGGAGTTGCCAAATACGGTTGAAGGCTTGATCCATATTACCAATCTCCCTGAATTCTACCATTTTAATGAACGAGATCTAACCCTTCGCGGGGAAAAATCAGGAGTAACCTTCCGTGTCGGTCAGCAAATCCGGATCAAGGTAGAAAGGGCCGACAAGATGACAGGAGAGATTGATTTCTCTTATATTCCAAGTGAATGGGATGTCGTTGAAAAAGGCCTCAAGTCTAAAGGACGTGACCGAGATGGCAACCGCAGGGATCGCAGACGCAAGGACAAAAAAGTTTCTAAGGGATCAACCGCTAGAAAAGATGACAAGCGGAAAGATTCTTCCTCTAAAACCAAAAAGAAAAAAGGGAAGAAACCATTTTACAAGGAAGTAGCAAAGAAAGGAGCCAAACATGGCAAAGGGCGAAGGAAAGGTAGTCGCGCAAAATAAAAAGGCGAGACATGACTACACCATCGTGGATACGATTGAAGCAGGGATGGTGCTGACGGGGACAGAGATCAAAAGTGTCCGTGCAGCACGCATTAACTTGAAAGATGGCTTTGCACAAGTAAAAAATGGCGAAGTTTGGCTTAGCAATGTCCACATTGCTCCTTACGAAGAAGGCAATATCTGGAACCAAGATCCAGACCGTCGTCGCAAGCTCCTGCTTCATAAAAAGCAAATCCAAAAGCTGGACCAAGACACCAAAGGGACCGGAATGACCTTGGTGCCTTTGAAGGTCTATCTCAAGGATGGCTATGCCAAATTGCTTTTGGGGCTCGCTAAAGGGAAACATGATTATGACAAGCGTGAATCCATCAAGCGTCGGGAACAAAACCGGGACATCGCACGGGTCATGAAACAATACAATACACGTTAAAGAAAAAGGCAGTTTTGAAACTTGTTTCAGATCTGTCTTTTTTCTTAGAGATGGGCTCTCCTTTTTCCAACTTGTAAAAAGGGTCTTTTTTCTGTATGATAAGGGTAGTGAAAGAAAAAGGAGAAGCAGCATGACACAAAAATTGATCGCTTACAAGCGCATGCCTATCTGGACCAAGGATACCATGCCAGAAGCTCTTCAAAGAAAGCACAATACCAAGGTCGGAACCTGGGGGAAGATTACTGTTTTAAAGGGTCAGTTACGATTTATTGAATTGACCGAAGAGGGGGAAGAAATCGTGAGCCACCTCTTTGAAGCAGGAGCAGAAAACCCCATGGCTGAGCCCCAGGCCTGGCACCGTGTGGAAGCAGCGACGGACGATGTGGAGTGGTACTTGGAATTTTACTGTGAGCCAAAAGACTATTTCCCAAAAAAATACAACACTAATCCTGTCCATTCAGAAGTACTAGAAGCAGTGGGAATTGTCCCAGCTGGAAAGGCACTGGATCTAGGATGCGGGCAAGGCCGCAACGCCCTCTTTTTGGCCCAACATGGCTTTGACGTGACAGCAGTGGATCAAAATGAACTGGCTCTTGATATCTTACAAAGTATTGTCGCTGAGGAAGATCTAGAGATGCCTGTGGGCCTCTATGATATCAATGCTGCAGCTCTTACCCAAAACTATGATTTCATCGTATCGACTGTGGTCCTCATGTTTTTAGAGGCTGATCGAATCCCGGCGATCATCCGCAATATGCAAGAGCATACCAATCCAGGTGGCTACAATCTCATTGTCTGTGCCATGGATACGGAAGATTATCCTTGCCATATACCCTTCTCGTTCACCTTTAAAGAAGGAGAATTGGCAGAGTATTACAAGGATTGGGAATTGGTCAAGTACAATGAAAATCCAGGCCATCTCCATCGTCGAGATGAGAATGGCCATCGGATTCAACTTCGATTTGCAACCATGTTGGCAAAGAAAAAATAAAGAAAAAGCAGGAGCCTAGCATCCTGCTTTTTTGCTTTTACAAACAAGTTGAATAAGGTGATCAGTCTTTTTTTCATTTGCCAAAAGAAAAACCTTGTCCATAAAGGTAGGAGAAGGTTGGGGAATTTAGTTCCAGCTAGCAAAGTCGCAGACGCTAAGAATGATCGTACCGATTTCGATTGGCTCTTCCTTGGCACCGGATTCTAACCAGGTCACAATCACAGATTCAATCGTAGCGATGAAAATTTCTAGCCCATACTTGTATGGAACTTGAAAGTCTGAAATGATGTGTTCTTTAGAATGAGGAGTATCGTCTAGTGCATGGAGAGTAAAACTTCTTACCAATTTACGGAAGTCCGAGCAACAGGATTGGGACAATGCATAAATAAAATCATAATTGTCTTTAATAGCAGTCAAGACATTGAGAAAGTTCACCTTGACAGGGCTTCCCTCAACGAAGAGGCTATCCAATTCTTGCATCATGTCCATTTTCATTTGCTCAAACATGTCGTATTTATCGACATAGTGCAAGTAGAAGGTCCCGCGGTTAATCCCAGCGGTTTCAGTTAATTGTCGAATAGTGATGCTTTCAAAAGGTTGTTGCAAGAGGAGTTTTGAGAGCGCATTTCGTAAGTCTGACTTGGTTGTTGTTTGTCTTTGGCGTACCATATGTTCCTTTCTGTAGTTGTATCAATCTGTTTCTATTTATTTGACGTTAAAATAATTTATATGTTAAATAATTTTACGACACTAACAAAGAGCATTATACTCCAAAAGAATAAATTAGACAACAATTCTAATTTTTGTACAGATAACGGAAAGTGTACAAAAATTTTACAAGTTTATGAATGACGGGCACTGACAAGATTTTGTGAAAATCTCACAACAATTAGTGATTTAAAATAATTCCCTCCTAAAAAAATGGTCAGGAAATTTTTAGGAAATGGAGGAGCAAGATGGAAAAGGGAGTGTAATAAACAAAAAGAGGCTGGGACAAAAGTCCTAGCCTCTCAATTATTTTTGGATTGTCGAGCAAGACGCAGTGGTTGAGTGGGCTCTACTACGCTGATTTCATCAGCTTTTACAGCCCTACTCAACTGTGCGGAGGTGGGACGACGAAATCGAATTCTAACGAATGACCGATTTCTGTCCCACTCTCTCTTTATTTGATAAAAGTTGTCACGATCAAATTGAAATTTAAGATAGTTAAGACAATTGCAACGAGATAGCCTAAGAAAGTATTCCATTTCGCATTGACATGCTCTCCCATGATTTCCTTGTTGGAGGTGAAATAAACCAGAGGGAAGATGGAGAATGGAAGAGCCGCTGATAGGAAGACTTGAGAATAAACCAGAAGGTCATCAAGGACATGTTCCTGATCTCCAAATAAGATCGCAACGATGATGACAGGAAGAAGGGCAATGATCCGAGTCATGAGACGAACGACCCATTGTGGCAGGCGGAATCTCAAGAAACCTTCCATAACGATTTGACCGGTTAGGGTCCCGGTAATGGTTGAATTTTGACCACTGGCTAACAAAGCGATGGCAAAGAGGGTGGACAAAAAGGGACTAGCGATAGCGCCGGCAATATGATTATCTTTGAGGGCATTATACATGCTAGAGAAAGCACCGATCTTATCTCCGTGACCAAAGAAGAGGGCTGCTCCAAGAATCAAGAGGAGGGAGTTGACGACGAAAGCCAAACTCAATTCAATATTTGAATCCCAGGTCATAAAGCGCACTGCCCGTTTGATATCTGCTGGATCCTTGTAATCGACTTTTCGCGTTTGCGAAATGGAAGAGTGGAGATAGAGGTTATGGGGCATTACGGTTGCCCCGATGATCCCAAGCGCCAAGGTTAAGGCTTCATTTCCTTTTGGAAGTCCAATTCCTAGCACCTCTTTTTGAGGGAGAAAGCCAGCGAAGATTCCTCCGATATCTGGTTTCGATAGGAATACCAGATAGCCAAAAATTGCAAGGATCGTGAGGATCAAGGTTGATACAATGGCCTCGATCTTTCGAAATCCTAAATGCATGAGCCCCAGTAATAGAAAGACATCAAAGATAGTGATCAGGATAGAAAAGAGCAAGGGCCAGCCAAAAAGAAGGTGGAGGGCAATCCCTGATCCGATGACTTCTGCTAAATCTGTCGCCATCAAGGCAAGCTCGATCACAATCCAAAGGGTATAGCGAAGCCATTTGGGTAAATGATGGGCGGTTGTTTGGGCCAGGTCCTTACGATGGACAATCCCTAGTTTACCAGCCATTTGTTGCAACTGCATGGCGATTAAAGACGAGAGAAGAACCACTGATAAGAGGAGGTAGCGGTATTGGGCCCCTCCAACGACACTCGTAATCCAGTTTCCCGGATCCATATAGCCGACAGCTACTAGACTTCCTGGCCCTGAAAAGAGCAGGAGAGTCTTCCAAAAAGGGATCCCTTTTGGCACGTCAATAGATTGGTTAATTTCTTGAAGTGATTTCCTTTCAAACTGTTGTAAACTCACAATGAGCCTTCTTTCTAAGAATAAATCAAATTTGTCTCTAATTATAGCATAAAATTTATAATCCTTCATGATAATTTAGGATAACCTTGTTTTCCACTACCTCGATTTCTTTGTAATCTATCAGAAAAGGACTATAATATAGATAGGAAGTAGGAGGGAGGAGAGGAAATGGCCTACATCGAAATGCAGCACTGTTACAAGCGCTATACGAGTGGAGAGACAGAGATTTTCGCTAACCGGGATGTTTCCTTTGAGATTGAAAAAGGTGAGTTGGTCATTATTTTGGGAGCATCAGGAGCTGGAAAATCAACGGTTCTCAATATCTTAGGGGGGATGGACACCAATGACGAGGGTCAGGTTCTGATTGATGGAGTGGATATTGCAAAACTCAATGCTCATCAACGGACGGATTATCGACGAGATGATGTTGGTTTTGTCTTTCAATTTTATAATCTGGTCCCTAATTTGACAGCTAAGGAGAATGTTGAGTTGGCTTCAGAAATTGTTTCTGATGCTCTGGATCCGGAAGCTGTTTTAAAAGAAGTAGGACTTGGCAATCGTCTTGATAATTTTCCTGCCCAATTGTCAGGGGGAGAGCAACAACGGGTGGCGATTGCTCGGGCAGTGGCTAAAAACCCTAAAATTCTCCTTTGTGATGAGCCGACGGGAGCCTTGGATTACCAGACGGGTAAGCAAGTATTGGGGATTTTACAGGATATGTCTCGAAAAAAGGGAGCGACGGTCATCATCGTAACCCATAATGGGGCTCTAGCTCCGATTGCAGACCGTGTGATTCGCATGCATGATGCCAAGGTCAAGTCAGTAGAAATCAATGAGCTTCCTCAAGATATTGCTACACTAGAATATTAGAAGAGGTGGTAGCATGAAACGAAAAGTCTATTGGAAGGATCTATTTGGTTCTTTTACACATTCAAAAGGACGTTTTCTCTCCATCTTAACCTTGATGTTGTTGGGAAGCTTGGCCTTGGTAGGCCTAAAGGTGACCACTCCAAATATGCACCGAACGGCTAACCAGTTTATTCAGCAACAAAAGATGCTAGATCTTGCTGTCATGGGGGACTTGGGATTAGATCAGACAGACCAAGAGGAACTTTTAGGAGTCAAAGGAGCGCGTGTCGAATTTGGTTCACTGCTGGATTTGACAGTGAAAGGAACAGGAAAGGCAATTCGACTTTTTTCTGTCCCAAAAAGCCTTTCTTCCTTTCGTGTGACCAAGGGGCGCCTGCCCAAAAAAGAAGGGGAACTGGCCCTAGCAAGTTTTTGGGAGGATCGCTATCAGATAGGGGATACCCTCACACTTGAAGAAAAGGCTGGAACGCGCTCTAGTTTAAAGCGAAAGCAATTCACCATTGTTGGTTTTGTTCAATCCTCTGAGATGTGGTCTCAAAAGAATTTAGGCACTGCCATGAGTGGCAGTGGAAATCTAGATGCCTATGCACTAGTTTCAAATGAGATCTTTACCAGCAAACTTCCTGTGATAGCGCGGGTCCAGTTTGATGATCTGCAGTCTTTAGATTCTTTTTCGCAAGTCTACCAAAAAGGGCTCAAAGCTCATCAAGAAGAGTTAGAAAAACTTCTGAAAGACAATGGAAAGGCCCGCTATCAAAGACTCAAGCAGGAGGCGGATGGGCAGATTCAAAAAGGCCAGAAAGAACTCAGTCGTGCCAAGGAAAACCTCCAGTCAGCCAAGAGTCAGATTGATCAGGCTCAAAAGCAATTAGATTTGCAGGAGGCCCAGTTCAAGAAATTAGCTCCATTTCTGCCAGCTAAAGAGCAAGTAGACAGTCAAGAAAAGCTCCATCAAGCCCAAGAACAAATTGATCAGAAAAAGAAGGAATGGACTGCAGGTGAAACGGAGCTCACTAAAAAAGAGGAGGAGCTGAAAAAAGCGCAAAGGGAGCGAGATCAGCTGGAAATTCCAACTTATCATGTCTATGACCGCAAGACCATGCCAGGTGGACAAGGTTACCTAATGTATAGCAATGCCAGTAGTAGTATCTCCGCTGTCGGAAATATTTTTCCAGTCGTTCTTTATCTGGTAGCAGCTATGGTGACCTTCACCACGATGACGCGCTTTGTCGATGAAGAGCGGACCAATGCAGGGATATTTAAGGCACTGGGCTATCGTACCAAGGACATCATTCTCAAATTTGTCCTCTATGGATTCTTTGCAGGTACGATCGGGACCCTTCTAGGAAGCTTGCTGGGCCATTATTTCCTATCGGGGATCATTTCCAACATTATCACGCAAGGGATGGTGATTGGAGAGAGCAGAGAGTATTTTTATGGGGATATGACTCTGATTGCGCTCGGACTGTCTTTCGTCGCAAGTGTGCTTCCGGCTTACTGGGTTTCACGCAAGGAATTAAAAGAAGAAGCCAATCTTTTATTACTGCCTAAACCACCGGTATCTGGTTCGAAGATTTTCCTGGAGCGTCTCCATTTTATTTGGAAGCGTCTGAGTTTCACCCACAAGGTCACTGCTCGTAATCTCTTTCGTTACAAACAACGGATGCTGATGACCATATTTGGAGTGGCAGGTTCTGTTGCTCTTCTCTTCGCAGGGCTAGGGATTCAATCTTCTGTAGGAGGGGTTCCCAAACGCCAATTTCAAGAGATCCTATCATATGAGTTGATTGTAGCCCAAAAAACCAATGCATCAAGCCAAGAAAGCAAGGAACTAACCAATCGTCTGGGAAAATCAGATATCAAAGATTATCGACCGATCTATAGTAAGGTCATCGAAGCATCTTTAAAGGGTGGACGCGACAAGCAGACCATTACGATGATGGTAACGGATCGTACAGATTTTTCTCCCTTTGTAAGCTTGCGTTCTCTCAAGCAGGAAGAGTCCTTGTCTCTCAAGAAAGGGGTCATCATCAGTAGTAAGCTAGCACAACTAGCCCAGGTTACAGTTGGCAATCGACTGACCTTAGATGGTCACACTTTTAAGGTGGCGGGAATCACTGAAAATTATGTCGGCCATTTTGTCTATATGGATCAGGCAAGTTACCAAAAAATCTACGGAAAGCGGACTTCAGCAAATAGCTATTTGGTGCAGTTGAAAAATCCTTCTACACGACAAGTGCAGGCTGTCAGTCGGGATATGATGAATCTTGCAGCTGTGAAGGCGGTTCGTCAGAACGCTTCGATGATTTCCCTCTTTAATTCAGTTGCCAAATCCTTGGACACCACTATGATGATTCTAGTAGTCGTATCGATCTTGCTAGCCATCGTGATCTTGTATAATTTAACCAATATCAATGTGGCAGAGCGGATCCGTGAATTATCGACCATTAAGGTCTTAGGATTCCATAATAAGGAAGTGACGCTCTATATTTACCGCGAAACCATCTTATTGTCTATCATAGGGATCCTCATGGGATTAGTGGGTGGTTATTATCTTCATCAATTCCTCATTGCCATGATTGCACCAGATGCCATTCTCTTTTACCCTAAAGTAGGACTTGGCGTTTTCCTCTTCCCTGTCGGAGGAATGCTCCTTCTCTTGATCCTGTTAGGAATTTATGTTGACCATTATCTTCGAAAAGTAGACATGCTCGAAGCCCTCAAATCAGTAGACTAAGATACAAAGCCGTTAAGCAACTCTTTGGAAAAAGATAAATCCAACGACGAAGCGTCCGCTTCTAGCCTGAGTTTTCATTTCTGGTAGCATGGAATGTTCATAAAACTTTCACCTTTGGGTGGAAGTTTTTCTTCTCTTTGTTATAATGGAGAGAAGGAGAAGATCATGACTAAAATTGCTTTACTTTCAGATATTCATGGAAATACGACAGCATTGGAAGCTGTCCTAGAGGATAGTCGAAAAGCCAAGGTGGATGAATATTGGCTATTAGGAGATAGTTTGATGCCTGGGACAGGGAGACGGGCCCTCTTGGAGCTGTTAGAGGAGTTACCGATTACGGTTAAAGTCCTTGGAAACTGGGAAGATAGCCTTTGGCGGGCCATGAGGGGGATGTTGGATGAGACCAGACCCAGTCATCGCTACCTCATGCGCCAGTGTCAATATATTCTGGAAGAAATCACGCCCCAGGAAATTGAAGACATGCAGAAAATGCCCATGCAAGTCCATAGAGAAATCGCAGGTTTAAAGATCGGCATTACCCACCACTTACCTGATAAGAATTGGGGTCGCGAATTGATCCACATTGGTGAGCAGAAGGATTTTGACCGCTTGGTGACAAATCCGTCTTGTGATATTGCAGTCTACGGACACATTCACCAGCAGTTTTTCCGCTACGGGACAGGAGGAGAACTGATTATCAATCCTGGCTCGATCGGTCAACCTTTCTTTTTGGAAAAGAATCTTCGCAAGGACCTTCGGGCCATGTATGCTATTCTTGAATTTGATCAAATGGGGTTAAAAGATGTAGATTTTAGACGGGTGGACTATGATGTCCAAAAAGAACTGCAACTCGCAAAAGACCTCCATCTTCCTTATTACCAAGTGTATTATGAAAGTTTGGTCAATGGCATTCATCATACCCACAATCATGAGCTTCTTCATGAGATTGAGCAGAGAGAAGGTCATGATCGAGAAATCGATGCTTGGTTAGAGGACTTCTTCCAATAGTGTAACTATTGACATTACAACTAAAAAGAGTATAATAGGAATAACGAAAGTCGTCCCTTGACGGTTGTTCAATAGACTCTACCTTTAAAACGGGTAGAAAGGAGTGAAGTTATGCAAATTTCGAGTCGCTTTACCATTGGGACTCATGTCTTGATCATGATTGCTCTACAAGGAGAAAAAACAAAAGTAACCAGTGATTTTTTGGCAGGAAGTGTCGGCGTGAACCCTGTTATTATTCGAAAGACCTTGTCTCAGTTGAAGAAAGCTGGATTGATCCATGTAGCGCGTGGGACAGGCGGAGCTGAGCTCGCAAAAGCAGCCGATGAGATCAGCCTGCTGGATATCTATCAAGCGGTAGAATGCTTAGGTTCGACAGGTCAATTATTTGGTTTTCATGACAATCCAAATCCAGCCTGCCCAATTGGCCACAATATCCACAATGTTTTAGATGGGAAGCTTGAGGACATTCAGACTGCTATGGAAAAAGAAATGTCCCAAACCACTTTAAAAGACGTCGTGGAAGATACGCAGAAAAGAATGAATCTCGAATCGGTTTCATAAGAAAAATGAGAGGTGGGACAGAAATCGGTAATTCGTTAGAATTCGATTTAGTCGTCCCACCTCCGCACAATTGAGTAGGGCTGTAAAAGCTGATGAAATCAGCGTAGTAGAGCCCACCCAACCACTGCGTCTTGCTCGACAATCCAAAAATAATTGAGAGGCTAGGACTTTTGTCCC
>JAQCUL010000110.1:0-307 GCA_027685415.1 Streptococcaceae bacterium AF13-5-6.0
CATAAGATTTATCAGCTGGTCCGGGTTCAATCTTGTGCAAGAAGGTAACCTGACCATCTGATAAATCTTATGGGATTCACGTGGTCAAAATCGCATCCGCCCGCTTCAATAATTCTTCTGGCAAACCAGCGATCTTGGCCACGTGAATCCCATAAGATTTATCAGCTGGTCCGGGTTCAATCTTGTGCAAGAAGGTAACCTGACCATCTGATAAATCTTATGGGATTCACGTGGTCAAAATCGCATCCGCCCGCTTCAATAATTCTTCTGGCAAACCAGCGATCTTGGCCACGTGAATCCCATAAGA
>JAQCUL010000110.1:317-551 GCA_027685415.1 Streptococcaceae bacterium AF13-5-6.0
CCAGCGATCTTGGCCACGTGAATCCCATAAGATTTATCAGCTGGTCCGGGTTCAATCTTGTGCAAGAAGGTAACCTGACCATCTGATAAATCTTATGGGATTCACGTGGTCAAAATCGCATCCGCCCGCTTCAATAATTCTTCTGGCAAACCAGCGATCTTGGCCACGTGAATCCCATAAGATTTATCAGCTGGTCCGGGTTCAATCTTGTGCAAGAAGGTAACCTGACCATCT
>JAQCUL010000111.1:0-538 GCA_027685415.1 Streptococcaceae bacterium AF13-5-6.0
CATCAGAGTTCGCTGCCGGTTCCACAGGACTAGCAGGAGTTACTTCTGTGGCTGTAGCCGGACTGGCAGTATCAGCTGTCACAGGTTGCTCAGTAGTAGGTGTCGCTTCAAGGACCGTGCTTGGTTCCGTTTGAGGCGCTTCTACGCTATCGGCTGAAGCTTGGCCATGACCGATAACGGAAAGCAAGACAGCAGCGGAGAGGCTGAGTGTTGTAGTGTACAAATGTTTCTTATACGAAGACTTCATATAGAAGACCCTCCTTAAAAAAGTTATTTTCCAGTTCTAGTATACCATTTTAGGAAATCGTTTACAACAAAACCCCGAATAAAAAAGCCTTTGCATCTTGTGCAAGGGCTTTTTTGTCTATTCTGTTTCCTTATGAAATTGTTGGTAAAAATCAACCTTGACCTGGATGAAAGTTTCTAAGTCTCTTAAGAGTTGAAGCAAGGTGGCGCGTGTTTCGAATTCTTCACGGGTCTTGGGAAGAGGACGTTCGCGAAAGATCGCCAAATACTGATTAATATCATCTAGAAGATC
>JAQCUL010000112.1:0-281 GCA_027685415.1 Streptococcaceae bacterium AF13-5-6.0
CAAGTGAGGAGCCTAACCAGAGGTAGCCAACGGCTGCTCCGATGAGGGCCAAGAGTATGGGAATCTGAGCTACCATAGCCATATCTTGGACAATATGGTAGAGCTGAGGGGCTTGCTCTTCGGTCACCTCACACGCTCCGTTCATCCGCATGACGACCTCGGTGGATTGGAAAATCATGGACGGATCATCCACAATATAAACCCGAGGCATGGGAATCTGAGCTACCATAGCCATATCTTGGACAATATGGTAGAGCTGAGGGGCTTGCTCTTCGGTCACC
>JAQCUL010000112.1:291-535 GCA_027685415.1 Streptococcaceae bacterium AF13-5-6.0
GACGGATCATCCACAATATAAACCCGAGGCATGGGAATCTGAGCTACCATAGCCATATCTTGGACAATATGGTAGAGCTGAGGGGCTTGCTCTTCGGTCACCTCACACGCTCCGTTCATCCGCATGACGACCTCGGTGGATTGGAAAATCATGCTAAAGGCATAAATCCCACCAATAATCAAAGCTAGGATGACGCCACCAAGTGAGGAGCCTAACCAGAGGTAGCCAACGGCTGCTCCGATGA
>JAQCUL010000113.1:0-221 GCA_027685415.1 Streptococcaceae bacterium AF13-5-6.0
AATTTTAGGCTCATGCTAAAACAGTTCCCCGAACTGTTTTACTTCCAAAACTCCCGAGTGCTAGAAACACTAGTGTTTCTAGCACTTTTCTCACGGCGGAAAGTTTCTTTTTGACACGATCCGCAGCCCGTGTTCGATTCGTTTTGAACCCATTCGCTTTTCAAATTTTAGGCTCATGCTAAAACAGTTCCCCGAACTGTTTTACTTCCAAAACTCCCGAG
>JAQCUL010000113.1:288-510 GCA_027685415.1 Streptococcaceae bacterium AF13-5-6.0
TCTTTTTGACACGATCCGCAGCCCGTGTTCGATTCGTTTTGAACCCATTCGCTTTTCAAATTTTAGGCTCATGCTAAAACAGTTCCCCGAACTGTTTTACTTCCAAAACTCCCGAGTGCTAGAAACACTAGTGTTTCTAGCACTTTTCTCACGGCGGAAAGTTTCTTTTTGACACGATCCGCAGCCCGTGTTCGATTCGTTTTGAACCCATTCGCTTTTCAA
>JAQCUL010000114.1:0-214 GCA_027685415.1 Streptococcaceae bacterium AF13-5-6.0
AGTCCAGTCCAGCTAATCAAGCAGGTGGTGCAAAAGAATCAGAAGATCCAGCTGGTCCAGCTGTCTTCGTTGGCAGCTCTTTTTCCTCATCCCTATCTAGCAGCCTACAGTGCTAGCAAGGCTGCCTTGCAGACCTACACTCTTGCTCTCCAGGAGGAACTGAGGCAATCAGATTCTCAGGTCCAGCTAGGTCTCTATATTCTTGGACCAGTCC
>JAQCUL010000114.1:264-508 GCA_027685415.1 Streptococcaceae bacterium AF13-5-6.0
TTTTTCCTGCCAAACTAGTAGAAGCATTGGGAGGTGGTAGCTTGCAGATGAAGCCTGAGAAAGCTGCTCAGCAGTTGATCCGATTCATAGAAGGGGATACTTCCTATGCTGTTATCGGCCTTCGCTATCGCTTGCTAGTTTGGCTAGGTCGCCTGCTTCCCCAAAGGTGGATCATTCGTGTCCTCGCCAGTGAGCAAGACCTCTGGCAGGTCAACTACCATAGTCCAGTCCAGCTAATCAAGCA
>JAQCUL010000012.1:0-30181 GCA_027685415.1 Streptococcaceae bacterium AF13-5-6.0
GTTTCCTTTTGAGTAAGGGGCTCGTTTTATTTTGGATCGAATCCAAGAACTTCCTCTCCTAATTAAAGAATAATGTGACCCCTCATTGAATTTATTAAGATATCGTGGTAAATTTAAGAAAACGATTACAAAGACAATTTAGGAGGTCCTGATGAAATCACATCAACCACGTTATGCGATTCGCAAGTATGCAGTAGGAGCTGCTTCGGTGCTCATAGGATTTTTTGTTGGCGCTCAGGTTGTAGCGGCCGATACGTCGAGCGTTACAGACAGTCCTTCAACGACAGTTCCGACTCAGCCAAGCGAGGGTGAGTCAACGATTTCCCTTAATGAGGAAGCTTCTCAGCCAACAGTAGAAAAACCAACGGCTCCTGCCCCAATCGTCGATCAAAGTCAACCGACACTGCCTGATCGTGAATTGCGGGTATCAGATCTTGACCGTTTGATTCGCGAAGAAGCGAGCTCTGTCGCAGAGTCGGATGTGGCAGCTCAACCAGCGACAGCAGCGACGGAAACGCCTGCTAAAGATCCTGATCAGGAAGAAAAATTAGCCAAGAAAAAGATTGTTTCGATTGATGCCGGTCGCAAGTACTTCTCACCAGACCAAATCAAGGAAATCATTGATGAAGCAAGTAAGACGGGTTATACAGACTTGCATCTTCTAGTTGGAAATGATGGTTTGCGCTTTGTGCTGGATGACATGTCTTTGAAAGTGGGAGATACTTCTTATTCTAGCCAAGCCGTGACAGATGCGGTTGAAAAAGGGACGAAGGCTTATTACGATGATCCGAACGGGACAGCTTTGACCCAGGCTCAAATGGATGATATTTTAGCCTACGCCAAATCGAAGAAAGTAGGTGTCATCCCAACCATTAATAGTCCAGGTCACATGGATGCGATTCTGACAGCCATGGAACAATTGGGGATCGAAAACCCTCACTTTAATTACTTTGGCACTAAAAAATCAGCTCGGACAGTTGATTTGGACAACCAAAAAGCCTTAGACTTTACCAAAGCCTTGGTAGACAAGTATGCGGCTTATTTCAGCGGCAAGGCAGACATTTTTAACATTGGTTTGGATGAATATGCCAACGATGCCACAGATGCCCATGGTTGGCAGGTTCTCCAAGCTAGCAAGCATTGGCCAGGTGAAGGCTATCCAGAAAAAGGCTATGAAAAATTCATCCAATACGCCAATGATCTAGCAGCTATTGTGAAAAAACACAAGATGAAACCAATGGCCTTTAATGACGGAATCTACTACAATGGCGATACTTCCTATGGCACTTTTGACAAGGATATCATTGTCTCCTACTGGACAGGTGGCTGGAACGGCTATGATGTCGCTTCTTCAAAACTCTTGTCTGAACTAGGTCATCAGATTCTTAATACCAATGATGCTTGGTATTATGTGCTCGGACGGGACAAGGCTGGATCTGGTTGGTACAATCTTGATCAAGGTCTCGAAGGAATTTCCAAGTCAGCGATTGATGTAGTTCAAAAAAATGACGGGGCCAAGGTGCCTTTCATCGGTGGCATGGTAGCTGCCTGGGCAGATACGCCATCCGCAACCTACAAAAAAGACCTTCTCTTTAAGCTCATGCATGCCTTCGCGGACAAGAATGCGGACTACTTTGTAGCAGATCCTGAAGTGGTCGAAAAAGCTCTTTCGGAAGCTCCAACTGATTTGGACCACTATACACCGGAATCTCTAGTAGCCTTTGCGGCAGCTAAAAAAGCATTAGAAGGGGCAGGAACAGACACGACTCGAGCAGAGGCCAAAACTTTGATCGACCATCTCAAAGCAGCTCAAGATGCTTTGGTGTATACGGAAAGCTACGCGAAAGAAGTTGCTGCAAAAGAAGCAGCAGAAAAACTCGCCATGAAGAAGGTCATCTCGATCGATGCAGGCCGCAAATACTTCTCACTGGATCAGTTGAAAAGGATCGTAGATAAGGCCAGTGAGTTGGGTTATTCTGACTTGCACCTCCTTGTCGGAAACGATGGTATGCGCTTCGTCCTCGATGATATGACGGTGGAAGCCAATGGCAAGACTTATGCTAGTGACGATGTGAAAAAGGCCATTTTAGAAGGTACCAAGGCCTATTACGATGATCCAAATGGTCAAGCCTTGACCCAAGCGGAAATGGATGAACTCCATGCTTATGCGACTGTGAAAGGAATCGGCTTGATTGCGGCAGTCAATAGTCCTGGACACATGGATGCTTTGTTGGTGGCCATGGAAAAATTGGGCATTGAAAATCCACAAGCCAGCTTTGATACGGTTTCAAAAACAACCATGGATTTGACCAATGAAGCAGCAGTCAACTTTACCAAAGCCTTGATTGGCAAGTACATGGACTACTTCAAAGACAAGTCTAAGATCTTTAACTATGGAACAGATGAATATGCCAATGACGCTACCAGTGCACAAGGTTGGTACTACCTCAAGTGGTATGCCCTCTATGGTAAGTTTGCGGAGTATTCCAATAGTCTTGCAGCTATGGCGCGTGAAAAAGGCTTGCAGCCAATGGCCTTTAACGATGGCTTCTATTATGGAGATGAAGATGATGTTGCCTTTGACAAGGACGTCTTGATTTCATACTGGTCTAAAGGATGGTGGGGCTATAACCTTGCATCTCCACAGTATTTGGCAGATAAGGGGTATAAATTCCTCAATACCAACGGAGACTGGTACTATGTTTTGGGAAGAACACCTGAAACGGGTGGTGGTTATATTGAAAAAGCGATTGCCAATGCAGCTGCTACTCCATTTAGACAACTCCCAAGTACAACATATCCAGAGACATCTTTGCCGATGGTCGGTAGTATGGTAGCTGTTTGGTGTGATACCCCAAGTGAAGAATACATTGAAAAAAATGTCTTTGATCTCATGGAAGCTTTTGCCAACCACAACAAGGATTATTTCAAAGCAGACTTCACTGCTCTTAGAAAAGCAGTTGCTACGGTGCCAACAGATCTAGACATATACACACCAGAATCTCGCGCAGCACTTGAGAAAGTCTTAGATAGCTTGAATTGGAATGTGAGCCGTGCTCATCAAGATCAGGTGGATCAAGAAGTGGCTGCTCTGACTCAAGCCCTTGCGGGGCTCAAGCCAATCACGCAAGTAGGTAGCTTGGCTGAAAATGACGTCAAAGCCCTAGTGGAAGACAAACCAAGTCTTGAAATCGTAGAAAAAGAACTTGGTTTTGACCTTGTGGAACGGACCAATCCAGATCTCGCTAAAGGAGAACGCAGAGTGATCCAGGCTGGGGTTAAAGGGCAAGGTCTTGAGTATGTAGAGGTTTCGGCATTTGATCAAAGTCGAAAAGTGATCGCTACAGAAGTTGCCACAGAGCCGGTTGCAGAAATTGTTGAAGTCGGTACCAAAGAAATTGTGATCCCAACAAGCCCTTCAGTAGAAGCACCAGTGAAATCAGACGTGCTCGTAAACAAAGTGGTTCCAGATCCTTCAACACCTCAAGTGATCGCGAAGGATCAACCAGTAGCACCAGTAAATACCCCATCGCCAATTCCAGCAGCTGTGGAAAAAGAGGTTCGTTCAGAAGCAGTATCTTCTAACAAGCAACTCCCGGAAACAGGAGTGGAATCTGCTCTGGGACTCGCTTTACTAGGGGCGATCTTAGGAGCAGCAGGAATAGACTTGAAAAATAAAAAAAGAGACTGAGACCTAGTTGACTTGTAACAGGTCGAAGTTAGGAGAGTGGGACAGAAATCGGTAATTCGTTAGAATTCGATTTCGTCGTCCCACCTCCGCACAGTTGAGTAGGGCTGTAAAAGCTGATGAAATCAGCGTAGTAGAGCCCACTCAACCACTGCGTCTTGCTCGACAATCCAAAAATAATTGAGAGGCTAGGACTTTTGTCCCAGCCTCTTTTTGTGCTTGCAAAACTGTACCCGGACAGTTTGGTTTTTTCACTCTTGTAACCCCTTCTATATCTTGCTAAAATAGAACCATGACACGATACAAAGCAACCATTTCATATGATGGGACCTTGTTTGCAGGGTTTCAACGCCAACCGCATGCCCGTAGTGTGCAAGAGGAAATCGAGAAGACCTTGACGCGCCTCAATCAAGGAACCCCTGTTACCGTTCATGGAGCGGGGCGAACGGATTCCGGTGTCCATGCTCTTGGCCAGGTGATTCATTTTGATCTCCCCCAAGCGCGGGACGAGGAGAAGCTTCGCTTTGCCCTCGATACCCAAACCCCAGAGGATATTGATTTCGTCCGGGTGGAGCAAGTAGCAGATGACTTTCACTCACGCTATAAGAAGCACAGCAAGACCTATGAATTTATCGTGGATTATGGTCGTCCCAAGAACCCCATGATGCGCCACTATGCGACCCACTACCCTTATCCTTTGGATGTGGAAAAGATGCAAGCAGCCATCCAAAAGTTGGAGGGAACCCATGATTTTAGCGGTTTCACAGCTTCAGGAACCAGTGTGGAAGACAAGGTTCGTACGATTACAGAGGCTCGCTTGATCGAGGATGCAGAACATCATCGCCTTGTCTTTACCTTTTCGGGCAATGGTTTTCTCTACAAGCAAATCCGCAATATGGTGGGAACTTTGTTGAAGATCGGAAATGATCGGATGCCGATCGAGCAGATCGATCTAATTTTAGAAAAGAAGGACCGCAATCTAGCAGGTCCTACAGCAGCGCCAAATGGTTTATATTTAAAGGAGATCCGTTATGAGTAATGAATTGATTCTAGCTATTTCAGGAAATGATATTTTTAGTGGGGGAGGTCTTCACGCAGACCTTGCAACCTATACGACTAATAAACAGCATGGTTTTGTAGCGGTAACTTGTTTGACCGCTATGACGGAGCACGGTTTTGAAGTGATTCCGGTGGATCCAACGACCTTTGCGCAACAGCTCAACTCTCTCAAGGATGTTCCTTTTTCTGCTATTAAACTCGGTCTTTTGCCAAATGTCGAAGTGGCAGACTTAGCCTTGGACTATGTCAAAGCTCATGCGGAGATCCCAGTAGTGCTCGATCCTGTCTTGGTCTGCAAGGAAAGCCATGATGTAGAAGTTTCAGCTCTTCGAGACGAATTGATCAAGTTCTTCCCTTATGTGACCATCATCACGCCAAACTTACCAGAAGCTGAGATCTTGACCCAAAGCAAGATTCAATCGCTCGACGATATGAAGGAGGCTGCTCGCAAGCTCCACGAATTAGGCGCAGCGAATGTCGTGGTCAAAGGAGGCAATCGTCTCAATAAAGAAAAGGCCATCGATGTCTTTTATGATGGGACGGACTTCACCATCATTGAAGAGCAGGTCTTAGAAAAGAACAATACAGGAGCAGGTTGTACCTTTGCGTCTAGCATTTCCAGCCAGTTGGTAAAAGGAAAATCTCCACTTGAAGCTGTTAAAGCCTCTAAAGACTTTGTTTTCCAAGCGATTCAACATTCAGACCAGTATGGAGTAGTACAATATGACATCTAATCGAACTCAACTCATTGCCCGCCTCTCTATTTTGACAGCCTTGACAGTTGTACTTGGCTACTATACCAAACTTCCAACTCCTACAGGGATCGTCACCCTGCTAGATCTTGGAGTGTATTTCACAGCCTTCTATTTTGGGCGCAAGGAAGGTGCTATTGTAGGTGGTGTCGGAGCCTTCCTACTTGACCTGATTTCAGGCTATCCTCAGTGGATGTTCTTTAGCCTCCTCTTTCACGGGGGACAAGGCTATTTCGCTGGCTTCAAGGGAAAAGCTCGTTACCTAGGCTTGCTCCTTGCGACAGTCGTCATGGTAGGTGGTTACGCACTAGCTTCTGCTCTCTTTTTAGGCAATGGCTGGGGTGCTGCTATCTCGGACATTCCGAATAACCTTGCTCAGAATTTTGTTGGGATGGCTTTAGGCTATGTGGTCTATTATGCATTTCAAAAGAAAGGAAGCTAATTCATGGATCTGGAGCAACTGAAGAAGGATACGAAAGAAATCCTGGTAGATGTCTTGGAAAAAAGCCGTCTCCGCCAAGGACAGATTCTAGTCCTCGGGATGTCTTCAAGTGAAGTTGCAGGAGGACAAATTGGAAAGGCCTCCAACATCGATATTGCTGAAGCTATTGTCCAGACCTTGCTAGATGAGTTGAATCCAAGAGGGATTTATCTGGCGGTACAAGGATGTGAGCATCTCAATCGCGCCTTGGTGGTTGAAAGAGAATTGGCGGACAAGAAGGAGTTAGAAATCGTCAATGTCCTTCCGAGTCTCCATGCAGGAGGTGCTGGACAACTCGCAGCTTTCAAGTATTTTAAGGATCCTGTTGAAGTAGAATTCATCACAGGTCAAGCGGGGTTAGACATCGGAGATACCTCAGTAGGGATGCATGTCAAACACGTGCAAGTTCCGATTCGCCCTATCATGCGTGAGCTAGGTGGAGCCCATGTCACAGCCCTTGCCAGTCGGCCAAAATTGATCGGCGGCGCCCGTGCTCTCTACCTCGATGATCCCATCCGAAAATCATAATCAGAACTAGCTTTTAAGGGCTAGTTTTTTTGGATGAAAAGAGAGGCGAAAATGTTTTAAAACTTGCAATTTCAAAGTTTTGTGGTAAAATTATAAGGAATGACTATATTATTTTAAGGAGAGACAGAATGTCTGTATCATTTGAAAACAAAGAAACTAACCACGGTGTATTGACTTTCACAATCAGCCAAGAGCAAATCAAACCTGCTTTGGACCGTGTGTTTGAGTCAGTTAAGAAAACTTTGAACGTACCTGGATTCCGTAAAGGTCATATTCCACGTCCAATCTTCAACCAACGTTTTGGTGAAGAAGCACTTTACCAAGATGCTTTGAACGATCTTCTTCCAGCAGCATATGAAGCAGCTGTTAAAGAAGCTGGAATCGAAGTTGTAGCACAACCAACTTTTGATGTTGTATCTATGGAAAAAGGTCAAGACTGGACATTGACAGCAGCTGTTGTCACAAAACCTGAAGTTAAATTGGGTGCTTACAAAGACCTTGAAGTATCAGTAGAAGTTTCTAAAGAAGTAACAGACGCTGATGTGGATGCTCGTATCGAACGCGAACGCAACAACTTGGCTGAATTGGTTGTTAAAGAAGGTGTTGCAGCAGAAGGTGACACAGTTGTGATCGACTTCGTAGGTTCTATCGACGGTGTTGAATTCGACGGTGGTAAAGGTGACAACTTCTCACTTGGACTTGGTTCAGGTCAATTCATCCCAGGTTTCGAAGACCAATTGGTTGGACACTCTGCTGGTGAAACAGTTGATGTGATCGTAACCTTCCCAGAAGACTACCAAGCAGCTGACCTTGCAGGTAAAGAAGCGAAATTCGTGACAACTATCCACGAAGTAAAAGCAAAAGAAGTACCAGCTCTTGACGATGAATTGGCAAAAGACATCGACGAAGAAGTTGAAACTCTTGCTGAATTGAAAGAAAAATACCGCAAAGAATTGGCAGCAGCTAAAGAAGAAGCATACAACGATGCAGTAGAAGCAGCAGCAATCGATCTTGCTGTTGAAAACGCTGAAATCGTTGACCTTCCAGAAGAAATGATCCACGAAGAAGTACACCGTTCAATCAACGAGTTCCTTGGAAACATGCAACGTCAAGGTATCTCACCTGAAATGTACTTCCAAATCACTGGAACAACTCAAGAAGATCTTCACAAACAATACGAAGCAGAAGCTGAAAGCCGTACGAAGACAAACCTTGTGGTTGAAGCAGTAGCGAAAGCAGAAGGCTTCGAAGCAACTGAAGAAGAAATCAACGCTGAAATCGAACAATTGGCAGCAGATTACAATATGCCAGTTGAACAAGTTCGCAACCTTCTTTCACCAGAAATGTTGAAACATGACATCACAGTGAAGAAAGCAGTGAACGTGATCACAAGCACAGCAAAAGTAAAATAATTGAGATAAAAAAGGCTGGACAACAACTGTCCAGCCTTTGATGTTTGATAGAAATAACTGTATGACGCAGTGGTTGATTGGCATCTTTGTTCGCCTTTAAGCTCCAAAGATGACCTAATCAACTGTGCGGGGGTGGGAAAACGAACTCTTTTTAACTAGTCGGAGTTCTTTCCCACTCCCTTTTCTGATTTCATGGAGAATCCTGGAATTTTCCTTTGACGAAAGGGGAAATTTATCGTACAATAGAGTGTAACGATAAAATGCGTGATAGATTTAGTGGCGAGAAGTTTTCAATCTATCATTGAGGATAGGATGAGGTTGAAGACCGGATCCTTCTCCATTTAGGAAATGAAACATAAGGAGATTTACCCTTGGAATTAGAAGTATTTGCTGGACAAGAAAAAAGTGAACTTTCTATGATTGAAGTGGCGCGTGCGATTTTGGAATTACGCGGACGTGACCATGAAATGTACTTTAGCGATCTTGTAAATGAAATTCAAATTTACCTTGAAAAATCAAACAGCGAGATCCGTGAAGCTCTTCCATTGTTCTACACAGAATTGAATGTAGATGGAAGCTTTATCCCACTTGGAGATAACAAATGGGGTCTTCGTTCATGGTATGCCATCGATGAAGTTGACGAAGAAATCATCGCTCTTGAAGAAACAGACGAAGATGAAACTCCTAAGAAACGGAAGAAAAAACGTGTCAATGCCTTTATGGATGGAGACGAAGATGCGATCGACTACAACGACGACGATCCAGAAGACGAAGAAGTTTACGAAGCAGATCCAGCTCTTTCATATGATGAAGAAAATCCAGACGATGAAAAGAGTGAAGTCGAAGCTTACGATGCTGAAATCAATGAAATCGTACCAGATGATTTGGGTGAGGAAGTTGAATTAAGCGAAGAAGACGACGAAGAAGAGGATTCTGAAGACGAGGAAGAAGAATAAATCATATGAGGCTGGGACAAAAGTCCTAGCCTCTCAATTGTCTTTGGATTGTCGAGCAAGACGCAGTGGTTGAGTGGGCTCTACTACGCTGATTTTATCAGCTTTTACAGTCCTACTCAACTGTGCGGAGGTGGGACGACGAAATCGAATTCTAACGAATGACCGATTTCTGTCCCACTCTCTTTTTGTTTGCATTGAAAACGGTGGCAAGTTAGAGTATAATGAACATGTAAGTATTTCCCAAATAGGAGGTGTTCAGATGGACTTTCGTTTAGATCAAAGTTTAGTAGATCTTGGTATTGATACGGTTGTGGTCGGAATTGCTAGAAATGTGGATCCCCAAGCAGTCCTGCCCCCTTCTTTTCTTGAAAAGAAGAAAGCAGTTGAACAATGGGCGCTCCAGTGTCAGACAGAAGAAGTAGCGGCATCCCCTGTCATCAAAGGCTATACAGACCTCTTGCAAAAGGTAGGGCGTAGCATCAAGAAAAATCCCCCAACAGTCCTTGCTCTTATCCGAAACATCCAGCATCGTGGTGCTCTGCCTCAGATCAATAGCATCATCGATATCTATAATGTCGAATCTCTGAAGTCTTTTCTCGCGATCGGAGGACATGACCTAGATAAGATTGAGGGGCCGATTGAATTTACAGTGAGTCAAAGAGAAGATCTCTTCTTCCCCATCCTTTCTAGCGAAAAGCATGTAGCACCGACAGATCCCGTCTATAGAGATCAAAAAGGAGTTCTGGCTTGGTTGGATGTACGCGATAGTGAGCATTACAAATTTGAGGAGACTACACAAAACGCCCTCTTTGTCATTCAAGGAAATACTGAGACATCAGTCGAGATGCGTTTAGAAGCACTGGAGCGAATCCATAAGGACCTTGCTCTTTGTATGCCCCAGCTTCAATTTGAGAAATTTCTCGTCACACAAAATGGAGTGGAAAAAGTCTCGTAAACAGCGAAAACCATTTTCATGAAATTTTCAATTTGACAAAGTAGAGCATTTGCGGTAAGATATTGTTCGGGCACCTCATTTTGAGGTCGGAGCTCCCTAGCGATTAGGGGGCTATTTTTGTTTTTTCTGCAAAGAGGAATGGCCTCTACAACATTAGAAGAAGAGGAAAGCACATGTCAACAAAATATATTTTTGTAACGGGTGGTGTCGTATCATCCATCGGGAAAGGAATTGTCGCAGCAAGTCTTGGTCGCTTGCTTAAAAATCGTGGATTGAAAGTGACCATCCAAAAATTTGACCCTTATATCAATATCGACCCAGGGACGATGAGTCCTTACCAACACGGGGAAGTATTTGTCACAGACGATGGTGCAGAGACAGACTTGGACCTTGGCCACTATGAACGCTTTATTGATATCAATCTGAATAAGTACTCAAATGTGACGACAGGGAAAATTTATAGTGAGGTCCTTCGTAAGGAACGTCATGGAGAATACTTGGGAGCAACTGTACAGGTCATTCCTCATATCACAGATGCCTTGAAAGAGAAGATCAAACGGGCAGCGACGACGACGGATTCAGATGTCATCATCACAGAAGTCGGGGGAACAGTTGGAGACATTGAGTCCCTTCCATTTCTTGAAGCTCTTCGTCAAATGAAGGCAGATGTCGGTGCTGAAAATGTTATGTACATCCACACCACCCTTCTTCCTTACTTGAAGGCTGCGGGAGAAATGAAAACCAAGCCGACCCAACACTCTGTGAAAGAATTGCGTGGTCTTGGGATTCAACCAAATATGTTGGTCATCCGTACAGAAAAACCAGTTGGTCAAGGAATTAAAAACAAGTTGGCTCAATTCTGTGATGTCGCACCAGAAGCTGTCATTGAGTCACTTGATGTGGAACATTTGTACCAAATCCCATTGAACTTGCAAGCACAAAATATGGACCAAATCGTTTGTGACCATTTGAAATTGGATGTTCCTGCAGCAGATATGACAGAATGGTCTGCGATGGTCGATAAGGTCATGAACCTCAAGAAGCAGGTCAAGATTTCCTTAGTTGGAAAATACGTGGAATTGCAAGATGCCTACATTTCTGTCGTTGAAGCCTTGAAGCACTCAGGTTATGCGAATGATGCTGAAGTCAAGATTAATTGGGTCAATGCCAATGATGTGACAGCCGAAAATGTGGCAGAACTCCTTGGAGATGCTGATGGAATCATCGTCCCAGGTGGTTTTGGTCAACGGGGAACAGAAGGAAAAATTCAAGCCATCAAGTATGCGCGTGAACAGGACGTCCCAATGTTGGGTGTCTGCTTGGGGATGCAGTTAACCTGTATCGAATTTGCCCGTCACGTTTTAGGCTTGGAAGGAGCTAATTCATCCGAATTGGATCCAGAAACCAAGTATCCGATTATCGATATCATGCGGGACCAAATCGATGTGGAAGATATGGGAGGAACGCTCCGTCTCGGTCTTTACCCTTCTAAACTCAAACGAGGATCAAAAGCAGCTGCAGCCTATGACAATCAAGAAGTGGTACAACGTCGCCACCGTCACCGTTATGAGTTTAACAATGCTTTCCGTGAACAGTTCGAAGAAGCAGGTTTTGTCTTCTCAGGCGTTTCACCAGACAACCGTTTGGTCGAAATCGTTGAAATCCCAGAAAACAAATTCTTTGTCGCTTGCCAATACCACCCAGAATTGTCAAGCCGTCCAAACCGCCCAGAAGGACTTTACACAGCCTTTATCACAGCAGCAGTTGAAAACCACGATAGCAAATAAAAATCAAGGGATCAGGTCGAGAAACCTGATCCCTTTTTGTGAAAAAATGACAAACCCTGAAAAAAGTTTGAAAAAAATCTTGACAAAAAAGTTGTTGATTGATATACTAGTAAAGTACTCAATCGCGGGGATGGCGGAATTGGCAGACGCGCAGGACTAAGGATCCTGTGACCGCTTTAGGTCGTGAGGGTTCAAGTCCCTCTCTCCGCATCGGATCAAGATAGCTTTGGCTATCTTTTTTTGTTTTTAAATTTCTTTGTGGTAGAATAGGTGTGAGATGAGGTGAGAACATGAAAAAGTATCTTGTTTTGGTCGATGGCCTCTTTGCACTATTGGGAAGTGCCATTAATTTTTTCGGTCCTATTATGATTTTAGCTATGGCGATAGGCGCATACAAGGATACTTTTAGATATTTTATCGCCTTAAACATATGGAATGTATTCATTTTTCTAGCAGCGATTGCTTCTAAGTATTTTCTCAGAAAAGAGAAAAGGATTAAAAAGTGGATTCCCAATCTTTTCTTGATAGCGGGCAGTATTCTCTTTCTTGCGTCAATCCTTGCTATGTGTGAGAATATTCCCTTTCTTGAGGGAGTGCTAAACGGGCTTTTTGGAAAAATGTTCACCGACAGTCAATTATTTGCTGCTTATTTCTATTCTCAATGGGTTGTAGCAGTACTCCTTTTGATTTGCGGGATCGCCTTTCTCCTTTCGCTAAAAAAATTTAAAGAAGAGAATTGAGGCTGGGACAAAAGTCCTAGCCTCTCAATTGTTTTTGGATTGTCGAGCAAGACGCAGTGGTTGAGTTGGCTCTACTACGCTGATTTCATCAGCTTTTACAGCCCTACTCAACTGTGCGGAGGTGGGACAACGAAATCGAATTCTAACGAATTACCGATTTCTGTCCCACTCTCTTTTACTTATTTGCTAGGATGAAAGCCTTAGGAGATAGGAGATTCCGCCCTATTTATCATAAGAAAGTGCTTAAAGACACAGGAAAAGCTAGCAATTTCATCTAAAAAGTGATAAAATAAACAATGTAAGTGGGATCAATCCCACAAAAATTTATAGGAGGCCTATTACACATGGCAATCGTTTCAGCAGAAAAATTTGTCCAAGCAGCTCGTGACAATGGTTATGCAGTTGGTGGATTTAACACAAACAACCTTGAGTGGACTCAAGCTATCTTGCGTGCAGCAGAAGCTAAGAAAGCTCCAGTACTTATCCAAACTTCTATGGGTGCTGCTAAATACATGGGTGGTTACAAAGTATGTAAAGCCCTTATTGAAAACCTTGTAGAATCAATGGGTATCACTGTACCAGTTGCTATTCACCTTGACCATGGTCACTACGACGATGCTCTTGAATGTATTGAAGCTGGTTACACTTCAATCATGTTTGACGGTTCACACCTTCCAGTTGAAGAAAACCTTAAATTGGCGAAAGATGTCGTTGAAAAAGCTCATGCTAAAGGTATCTCAGTAGAAGCTGAAGTTGGTACTATCGGTGGTGAAGAAGACGGTATCATCGGTGACGGTGAATTGGCACCAATCGAAGATGCTAAAGCAATGGTTGCTACAGGAATCGACTTCTTGGCTGCAGGTATCGGTAACATCCACGGTCCTTACCCAGCAAACTGGAAAGGTCTTCACCTTGACCACTTGCAAAAATTGACTAAAGCTGTTCCAGGATTCCCAATCGTATTGCACGGTGGATCAGGTATCCCTGATGATCAAATCCAAGCAGCGATCAAACTTGGTGTTGCGAAAGTTAACGTTAATACTGAATGCCAAATCGCATTTGCAAATGCTACTCGTCAATTCGTACGTGAATACGATGCAAACGAAGCTGAATACGACAAGAAGAAACTCTTCGACCCACGTAAATTCTTGAAACCAGGTTTCGAAGCAATTACAGCAGCTGTTGAAGAACGTATCGACGTATTCGGTTCAGAAGGCAAAGCTTAATAAAAAACAGGAAAGCAAGGTCCCATGTGGATCTTGTTTTTTTATTTGGGAAAAGTTGCTTCCGAGATTTAATTTTTGTACAATATGCCTATGAAAAAATTTAAACAGTTTAGCTGGATCATTTTTGTTGTTCTTATCCTTTTTCTAGGAGGCACATTTGGTTTCCACCAACTTAGTTTGCAAAAAGAAAGTAAGCTTCTCATGCCTATAGGTAAGAAGGTTGTAGTCAATGGACATCAAATGAATGTATACATTAAAGGTGAAGGATCTGAAACGATAGTATTTCTTTCAGGTGCAGGTATTGCTTCACCTATATTAGACTTTAAGAATCTAACAGATTCCCTATCCAAAAAATACAAAGTAGTCGTTGTAGAGCGGGCAGGATATGGTTTTAGTGAAGATAGTGATCAATCCAGAGATGTGATGGAAGTTTTGTCTGAGACCCGTCAAGCTTTGTCTCAAGCCGAAGTTTCGGGGCCTTATGTGATTGTTTCTCATTCAATGGCTAGTCTTGAAAGTCTGGCTTGGCAGGAAAAGTATCCTGATGAAGTGAAAGCCTTGGTTGGTCTGGATTGGGCATTACCAGCAAGTTATGAGGATTTAAAGGATAATCAGGCCTTGCTTACTGCGGCTTATTGGAGTAGTAAGATTGGCTTATTACGCTATTTCCCTGAGTCCTTTTATATAAAAAATCCAACTCTGACTGAAACTGAACGACAACAATATAAATTACTAGCATATAAGCAGTTGATGTCACAAGCCATGCTTCATGAATCCCGTTTGGCAAAGGAAAATGCCAAGAAAGTTCCATCTAGCATTAATCCGAAAATTCCAGCCTTACTCCTGGTTTCTAACGGTGAAGGCACGACCTTTAGCCAATCAGAGTGGCAACGTTATGCAGAGAGATTTGCAAGCGACCAGTCTAATGTTCAAGTCGTCTATAAGGATGCGCCTCACGACCTCTATCATTATCAAAGCAATGCTATTGTTTCTCGCATTAAAGAATTTTTAACAGAGTAACTGTGATTTAGAAAGTTATTTTGAACTGATGTCAATAATTGAGAGGTGACATTTTATGAAGAACACTTATATTGTACTTAGACATGCTCATTCAAGATTTTCAAGTGATGATTTTAATAGAACTTTGTCAGAAAAAGGATTTTCATCTCTTGACCAGTTAGAGTTTTTGAATTCTTTTAATATTGATTATTATTTTTCTAGTCCTTATAAACGAGCATTTGAAACGGTTAATAGCTCGCCAATTCAATTTGATAAAATAGTTCTTGATAATCGGTTACGAGAGCGAAAATTATCTTCAATCTTTATAAAAGATTCTGAGTTTGAAGACATTATTAAATATTTATGGCAAAATCCCAGTGAATCTCTTTCAGAAGGGGAATCAAATCAAGATGCACTAGCTAGAGTACTAAATTTTTTAATGGAATTGGAAGAGAGATACTCAGAAAAAACGATTTTACTTAGTTCACACGGGAATTTGATAGGAATACTACTACATCATTTTGATTCCAGTTTTGATTATGAAAAATGGGAGCAGATGACCTTTCCAGATTGCTTTCTAGTTGACAAAGATGAGAGTGTGAACAGAATTATGCCAGATACTTTTAGGTAATCATTTAGCTCAATCTATGTGATTTTTATTTTCTGTTATTGTAAATAGAATAGAAGGGAAAATAGCCATGATATTCGATCAGTCCTTGCAAGCCTACGTTCATGAAGTAGATAATGTTCTTGTAGCTTGGGAAGAAAGACCAAGTGGAAACTTTGAGATGGAAGCTCAGTTGCTTGCAGCCAATTACCATAAAAATAGATCTCGTATTCTTGCTTTTATACTGCCTTATTTACAAGAATTTTATGGGTATTTCACAGATGAAGAAGCTACTGAAAAATTGGGTAACCCCATCATCGAGCCAGAAAGACAAACCGTTACTTTCTGCGATCAAACTTTTGATGATATTCATATCTTTTCTTTTGACTATCAGGGGCAGGCATTTGAGAGTCTGGAGAATTTTGCCATTGATGGTTAAGGTCTGTTTTCAGTTTTAAAAAGAAGGAGAGAGACAGATGAGTACTGCTGATTTTGTCTTTATTGAGAGTAAAGACCGCATATTCCTAGATTTACAAGCCTTTTGTACTGCTTTGAGAGAAAAATTCCCGGATATTTTGATCATAGAAAGGACGAATCCTGAAAAAGCTTACTCGCTTTCTTGGGATTATCAAAGTCCTCAGCTTACTTTAGAAAGTTCACTGAGTAGCAAGAAAAATGTTTTTGTGATTGATTACTTTGATTCAACGAACAGGTTACAAGATTATGCCTCCTATATCATCTGGCTTCGGAAATGGTTTCCACCTGAAGAGAAAGTTTCCTTTTGTGATGAAGGTTATGAGTATGTGTTTGAACTTCCTACTGATTTATCCCAAAAGGAGTTGGAAAACTACTTACGAACAAGGTTTGATGAGTGAAGAAGAAGTTCAAAAACGAATAATGATATGGAAAAGTTGAAAAGGAGAATCAGATGCTTACTAAAGATGATATGTTAGTTGCTTTGCATGATGCAATTACTGAAGACCAAGAATTTGAGTTGGCAGACGAGATTGTAGATGCCATGGAGGCTTACCCTCAACCCTTTGATTTGGTTGACCCCGTCTTAGACTTTATTTCCAAGCATCCAGAAGTAGATTTTGGGGCTCCAGGTGAGTTGGTTCACTTTGTGGAGCGATTTTATCATCAAGGCTATGAGGAATTATTGATGGAGTCAGTTCTAAAAAGTCCAACTGTGCATAACATCTGGATGCTTCATCGATGCTATAATGACAATGATCCAAATCTAGTCCGGCAGATTCAGACTTTGGTTAGAGAACTGAAGAAGGATAAGACTCTTGATTCACAAGTAAGAAGCATGATTGAAGACTTAACTTGGTAGAGGGAGGTGATGCAGCATCACCTTTTTATCTTTCCTTATGTTGAAAAAGAAGGCAGGTTTTTTTGGTGTCTTAAGGAAACTATTTAACAGAATTTTTGATTAAAAGTTTCATTTTAAGAGAGAAATCTCTAGTTTCATAATCTATAAGCAAACGCTTGCATTCCTATTTTTATTAGATTATGATAGGTTGGTATAAAGCCTTCTGTAATAATATTGAGAAAGTGTAGAAAGTAAGGATTTAGAATATTTGTAGTCAAAAATACAATGTTGCTTCTTACGATAGGGAGATAGATATGGCAATGATAGAAGTGCAACATCTTCAGAAAAATTTTGTGAAGACAGTAAAGGAGCCAGGATTAAAGGGAGCCTTGCGCTCCTTTGTTCATCCTGAAAAGCAGACCTTTGAAGCGGTCAAGGATTTAACTTTTGAAGTTCCAAAAGGGCAGATTTTAGGATTTATCGGGGCAAATGGTGCTGGAAAGTCGACCACCATCAAAATGCTGACAGGAATTTTGAAGCCCACATCTGGCTTTTGTCGGATTAACGGCAAGATTCCCCAGGATAATCGCCAAGATTATGTCAAGGATATTGGAGTCGTTTTCGGACAACGCACCCAGCTATGGTGGGATTTGGCTCTGCAAGAGACCTACACGGTTTTGAAAGAGATCTATGATGTACCGGACTCGCTTTTCCATAAGCGCATGGACTTTTTGAATGAAGTTTTGGATTTGAAGGAATTTATCAAGGATCCTGTGCGGACTCTTTCACTAGGTCAACGGATGCGGGCGGATATTGCGGCTTCCTTACTTCACAATCCCAAGGTTCTCTTTTTAGATGAGCCGACTATTGGTTTAGATGTGTCGGTCAAGGATAACATTCGCCGGGCTATCACCCAGATTAATCAGGAGGAAGAGACAACTATTCTCTTGACTACTCATGATTTGAGTGATATTGAGCAACTCTGTGACCGGATTTTTATGATTGATAAGGGGCAAGAGATTTTTGATGGAACGGTTAGCCAGCTCAAGGAGACCTTTGGAAAGATGAAGACTCTCTCCTTTGACCTGACGCCAGGTCAAAATCATCTAGTCTCCCATTATGAGGGCTTGCCTGATATGTCCATTGATAGACAAGGAAATACTCTCAATATTGAATTCGATAGTTCCCGCTACCAGTCGGCCGATATTATCAAGCAAACCTTATCTGATTTTGAAGTCCGTGATTTGAAGATGGTAGATACAGATATTGAGGATATTATCCGTCGCTTCTACCGAAAGGAGCTCTAAGATGGTCAAATTGTGGAGACGTTATAAACCCTTTATCAATGCAGGGATTCAGGAGTTGATTAGCTACCGAGTCAACTTTATTCTCTATCGGATTGGCGATGTCATGGGTGCTTTTGTGGCTTTTTATCTATGGAAGGCTGTCTTTGATTCTTCCCAGGAGCCTTTGATTCAGGGCTTCAGTATGGCGGATATCACCCTCTACATCATCATGAGTTTTGTGACCAATCTTCTGACTAGGTCGGATTCTTCCTTTATGATTGGTGATGAGGTCAAGGATGGTTCCATTATCATGCGCTTGTTGCGACCAGTGCATTTTGCGGCTTCTTACCTATTTACGGAGCTTGGTTCCAAGTGGTTGATTTTTATCTCTGTTGGACTGCCATTTTTAAGTGTCATTGTTTTGATGAAAATCTTATCTGGGCAAGGGATTGTAGAAGTGCTGGGACTAACTACCCTTTATCTTTTTAGCTTAACGCTGGCCTATCTGATTAACTTTTTCTTTAATATCTGCTTTGGATTTTCAGCCTTTGTATTTAAAAATCTTTGGGGTTCCAATCTACTCAAGACTTCCATAGTGGCCTTTATGTCTGGGAGTTTGATTCCCTTGGCTTTCTTTCCAAAGGTCATTTCAGATATTCTGTCCTTCTTACCTTTCTCATCCTTAATTTACACTCCGGTCATGATTATTGTTGGGAAATACGATGCTAGTCAGATTCTTCAAGCACTTTTGCTTCAGCTTTTCTGGCTTATAGTGATGGTGGGCTTGTCTCAGTTGATTTGGAAACGAGTCCAGTCATTTATCACCATTCAGGGAGGTTAGTATGAAAAAATATCAACGCATGCATCTGATTTTTATCAGACAGTACATCAAGCAAATCATGGAATACAAGGTAGATTTTGTGGTTGGTGTGTTGGGAGTCTTTCTGACTCAAGGCCTGAACCTCTTGTTTCTCAATGTCATCTTTCAACACATTCCCTCCCTAGAAGGTTGGACTTTTCAAGAAATTGCCTTTATCTATGGATTTTCCTTAATTCCAAAGGGACTAGATCATCTCTTTTTTGACAATCTCTGGGCTTTAGGTCAACGACTAGTTCGAAAAGGGGAGTTTGACAAGTATCTGACTCGTCCTATCAATCCTCTCTTTCACATCCTCGTTGAGACCTTTCAGATTGATGCCTTGGGTGAACTCTTGGTCGGTGGCATTCTATTAGGAACAACAGTAACTAGCATCTCTTGGACTCTTCCAAAATTCCTGATTTTTCTAGTCTGTATTCCTTTTGCGACCTTGATTTACACTTCTTTAAAAATCGCGACAGCTAGCATCGCTTTTTGGACCAAGCAGTCAGGTGCCATGATTTACATTTTCTATATGTTTAATGATTTTGCCAAGTATCCTATTTCTATTTACAATTCGCTCCTTCGTTGGTTAATTAGCTTTATTGTACCTTTCGCCTTTACGGCCTACTATCCTGCCAGCTATTTCTTGCAGGACAAGGATGGACTCTTTAATATTGGTGGTTTGATTCTGATTTCCCTTGTTTTCTTTGTTATTTCTCTCAAACTTTGGGACAGGGGATTGGATGCCTACGAAAGTGCTGGTTCGTAAGAGGTAAAGTAAGACTAAAATCAAGAAAGGAACTTATGATGTTTGTAATTAAAGAAGTCAAGGGTGAAGATCAAAAAATGGCAGTTGTCGCTGAGATTTTAAGGGATTTGCCAGAATGGTTTGGAATACCAGAAAGCACGCAAGCCTACATTGAAGGAGCTAAGGACTTGCAAGTGTGGGCCGCCTATCAGGAGGGTGATTTGCTTGGCTTTGTAAGCTTGTCCTATTCTAGTGAAGATTGTGCTGAAATTGACTGTCTAGGCGTGAAAAAATTATTCCAAGGTCAAGGAATTGGAAGGGAATTAATTACGACTATAGAAAGAGAAGCAGTCAAACAAGTGGACTACCTACAGGTCAAAACAGTCGCAGAAGGTTCAAATAAAGATTATGACCGAACAAATGTCTTTTATCGCAGTCTTGGTTTTAAAAAATTAGAGATTTTTCCGCAACTATGGGATCCACAGAATCCATGTCAGATTCTGATTAAAAAGATCAACTAAAAGTGCTTGACATCCGCTATCAGAGTGCTATACTAAGAAGGTAATCGCCGATTTAGCTCAGTTGGTAGAGCAACGCACTCGTAACGCGTAGGTCACAGGTTCGATCCCTGCAATCGGCATAGGAAGAAACTGCTTTAAAGGAACAAGACGACGAATGATGGTGATCACATATTCGTTCGGTCTCGCTCCTTTTTTTGACCGCATAGGCGCCATTTTTGACCACTTAGTCAAAAGTCCTTGTTGCCTTAGGGGCTCTCTGTTATCATAGAATCATCAAAGGAAAAAAACTTCCGAATATTGAAAACGAGGTATATGATGAAAAAATTACTTGGACTTTCATTGATTCTTGCTGCTCTTGCAGTTGTGATAATGGGAATGGTTGGCTTTCCAAAGATCGATGTGAATATCTGGCCTTTGTTCCCTGTTCTCTTATTTGCTTTCTTTACACTTGAAAATCTCTTGAAAAAAGATTACAAGGCAAGTGTTATCTGCGCCTTGATCGCATTTATGATCGCAAATGCGATTTACGATCTCTTGCCGGTCTCAAATGGTCTAGTTATCACAGCAGGTGTGCTCGCTTGTGTAGGTCTAAGTTTTCTTTTACCGGACAAGGAAAGTAATAAATAAAGAAAGGAGGTTGGGATAAAAATCCTAGCCTCTCAATTGTCTTTGGATTGTAGAGCAAGACGCAGTGGTTGAGTGGGCTCTACTACGCTGATTTCATCAGCTTATACAGCCCTACTCAACTGTGCGGAGGTGGGACGACGGAATCGAATTCTAACGAATTACCGATTTCTGTCCCACTCTCTTTTTTACTTCTCAAATACGACCTCTTGATGGGGAAAACGTGCCACTTACTGAAAAGCCCTTGTTTTGTTTTCAACAGCTGTTATAATGGTACTATCAAAACGTTGGGAAAGGAGTTTTATGAAAGTTAGAATCGAATTGGATCCATCTATGGACGAGCCTGAGATCTTGATTCGAGCTCCGCGCTTGACCCCGGAGTTGACCCAGCTGCAAGAGAGAATCCTCGAACAAAAGGTCGCTCCTTTGGCCTTCTACAAGGATCGAAGTGAGTATTTTCTGGATGTGGCATCGATCCTCTTTTTTGAGACGGATGGGGAGAAGATTTTTGGACACACCAAGGACGAGGCCTATGAGGTCAAGCAGAAGCTCTATGAGTTGGAGGAGCTGCTTCCCATCGCCTTTTGTCGGATATCCAAATCCACCATTGTCAACGCAAAGCAGATCTACTCTCTGGAAAAGTCTTTTTCAGGGACCAGCACGGTCAATTTCTACCAGACTCATAAGCAGGTCCACGTATCTAGACGCTACTATCAACTCTTAAAAGAACGACTAAATGAAATGAGGTAATATCATGAGAAAAAAATTAATTGGAGTATTCTTAATCCTATTAGCAGCCTTAATCCTTTTACAAGGCTATTTTGTAAAATGGGACATCAGCATCTGGACCTTGGCTTGGGTCACCTTGCTTGCTGTCCTGTCCCTCTCTAGTTTCTTAAAACGCCATTTTGGTTGGGGCTTCATCTATGGACTTTTAGCCCTCTTTTGTCTCAATGGGCAATACCATTTCCTTCCGGTGTCCAATTCAGTTGTTATCCTTTCTTCAATTCTCGCTGTGATTGGGCTCAACATTTTGTTTAAACCCTCTAAGAATACAAAAGCCCGCCTAGCTTCCTATTCTGCTGGATCCATGAATAAGTCGGATGGCAATGACATCGATGTCACTTTTTCAACAGTGACAAAATATCTCAACGACCAACACTTTACCCACGGAAGTGCAGATGTGAGTATGGGCGAAGCATCGGTGTATTTTGACAATTGCCGCATCGAAGGTCCTTCTGCTCAGTTTGTTGTCGATGTTTCCCTTGGAAGTTTGAGCCTCTATGTACCAAGTGATTGGCGTGTCCATGTTCATGTGGATAATTCCCTCTCAGCGATCCAACATCAGGAAAATCCAAGTGCTCTGACAAGCAAGGATTTCTACATTACGGGCGATGTTTCCTTAGGAAATCTGGAAATTATCTATGTCGGAGCGAATTCGTTTTCTTAAGTCGGAAATGAAAAACTTTGGCCAAAAGCTTGCCAAGAGAGATTTTTTTTGGTAATATAGTACGGTATGTGGTGCTAGCACATCCGTTATATTAGATCTAATAGGAGGAAACACAGAAATGGCTAAAGTATGTTATTTCACAGGTCGTAAGACTGTATCAGGTAACAATCGTTCACACGCTATGAACCAAACAAAACGTGCCGTAAAACCAAACCTTCAAAAAGTAACTGTCCTTATCGATGGTAAACCTAAAAAAGTTTGGGCTTCAGCTCGTGCATTGAAATCTGGTAAAGTAGAACGCGTTTAATAAAGAATATAGAACCTCATAGAGGTTCTTTTCTTTTTCTCTAGAGACAGCTGTCACAGCGGGAGAAGAATAATCCCTACCCTTTTACAGCTGATCTCTTTTATGGTAAAATAGAATATAAAATACTTTTGAGGTAGAAATTATGACAGTAAAAATCAATACAAAGGACGGTCAAATTGAATTGACTGATGAGGTTATCGCAACTGTTGTAGGCGGTGCCGCTACTGAGATCTTCGGTGTGGTTGGAATGGCTAGCAAAAATGCGATCAAAGATAATTTCCAAGCCCTCCTAGGGAAAGAAAACTTCTCTAAAGGTGTTGTTGTCAAAACAACGGAAGCAGGAACTATCGCAGTTGATGTTTACACTGTTTTGAGCTATGGAACAAAGATTAGCGAAGTCTCAAAAAATATTCAAGAACGTGTGAAATTTAGTTTGGAAAATCAACTTGGAATCACTACGGATACTGTGAATGTCTATATTCAAAATATCAAGATTGTGGGAGAATAATCGTGGCTAATATTACTACAAGTTTATTTCAAGAAATGGTTCAAGCGGGGGCTACGCGCTTAAATAAACAAGCGGAATATGTAAACTCTTTGAACGTCTTTCCTGTACCAGATGGAGATACAGGAACCAATATGGGAATGACCATCGAAAATGGGGCCAAAGAAGTATCTGACCGTTCTGCATCAACTGTTGGAGAAGCAGCAGGGATCTTCGCTAAAGGTCTCTTGATGGGTGCGCGTGGGAACTCAGGAGTCATCACTTCTCAATTGTTCCGCGGATTTTCTCAAAGTGTCAAAGACAAAGAAGAATTGGATGGAGCAGCACTTGCAGCAGCCTTCCAATCTGGGGTAGAAGTTGCTTATAAAGCCGTTATGAAGCCGGTTGAAGGAACCATTTTGACGGTTTCTCGTGGAGCAGCCATCGGGGCTAAGAAAAAAGCAGAATCTACCAACGATGCAGTAGAAGTTATGCGTGCCGCTCTTGAAGGAGCTAAAACTGCTCTTGCGAAGACTCCAGATATGTTGCCAGTCTTGAAAGAAGTTGGCGTGGTAGACTCTGGTGGTCAAGGGTTGGTCTTCATCTATGAAGGATTCTTGTCAGCCTTGACAGGTGAATTTATTGCTTCTGAAGAGTTCCAAGCAACACCTGCAACCATGTCAGAAATGATCAATGCAGAACACCACAAGTCAGTTGCTGGCCATGTGGCTACTGAAGACATCAAGTTTGGTTACTGTACAGAAATCATGGTCGCTTTGAAACAAGGTCCAACCTATGTCAAAGACTTCGATTACGATGAATTCCGTAACTATTTGAACAACCTTGGGGATTCCCTATTGGTGGTGAATGACGATGAGATTGTCAAAGTTCACGTCCATACAGAAGATCCAGGTCTTGTCATGCAAGAAGGTCTTAAGTACGGAAGCTTGGTCAAGGTGAAAGTCGACAACATGCGCAACCAACACGAAGCGCAAGTTGAAAAAGAAGAACGTCAAGCCAAACCAGTTGAAGAAAAAGAATATGCCATCATCGCAGTAGTTGCTGGTGACGGATTGGCTGATATCTTTAAAGCGCAAGGAGTTGATTACATCATCTCTGGTGGTCAAACCATGAACCCATCAACAGAAGACTTTGTCAAAGCGGTTGAAGAGTTGAATGCGCGCAACATCATTATCTTGCCAAACAACAAAAATATCTTGATGGCGGCTCAATCTGCAGCAGAAGTGATTGATCAACCTGCAGCAGTTGTTGAGACCAAGACTATCCCTCAAGGATTGACTAGTCTTCTTGCCTTTGATGAAAGCAAATCGATCGAAGAAAACTACGAACGCATGAGCGCTTCATTGGGTGATGTTGCGTCTGGTAGTGTGACAACAGCGGTTCGCGATACCACTATTGATGGGCTTGAAATCCATGAAAATGATAATCTTGGAATGGTCGATGGCAAAATCGTTGTTTCAAATCCAGATATGATGGAAACCTTGGAAGAAACATTCGCTCATATGTTGGACGAAGACAGTGAAATTGTGACCATCTATGTCGGTGAAGACGGCAGTGAAGAGTTGGCAAATGAATTGGCCCAAGCTCTTGCTGAGAAGTATGAGGATGTAGAAGTGGAAATCCACCAAGGTGGCCAACCAGTCTACCCATACTTGTTTAGTGTAGAATAATTGAACAGAAGGTTCCTTTCGGAACCTTTTTTTGTATATAGATAAACGAGGAGATTCCTATGAAATCGGCGTGATTCAGAGGGATTGAGACTGAAGTGAACCGTCCACTGAGGCTTTATTCGTGAGAAAAAGGAGTTTCTGCAAAAAGTCTCATATTCATCAGATTTTTATTCAAATTGAAGAGCTTGAAAAGAGGAGGAAATGGTTTGAGAAGTGGAGTTTTTAGACAAGAAAGACGCGATATGTTATACTGGTATCAGTATGTGAAAGGAGAGTTATAAAAATGAAGAAATTTTTTGTAACCCTTGGGCTAGCCATTTTGGTATTGACTGGTTGTTCGCAATCACAAACAAAGAAAACTACAACCGCTAGCTCATCTAGCAGTTCCTCTGTTAAAAAAGAAGTAAAAAATGAAGAAAAAACCACAACCTTAGTAGGAGATATCAATGGAACAAAACACCGGGATATCATCAAGTCTAAGGGAGATAAGGTTGAAAACCTTCGTATCGAAGTGACAGCTGATCTGCCCCAACAACTTAGAACTATCGCAGCAGAGAAGTCACCTGAAGAACTTACAGCAGCCATTCAAGCTTTGCTGGAGCAAAATGAAGACTATAAGAAGCTAAAAACAGTTCCCGGTTTTAGTTTGGAATACACAGTCACACCAGAAAAAAAATTGCTCTCAACAAGTGTGATTGACATCAACCTAATTGACGCCAAGTCTCTAGAAGAAATTTCTTACTTCAAAGATGCTGGTCTCAATGATTTGAAAAACATGAAGGCAGATGCCTTGGTCAAGGCCTTGAAACTGCATGGCATGAAAGAAGAAGGTCAGTAAGAAGAATAGAAAAAGTCGAGTGAAGTCACTTGGCTTTTTTTAGTGACTTTTGTCATGTGAGCGAGTGACAAAATCATCTAGTGGGCAGTTATTCCTTTCGCTATAATATAGTCAGAAAGTAAGAGGTAAGGAAAAATGAAACAATGGATTTATAAAGTATTTACGTTAACAGTGGTTGGAATGGTCGTCTATTTGATCTTTTCAAAGGATGATAGTCTCTATTACCATTTTCCTTGGGAATTATTTGCTGGAATTGGTATCATGAGTTGGGCCGTTCAAGAAGGTCTAAAAATGGTCAAGGCTGTTAAAAAGGAGATGGAGCAATGAAAACAACGGGAGTAACCCTGGTTGTTTTTGCCATCATTCCGGCCGTTTAAGCCTGGTTGAAAGGAGAGTATCATGAGCGTCATTAGAGTAGAGAACTTGAACAAAAGTATCAAAGGAAAAGTCATTTTAGAAGATCTTTCTTTTGCAGTTGAACGGGGGGATTGTCTGTCCTTGATCGGGCCAAACGGAGCTGGGAAAACAACCTTGATGAACTGTCTTCTGGGAGATATGAAGGCGACTTCTGGGATTATTGAAGTAGAGGGGAAGGCACCTGGTCATCCTCAGTTAAAGGCTAGTGTGTCCTATCTCCCTCAAGAGAATGCCATCGTTCAAAAGTTAACCGTGCAGGAACTGATCAACTTCTTTCGCTCTATTTATCCCCAACCCTTAACAGGGGAAGAAATCGATGATTTATTACGTTTTAGCTCAGAACAAAAGAAGCAATTGGCTAGTAAGTTGTCTGGTGGTCAAAAGCGTCTCTTATCTTTTGTTCTAACCTTGATTGGTCGTCCTAGCTTACTTTTCTTAGATGAGCCAACTGCGGGGATGGATACGTCCACTCGCCAACGCTTTTGGGAGATCGTCGGGCATTTAAAGGAAGAAGGCGTGACCATTGTCTATTCTTCGCATTACATCGAGGAAGTAGAACATACAGCTGATCGGATCCTGGTCTTGCATCAGGGCCATTTGCTTCGGGATACGACACCTCTCGCTATGAGAAGCGAAGAGGTAGAAAAACATTTCACCCTACCTCTACGCTACCAAGCTCTAGTAGCAGAGATGGAAGGCATTGGTCAAGTGGTCATTAAACCCGATGCTCTTCAGGTTGTGACACGCGACGCCAATCGTTTGTGGACTCGCTTGCAAGAAGAAGGATGTTCGATCCAAGAAATCGAAGTGACCAATCGAAGTTTATTGGATTCTATTTTTGAAAATACAAAGGAAGTAGGTAGAGAAGATGAAACGCATGAAAGCTCTCGGCGTGGTTGAGTGGCATTTGACCAGTCGCCAGGCCATTTATTACTTGTTATCAATTGGGATGCCCACGGCCTTTTATCTTTTCTTTTCAGGGATGTACCAGGACACGCCAGGGGCACCCGCTCACTTTATGAGGGATTATCTTTTGTCCATGACGGCTTTTTCCATGATGTCTACGGCTATCTTTTCTTTTCCAACCGTTCTTGAAACCGATCGACTCAATAATTGGCAAAAAGTCTTGCGCCATACCCCCGTATCTATGGTAGAATATTATCTAATAAAGGTTGTGGGTCTCTTTGTCGATTTTCTCCTATCGATTGGAGTTGTCTTTACCGTAGGCCATGTGGTGCGGCATGTGAATATGCCCCTGCAGGATTGGATCTTAGGAGCCTTCCTTCTCATCCTAGGAAGCCTAGCGTTTGTGGCTCTCGGTCTGGTCTTGACCCTGCTTCCTTCTAGTCAATTGATGTCTGTTGTAGGTAATCTCCTTTACATGGGACTGGCTGTCATGGGAGGGCTATGGATGCCGATTAGTCTCTTTCCAGAATGGATGCAAGCCATCGGCAAATGCTTACCAACCTATCAATTGATGGAACTGATTAAGACCTTTTTAAACAAGGGACAGGTTAATGTCTTTGCGAGTGTCTATTTAACCTTGTTTACCCTGGTCTTGTTTGCCCTTGTTATCATCTATCGTCGTCATTCTGAGGTTCGTTCATGATTGAAAAACTCAAACATATTCACCATATGTTTTACGTAGGCCTAATCTTTATGGTCTTTCCCTTTGCTTCTATTTTCTTAGGGCAGATTCCCTGGTGGCATTTCTTTTTATCTCTCTTTTTTATGATGAGCTATCTAGGAATCCTCATTGTTGAAAATAGGACACTGACCTGGATTTTTTGGATTTATCTATTGGCTTACATAGGAGGAAATACCTTATATGTTGGGACAGGCTTTTGTTGGTTTTACTATTATCTAAGCAATATTTTAGTTTATCGTTTTAGAGTCCACAATTTTCGTTCTCCCTTTCTTTGGACGGCCTTTTTATCACAACTGATCCTTTTGGGAGCCTTGTTATTTAATAGGGATATGAGAGAAAATGATTGGCTTTTTGTCCTGATCGTCTCTTTGTTTATCGCGATCATGACCTTTAGTATGGTCCGGATGGAGATGATGGAAGAGTTGAAAGCTGACCATGCCAAGCAAAATGCCCAGATCAATCTCTTGCTGGCAGAAAACGAGCGCCATCGGATTGGCCGTGATCTGCATGACAGTCTAGGACACACCTTTGCCATGCTCAGTGTCAAGGCGGACCTAGCTGATCAATTCTTAGCATTGGGTCAGGTTGAGAAGGCGCAGGAGCAGGTGCAAGAGATTCAAGCCATCAGTCAAGAGTCCATGCACCAAGTCCGAGAGATTGTCGAGAACTTGAAGCAGCGAACCCTGGCAAGAGAGCTAGAAACCGTCAAGCAGATGCTGGAAGTAGCGCAAATCAAAGTGGAGATTCAAAACGAGCTCGATACTGCTAGCATCTCGCCAATCCTGGAATCTGCTCTGGCCATGGTATCTCTGGAATTAGCCACCAATATGATCAAACACGCCAAAGCGACGCAGGCCCTTCTCTCTTATCGCTCCACCGAGACAGGTGTGGAAATGGTCGCAGAAGATAATGGCATCGGCTTTGACAAAGTCTCTGACGAAGACCTGCACTCGATTCGCGAACGGATTGCCTTGTTGGGAGGAGAGCTGGAGATCAGTCATCAACACAAGCCGACCCGGATAGAAATACGGATCCCCTATCAAGAAAGGAAATAAGATGCGCTTATTAGTTGCTGAAGACCAAAGTATGTTGCGCGATGCGCTCTGCCAGCTCTTGCTCCTGCAAGAGGATGTGGAAGATGTCTTGCAGGCTGGCGATGGACAAGAGGCCATTCGTTTACTCGAAACACATCCAGTCGATATTGCGATTTTAGATATCGAAATGCCCATCAAAACAGGGTTAGAAGTGTTGGAATGGGCCAAACGTCAACAACCCCAGCTCAAGGTTGTCATCGTTACCACCTTTAAACGACCAGGCTATTTTGAACGGGCCCTTAAGGCCGGAGTAGATGCCTATGTCTTAAAAGAACGTCGCATTACAGATTTGATGGCGACTCTTCATGCAGTTTTAGCAGGGCAAAAAGAATATTCACCAGAATTAATGGAAGGAATCTTGACCCATCCTAATCCTCTAAGCCCTCAGGAGCAAGCGGTCCTAAAAGAAGTCGCTAAAGGGGCTTCTAACCAAGAAATTGCCGATCGCTTATTTCTTTCAAACGGAACCATCCGCAATTACATGTCGGCTATTTTGACTAAGTTGGATGCAGAAAATCGGACGGAGGCAGCAAGGATTGCCCAAGAAAAGGGTTGGTTATAAGGAAGAAAAGTTTCTAGGATTTCCTAGAGACTTTTTTGTGATAGACTTAGAAATTCTAGAGAAACTCTCATTATTCGGATTTGGATAGAAAATTCAGAAAATTTACTATTTTTCCTTGAAATATTTCCTAAAAATGGTATGATAGTAGCATGCTCATTTGAGAAACAAAGTACTGGAAAGGAGAGACATGGAGAAAATTACCTTAGAAACTGCGAAAACCGGTTCAGAACTTGTCCTTGAAACCCTGCGTGATTTGGGAATCGATACGATTTTTGGTTATCCTGGTGGAGCCGTGTTGCCTTTATACGATGCCATCTATAGCTTTGAGGGTATCCAGCATATCTTGGGTCGTCATGAACAAGGATGCTTGCATGAAGCTGAAGGCTATGCCAAATCAACTGGGAAGTTGGGTGTCGCAGTCGTCACGAGTGGACCGGGGGCGACCAATGCTATTACAGGGATTGCAGATGCCATGAGCGATAGCGTTCCCTTATTAGTTTTCACTGGTCAAGTCAATCGTGCTGGGATCGGGAAAGACGCCTTCCAAGAAGCAGATATTGTGGGAATTACCATGCCCATCACCAAGTACAACTATCAAGTACGTGAGACGGCAGATATTCCGCGAATTATCACAGAAGCTGTCCATATTGCGACGACCGGCCGTCCTGGCCCTGTGGTAATTGACCTTCCAAAGGATGTGTCTGCTTTAGAGACAGATTTCATCTATGAACCAAGTGTGAAGCTTCCAAGCTACCAGCCTACCATTGAACCCAATGAATTGCAGATCAAAAAGATTTTGAAGCAATTGAGTAAGGCTAAAAAACCAGTTCTTCTTGCTGGTGGTGGGGTGAGTTACGCTGGAGCTGCAAAAGAGTTGATTGCTCTAGCAGAGCGCTATCAGATTCCAGTAGTGACCAGTCTGTTAGGTCAAGGAACGATTGCAACCAGTCATCCTCTTTTCCTAGGGATGGGAGGGATGCACGGATCCTTCGCGGCCAATATCGCTATGACAGAGACAGATTTCATGATCAGTGTTGGTTGTCGATTTGATGACCGTTTGACAGGGAATCCAAAGACTTTCGCTAAAAATGCTAAGGTTGCCCATATTGACATTGATCCTGCAGAGATTGGGAAGATCATTGCTGTC
>JAQCUL010000012.1:30191-45476 GCA_027685415.1 Streptococcaceae bacterium AF13-5-6.0
TCCTGCAGAGATTGGGAAGATCATTGCTGTCGACATTCCTGTGGTTGGCGATGCAAAGAAAGCCTTGCAACAGTTGCTAGCAGAGCCAACGGTTCATAACAACACAGAAAAATGGATTGAAAAGGTGACCCAAGATAAGAACCGAGTTCGTTCATACGACAAGAAGGAACGGGTTGTGCAGCCACAAGCTGTGATTGAACGCATTGGAGAGTTGACCAAGGGGGACGCTATTGTCGTCACAGACGTTGGACAACACCAAATGTGGGCGGCTCAATACTATCCTTACCAAAATGAGCGCCAATTGGTAACATCTGGTGGTCTAGGAACGATGGGATTCGGTGTTCCTGCAGCTATCGGAGCGAAAATTGCCAATCCAGATAAAGAAGTTGTTCTCTTTGTCGGAGATGGTGGTTTCCAAATGACCAACCAAGAATTGGCGATCTTAAATATTTATAAGGTTCCGATCAAGGTCGTTATGCTCAACAACCACTCGCTTGGAATGGTCCGTCAATGGCAAGAAGCCTTCTATGATGGTCGGACGTCAGAGTCAGTCTTTGATAGCCTTCCGGATTTCCAATTGATGGCGCAAGCTTACGGGATCAAGAATTATAAATTTGATAATCCTGAAACTCTGGAGAAGGATTTGGAAGTCATCACAGAAGATGTACCAATGTTCATCGAAGTAGACATTTCTCGGAAAGAGCATGTGTTGCCGATGGTACCAGCTGGTAAGAGTAATCATGAGATGTTGGGGGTGAAGTTTAATGCGTAGAATGTTAACAGCCAAACTTCAAAACCGATCAGGTGTTCTGAACCGCTTTACTGGAGTCTTGTCGAGACGTCAAGTCAATATCGAAAGTATCTCTGTTGGCGCAACAGAAAACCCTAATGTATCGCGGATTACCATTATCATTGATGTTGCTTCGCATGATGAAGAAGAGCAAATCATCAAACAGCTCAACCGCCAGGTTGATGGGATTCGCATTCGTGATATCACTGACAAACCACACTTGGAGCGCGAAGTGATCCAGGTGAAAGTTTCTGCACCAGCTGAGAAGCGGGCAGAAATATTGGCCATTATCCAACCTTTCCGTGCGACCGTGGTCGATGTAGCTCCAAGCTCTATCACCGTTCAAATGACGGGAAATGCAGAAAAGAGCGAAGCCCTCATTCGTGTTATTCGACCTTATGGGATTAAAAACATTGCCCGCACCGGTGCAACCGGATTTACTCGAGATTAATTCTCACCTTAACATTGTCAACTCCGCCTTAAAAAGGCAAATAATAAAATAGAAAAGAGATTTTACTTATGGCAGTTCAAATGGAATACGAAAAAGACGTTAAAGTTGCAGCATTAAACGGTAAGAAAATTGCTGTGATCGGTTATGGTTCACAAGGACATGCGCATGCACAAAACTTGCGTGACTCAGGTCACGATGTCATCATCGGTGTACGTCCAGGTAAATCATTCGATAAAGCAAAAGAAGATGGTTTTGATACCTATACAGTAGCAGAAGCGACTAAATTGGCAGACGTGATCATGATTTTGGCTCCGGATGAAATCCAACAAGAATTGTACGAAACAGAAATTGCGCCAAATCTTGAAGCGGGTAATGCTGTTGGTTTTGCACACGGGTTCAATATCCACTTTGAATTCATCAAAGTTCCAGCGGATGTCGATGTCTTTATGTGTGCACCGAAAGGACCAGGTCACTTGGTTCGTCGTACTTATACTGAAGGATTTGGTGTACCAGCACTTTACGCAGTCTATCAAGATGCTACAGGTAATGCGAAAGATATCGCTATGGACTGGTGTAAAGGTGTTGGTGCGGCACGCGTTGGTCTTCTTGAAACAACCTACAAAGAAGAAACGGAAGAAGATTTGTTCGGAGAACAAGCTGTACTTTGTGGTGGTTTGACTGCCCTTATCGAAGCTGGTTTTGAAGTATTGACTGAAGCCGGTTATGCTCCAGAATTGGCATACTTTGAAGTTCTTCACGAAATGAAATTGATTGTGGACTTGATCTACGAAGGTGGCTTCAAGAAAATGCGTCAATCAATCTCTAACACTGCTGAATACGGTGACTATGTATCAGGCCCACGTGTAATCACTGAACAAGTGAAAGAAAATATGAAAGCTGTTCTTGCTGATATTCAAAATGGTAACTTCGCTAACGACTTTGTTAACGACTACAAAGCTGGACGTCCAAAACTTACTGCTTACCGTGAAGAAGCTGCTAACCTTGAAATTGAAAAAGTTGGTGCTGAATTGCGTAAAGCGATGCCATTCGTTGGTCAAAACGACGATGACGCCTTCAAAATCTACAACTAATTGTCTGTAGAAGACTAAGCAAGTTGGGACACCCTGGCTTGCTTTTTTGATCAATACACAGCAACAGAGGTATGAAATGATAACAGCAAAAGATGTGGCCAAGGCCCATAAAATATTAAGTGGAGTCGTTGTCAATACGCCCCTTGAATACGACCACTATTTATCTGAAAAATATGGGGCAAAGATTTATTTGAAAAAAGAAAACGCCCAACGTGTTCGTTCGTTCAAGATTCGTGGAGCGTATTTTGCAATTTCACAACTCTCAAAAGAAGAGCGTGAGCGTGGGGTAGTGTGTGCTTCTGCGGGAAACCATGCGCAAGGAGTTGCTTATACTTGTAATGAAATGAAGATTCCAGCAACCATCTTCATGCCGATTACAACACCTCAACAAAAGATCGGCCAAGTCCGATTCTTTGGTGGGGACTATGTAACGATTAAGTTGGTCGGGGATACCTTTGACGCGTCAGCTAAGGCAGCTCAAGAATTTACTCTTGCAGAAAAACGGACCTTTATTGACCCGTTTGATGATCCACACGTACAGGCTGGCCAAGGAACAGTGGCCTATGAAATTCTTGAGGAAGCTCGAAAAGAATCGATTGCCTTTGATGCTGTCCTTGTCCCTGTCGGTGGAGGAGGCCTCATTTCAGGTGTTTCTACCTATATCAAAGAAACGGATCCTCGGATTGAAGTCATTGGGGTAGAGGCCGAAGGAGCGCGCTCCATGAAGGCTGCTTTTGAAGCAGGTGGTCCCGTCAAATTGCCAGAAATCGATAAGTTTGCAGACGGGATTGCTGTGCAAAAAGTGGGACAATTGACTTATGAAGTGACCCGTCAACATGTGGAAACTTTGGTTGGGGTCGATGAAGGCTTGATTTCAGAGACTTTGATTGATCTTTATTCCAAACAAGGGATCGTAGCTGAACCAGCAGGAGCGGCCAGTGTGGCATCCCTTGAAATCTTGCGCGAATACATCAAGGGGAAAACCATTTGTTGTATTATCTCAGGTGGGAATAACGATATCAACCGTATGCCTGAGATGGAAGAACGGGCTTTGATCTACGATGGGGTCAAACACTACTTTATCGTCAATTTCCCACAACGTCCAGGGGCCCTTCGTGAATTTGTAAATGATATCTTAGGGCCAAATGATGATATTACACGTTTTGAATACATCAAGCGTGCTAGTAAAGGAACAGGCCCTGTCTTGATTGGGGTTACTTTGGCCAATAAGCATGACTATGCAGGTTTGGTCAATCGTATTGAGCGTTTTGATCCGTCTTTCATTAACTTGAACGGAAATGAAACTCTCTATAATATGCTGGTCTGAGTATCATGCAGAAATAATCGACTATTTAAGCAATATATTTTTATGGAATATATTGCTTTTTTATGAAGACTTGTGATATGATATGCGTAAATTAAAAGGAGGAACTTTTTATGCCTGGATTTTTTATCTTTATTTTATTCTTGCTAATGGTTGCAGGATTCATTGTGATCAGCTCACTATATGTGGTGAAACAACAGTCCGTTGCCATCATCGAGCGTTTCGGACGTTATCAAAAAATTAGCGACAGTGGTATTCATATGAGAGCGCCTTTTGGCATCGATAAAATTGCAGCACGTGTTCAATTGCGCGTCTTGCAGAGTGAAATCGTGGTTGAAACAAAAACTCAGGATAACGTATTCGTTACCATGAATGTGGCGACGCAATACCGAGTGAACGAAAGCAACGTAAAGGATGCCTACTACAAACTCATGCGTCCAGAATCACAGATTAAATCATACATTGAAGATGCTCTTCGTTCTTCTGTGCCTAAGTTGACCTTGGATGAATTATTTGAGAAAAAAGATGAAATCGCTCTTGAAGTTCAAAAACAAGTGGCAGAAGAAATGTCAACTTATGGATATATTATTGTTAAAACCTTGATCACCAAAGTTGAGCCAGATGCCGAAGTGAAACAATCCATGAACGAGATCAATGCAGCGCAAAGAAAACGCGTGGCAGCTCAGGAGTTGGCAGAAGCAGACAAGATCAAGATCGTTACTGCTGCCGAAGCTGAGGCGGAAAAAGACCGTTTGCACGGGGTTGGTATTGCCGAGCAACGGAAGGCCATTGTCGATGGATTGGCAGACTCTATTAAAGAGTTAAAAGGCGCGAATGTAGACTTGACTGAGGAACAAATCATGTCAATTCTCTTAACCAACCAGTACTTAGATACCTTAAATAATTTTGCAGATAAAGAAGGGAATAATACGATTTTCCTACCAGCAAACCCTGATGGCGTTGAAAACATTCGTACACAAATATTATCAGCCCTGAAAGCAAAGTAAACTTTTTATCATTTTTTAAAAAAGGTTCGTATTTTCAGCAATTTTAGTTGACAAAATGTGCAAAAAAATTTATATTAGTATTGGAAATAATAATATAGGAGAAAGATCATGGCTAAATCGAACTTTGAAAAAGTAGAATCAGTTGTTGGATGGGTACGTGATAAGAAAATTACAGGGTATCGTATCAGCAAAGAAACAAATGCCCGTGAAATGTCTATCATTGCCTTGGCTCAAGGACGTGCAAAAGTGAAGAATATCTCGTTTGAAACTGCACTTGGATTGATTGATTATTATGACAAAAATCATCAAAAATTCGAAGATTAATTTGTTGTTCCAATTGAAAACCAGAGAGTGTGCTCTCTGGTTTTTTTGATGCCTCAAAAGCAGAAGCGATACAAAAAAACAGCTTGCTTCCATACTGGTAAGCAAACTGTTTCAAGAGATTAATGTAAGAAGCGTTGAAGGAATTCCTTGGTCCGCTCTTCTTTTGGATTGCTAAAGATTTCTTTTGGATCTCCTTGCTCAGCGATGACACCCTTGTCCATGAAGATGACCCGGCTAGAGACGTCGCGGGCAAATTCCATTTCGTGGGTGACGACAATCATGGTGAGTCCTTCTTTTGCCAGATCCTGCATGATTTTCAAGACTTCCCCAACCATTTCTGGGTCTAGGGCAGAAGTTGGTTCATCGAAGAGAATGGCATCAGGATCCATTGAGAGAGCACGTGCGATGGCGACCCGTTGCTTTTGACCACCTGAAAGTTGTTTCGGACGGGCAGCCCAATATTGAGATCCCATACCGACTTTTTCAAGGTTTTCTTTGGCAACTTTCTCAGCAGTTTCACGATCGCGCTTGAGGACGGTCGTTTGTGCAACGATCGTATTTTCTAAGACGTTTAAATTTTCGAAGAGATTAAAGCTTTGGAAAACCATCCCCAATTTCTCGCGGTAGTGGGTAAGATCATACTCAGGATCAAGAACATTTTGCCCACGATAGAGAATCTCTCCAGCTGTAGGAGTCTCCAGAAGATTGATGGAGCGGAGGAAGGTTGATTTTCCGCTACCAGAGCTCCCGATGATGGAGATCACCTCTCCTTTTTCAACGGTGAGCGAAATATCTTTCAAAACCTCATTTTGACCATAAGATTTTTTTAAATGTTGGATTTCAAGAATTTTTTCTGCCATTATTTCACCTCCTTGACTTGCATTTGATTGGCACCTGTAGTGTAGGTATCAGAATCTAAACGACGTTCGATGTAGCGAAGAATTCGTGTGATGGTAAAGGTGAGAACGAAGTAAATCACAGCGATGATCGTAAAGGTTGGGAAGTATTGGTAGTTTTGAGTTGCGACCGTATTTCCTGTAAAGTACAGTTCAACTACAGAGATAACATTCAAAACAGATGTATCCTTGATGTTAATAACAAATTCATTCCCTGTTGCTGGCAAGATATTGCGAACAACCTGTGGAAGGACGACCTTGCGCATGGTTTGTCCATGGGTCATTCCTAGAGCAGTCGCTGCTTCAAACTGACCTGGATCCACTGCTAAGATCCCACCACGAACAATCTCACTCATATAAGCTCCGGTATTGATGGATACGATAAAGATGGCGGCCCAGGTACGATCCAAGGAAATGTTGAAGGCTTGGGCGGAACCGTAGAAAATGACCATGGATTGAACGATCATCGGAGTTCCACGGAAGATTTCAATGTAGACATTGAGGAACCAACCAAAGGCAGTTTGGCATCCAGCAAGGAATTTATTTTTAGCCTTCGGAGCTGTCCGGAAGACACCGATTAACAAACCGATAATCAACCCAGCGATAGTTCCAGTCATAGAGATTAAGAGGGTCATTCCAGTTCCCCGTAAGAACTGTGGACCATTATCCTTTAAAATCTTCATCATTTGGCTAAAGAATGTCTGCTTATCATCACTAGCATCACTGGAAGCTGGTTGCTTCTTAATCATATCATCCATGAGTTTGACTTGGTCTTCAGACGAAATCTTAGCTAGTGCGGCATTGACTTGGTCAATTCTAGTATCACCCTTCTTCATCCCGATAGCGATAGTCGCATCTTCTTCCCCAACTTCAAATCCTTTTTTGAATTGAATCATCTTAAATTTAGAATTAGCGGACTCGGCGGTTAGGGCTTCGGGACGTTCAGAAACATAGGCATCAATAACACCCGATTCTAAAGCTTGACGCATCTGGGCAAAATCACCCATTGCAGTTTCTTGTTTCACACCCTTGAGTTGGGAAATGAGAGAATAGAGGTAGACCCCTTGTTGAGAGGTGACCTTTGCATCCTTAAAGTCATCTAGACTAGTGGCGTTTGCATAGTTTCCATCTTTACGAACGAGCATGACCGGTTCACTGGTATAGTAGCTCTTGGAGAAGGCGACCTCTTTTTTACGTTCAGCGGTTGGACTCATCCCAGCGATAATCATATCGATTTTACCAGAAGTGAGGGCTGGAATTAAACCGTTCCATGATGTTTTTACGATAAGAGGTTTTTTACCTAACTCCTCAGCAACTTTTTTTGCGATTTGGACATCGTACCCATTGGCATATTGATTGGTACCGTCAATTTTAACAGCTCCATTTGCATCATCTTCTTGGGTCCAGTTGAAAGGAGCGTAGGCCGCTTCCATTCCGATTCGTAAATAGTCATCTGCATGAGCAACCTGTGTGATCCCTAGGCAAATGAAAAGCCCCGTTAAGAGCGCGAATAATGTTTTTTTCATTTTTTCTCCTCTTCCTTATTTTAACTTCTCCTATTGTACAGTAAAATAGGCTGCATTTCAAACATGGTCCTCTTTTTATTTAAAAAATGCTATAATAATACAAAGGAGTGTGATCAAATGAAAAAGTATTTGTATGTTTTTTTCGCCTTTCTGGCCTGCCTTTTTGTCAGTCAGAATGTCCATGCATCTAGTCCATCTTATGATGTGCTTTACTATGGTGGAACCTTGACCTTGGACACTTGGGACGACGCCACCTATGAGGAAGAACTGGTTTATTATTTCAAAGATTCTTATAGAGGGCAGTATGTCAGTCTAGGAACGGCAGGGAACATGCCACAAGGCTTTGCAATTGAGATACCGCCAAAGGTTGAGGTGGAAGGTCGTGATCTTCAAAGAGAACCCGAGATTACGAATCTAGGTGATGGCTACCGAGTGAAAATTTATAACAGTGGTGTAGCGCAAGATACAGTCAAAATAAAAGTCACATGGAAATTAAAAAATCTTCTTTATTCACACAAGGATATCTTGCAGTTGAACTGGAAACCAATTACGGATGGCGATCAGAAGGTGGACGAAGTTCAATTTCGTGTCATTCCTAAGTTTGCACCAGCCAATGCCCAGTCGGAACTGTATATCCATACAGCCTTTATGGGACCGGATGTGACTGTAAAGAAAGAAGATGGAATCTATTCTGCCACTTTCTATAACTTAGGCAAAGGAAAGGCTGTGGAGTTGTATGGTTACTGGTTGAAGTCAGACCTAACTACCTTGTATGATTCTGGTCGAAATACAGGATTGACCAAATTGGATGAATTTCACAAAAACCAAGCTAAAATTGAACAGGAAAAATACTGGACACGCATGTTTTGGAACTGGATCTTGCCAGCCTTCATTATTGCACTCTGGCTTCTTTCTCTCGTGGGTCGCAATCGGTTCAAAAAAATGATTTGGCCTGGTGTGACCTATCCGACCGATACTCGTCTTTATGAAATTCCACAGGACATTGCACCTCTGATTATGAGTTCGGTTGTTTATTCAGCTGAATTAGACGAGGCTTCCCCAACCAATAAAGAGAAGGCGACTCCGCCGGTATTTACATTTGAAAAAATGCTTCAAGCTACTTTGCTGGATCTGATGGATCGTGGAGTGATTGTCTACGAGCAACAAGGAAATGAAGTCGTTTTGACCAGAAAGTCTCATGGACATGTGGATGATTTTGAACGCTCCTTTATGAATATGGCTTTTGGGGATCAAGTTTCCTGTCCTGTTAACCGTCTCTTTGAGAATTATGAATTCAGTGATGATGTATACAAACATGCCAAAAAAGCAGATCAAGATGCGATTCGTTCACTAGGAAGTAAGGCTCAGGCTCGTTTTGATACGGCTGTCAACCAAGTGGCCCGAGATGTTCATCGCAAGGTGGAAGATCTCCATTTGCCAAGCTACTATCGCCCTTTAGAAGCAAAAGAAGAAGCGCAAGCTAGACGAAGTCTCTTCTTTGGTTGGGCTGCTTGGTTTATCGCTCTTGGAGCAGAAATCTTTGCTATCTTTGGGATGGGTTGGTTCTCTGTTCCTTGTTTGATAGGGATCCTCATACTTTGGTTTATGCCAGTGCGCTTCAATGCGATCTTTAAGGCCTGCCTACGAGATGGGGTTGTCAATCTTGCGGGTGCTGAGCAACGTTATTACTGGGATAGTTTTGGTCGGATGTTGAAAGAGATTGCTCACCTCAACGATGCAGAGTTGCAGTCTCTGGTCCTATGGAATCGCTTATTGGTCTATGCGGCCTTGTATGGTGTGGCCGATCAGGTCACAAAGGTCATGAAGCTTCGGAATATTCATTTAGAAAATCAAGCCTTAAACGCCTTCGTTTATACTCCGTTCTATCATGATGTGACCCACTCAAGTCATGCCATGTCTACTTATGGATCGACAGCATCGACGGCTAGTCATTTCACAGTTTCCTCTGGTAGTGGAGGAGGTTTCTCTGGCGGAGGAGGCGGAGGAGGCTTTGGCGCCTTCTAAGTAGCGCTGAGAATGGTCTTGGTCGCTCTTTACCTTCTAGTTTAGAAGGCCTGGTCCAGTCCATAGATTTATGATATAATAGAGCAAATGTAAGTTTAGGAGAAAAAGATGTTTCTGATCGAATTAATCAAGGCGGTTCTTTTTGGGATTGTCGAGGGAATCACAGAATGGTTACCGATCTCAAGTACAGGTCACTTGATTCTGTTACAGGATTTTGTTCAATTTAAAAATCAAGATCCGGCCTTCATGGAGATGTTCAATGTTGTCATCCAATTGGGGGCGATCCTAGCAGTTGTGGTGATTTATTTCGATAAATTGTATCCCTTCAAACCTGGTAAATCTCCACTAGAAGTACGTCGAACCTGGCAATTATGGGCAAAAGTTGCGGTTGCAACCCTCCCTCTCGTCTTTGTTTTTAAATTAGATGATTGGTTTGAGGCGCATTTCCACAATTCGATTTCCGTTGCGATTATGTTGATTACCTACGGGATTGCCTTTATCTATTTGGAGAGACGGGAACAAGTTGAGCCAGCAGTGACGGAATTGCATAAGCTCCCATATCGAACAGCTCTTTATATTGGGCTCTTCCAAGTTTTATCGCTATTTCCAGGAACAAGCCGTTCAGGTGCTACGATTGTGGGAGGTTTGATCAATGGTGTTAGCCGTCCAGTAGTGACAGAATTTACCTTTTATCTGGGGATTCCAGCCATGTTTGGGGCTAGCCTCTTAAAGGTTGGGAAATTCGCTCTTGGCGGACATTCACTAGCACTGGGGCAACTCTTTATTCTACTGGTTGCGATGGGAGTGGCCTTTGTGGTCAGCATGTACGCCATCCGCTTCTTGACAGATTATGTGAAAAATCATGATTTCACCGTCTTTGGGAAATACCGGATTGTTCTTGGTTCCATCTTGTTATTGTATGGACTCTTCCGTGTTATTTTCTAAGAGAAGGCTTGAACTTGATCAAATTATTTTCGAGGTTGGAGACTTTTGTCCCGACCTCTTTTCTATGCATCCTTTTTTTGAATTCTATCCAATTTTTTAGTATAATAGTAAGACTAGAAGTATGAGGTTATGCTATGAAGATGAAGCAAATTAGTGATTCAACTATTAAGATCACAATCCAACTAGAAGACTTAGAAGAACGTGGGATGGAAATTGCTGATTTCCTTGTCCCGCAAGAAAAAACAGAAGAATTTTTCTACGCCATTTTGGATGAACTCGAAATGCCAGAAAGCTTCCTGGATAGTGGAATGCTGAGTTTTCGAGTGACACCAAAACCAGATAAATTGGATGTTTTTGTTACCAAATCAAAAATTGATCAACAATTGGATTTTGAGGATTTGTCAGATCTTCCTGATATGGAAGAGTTGTCGCGCATGACACCAGATGAATTTATCAAGACTTTGGAAAAAACAATCTCTGATAAGACAAAAGGGGATGCAGAAGCTATCCACCATTTGGAACAAGAAGAGTTGCGGGACAATCAAGAACAAGATCCTACATCTGAAGCGCCAGTAAGTCAGTATATTTATTACATTTTGCGTTTTTCAAATATCCAGCAAGCAGTTGCCTTTTCAAAAACGGTCAGCTTTCCAGTGGATACCTCTGAATTATACAAAATGGGATCTGATTATTATTTAACTGTCTTGATCGATACAGAGGATCAACCAAATCAATATCCGACCTGGTTACTTGCCATCATTCGGGAGTATGCGGATGATTCAGAAGTGACACGGGCCGTTCTGCAAGAACATGGTCACTTACTAATGGTGTCTGGTGCGATTGAGAATTTGAAGAAAGTTGCTAGCTTATGATGTCCTTTTCCTTGCAATTTGTTCTGGTGCTGATTGGGACTTTTATGATTGCCTTGGTATTGACGCCCTTGGTTCGCTTGTTCTCCTTTAAGATTGATGCCGTAGATTATCCGAATGCGCGTCGGATCAATACCAAGCCCATGCCAAGCGCGGGTGGACTGTCTATTGTGATTGCTTTTTCAATTGCGACTCTTGTGTTTATTCCTATGCTGACATCCACTACCGCACCAATCAAAAGTTACCTATCTTATACCTTGCCGGTCGTGGGCGCAGGATGGATTATCGCGCTCACAGGCTTGATCGATGATGTAAAAGAATTGTCTGCCAAGAAAAAGATGATCGGCATCCTGCTGGCAGCGAGTCTGGTCTGGTTTTTGACAGATTTTCGTCTAAATGATTTTAAGATTCCATTCGGTGGGCCCTTACTTCATTTTGAACCATGGCTATCGTATCTTTTGACGGTGATTTGGATTGTTGCCATTACCAATGCGGTCAATCTGATTGATGGATTAGATGGCTTGGTGAGTGGGGTCTCTATTATTTCCCTAGTGACAATGGGGATTGTGTCCTATTTCTTTCTACCAGTACCCAATCTCTTTCTGACCATGACGATCTTTGTATTGGTTGCGTCCATCGCTGGTTTCTTTCCCTTTAACTACCATCCGGCCATTCTCTATTTGGGAGACACCGGTGCCTTGTTTATCGGATTTATGATTTCTGTCTTGTCCTTGCAAGGTTTGAAAAATGCGACAGCTGTTGCGGTAGTCACCCCAATGATTATTCTCGGTGTACCGATTACAGATACCTTTTTAGCCATTATCCGTCGGACCCTGTCTGGTCAAAAATTTTATAAACCGGATCGCAATCACTTACACCACCGCCTACTCTCCCTAGGCTTAACGCATCGGGGAACTGTGCTTGTGATCTATGGGATTTCGATGATCTTCTCCTTGATTTCTCTCTTACTCAACATCTCGAGTCGCATTGGGGGCGTCCTACTTGTGATCGGGCTCTTGTTTGGAGTAGAGCTGTTAGCAGAATTAATCGGAATTCTAGGACCGAGTCACAGTCCTTTATTAAATGTTTTGCGGTATATAGGGAATTCCTCCTATCGGGAGGAAGTTCGTCAAAAACGAAAAGAAAAAACTAAATAAGAATAGTTCTAATCAAAAGAAAAGCCATTTAGGCTTTTTTTTGATATACTTGAAAGGTGAAAAAATACTTTGTGATGAAGGAATCTATGCTTTGAGCACCTTCTAGACTTCAAAGTAAAAAGAAAGGGAAAGCAATGTCGACATTAGAAATTAAAGACCTTCACGTTGAAATTGAAGGCAAAGAAATTTTAAAAGGTGTAAACCTGACCCTAAAAACTGGTGAGATCGCAGCCATCATGGGACCAAACGGAACAGGGAAATCTACTCTGTCAGCTGCCATTATGGGAAATCCAAATTATGAAGTGACCAAAGGGGAGATTCTGTTTGATGGTGTCAACATCTTGGAATTGGAAGTAGACGAACGTGCACGGATGGGCTTGTTCCTTGCCATGCAATACCCTTCAGAAATCCCAGGAATTACCAATGCTGAATTTTTACGTGCAGCCATGAATGCTGGTAAAGAAGAGGACGAGAAGATCTCTATTCGTGATTTCATCAAAAAATTGGATGAAAAGATGGAACTGCTCAATATGAAAGAAGAAATGGCAGAACGCTATTTGAACGAAGGGTTCTCAGGTGGTGAGAAAAAACGCAATGAAATCCTTCAATTGTTGATGTTGGAACCAACATTTGCCCTTTTGGATGAAATTGACTCTGGTTTGGATATCGATGCTCTTAAGGTCGTATCTAAAGGGGTTAATGCAATGCGGGGTGAAGGTTTTGGAGCTATGATCATCACCCACTACCAACGTTTGTTGAACTATATTACTCCTGACGTCGTTCATGTGATGATGGAAGGCCGTGTCGTGCTTTCAGGTGGGCCAGAATTGGCTGCACGCTTGGAACGTGAAGGCTATGCCCAACTCGCAGAAGAACTCGGTTACGACTATAAAGAAGAACTATAACCTGATGACAAGTGATCTAATGTTGTCAAAAAATCAAACAGATAGTATCTTTATTAGGAGAAAAAAATGAGTATTGAAAATATTACCCTCTTTTCGGAACTGCATGCTGAGCCAAGCTGGCTGCAGGATTTACGAAAAAAAGCTTTTAACAAGATTGATCAGTTGGAATTACCAGCCATTGAACGCGTCAAATTCCACCGCTGGAATCTTGGGGATGGGACGATCACAGAAAGTGAGGCTTCTGCCAATGTTCCTGATTTTACAGCCCTCGATTCAAACTTAAAATTGGTCCAAGTTGGAACTCAAACTGTTTTTGAACAGGTGCCACAAGCCTTGGCAGACCAAGGAGTCCTTTTCACAGATTTCCATACTGCCCTAGAAGAAATTCCGCAGGTGGTGGAAGACTTCTTTATGTCTTCGGTTAAATACGATGATGATAAACTAGCAGCTTACCACACAGCTTATTTTAATAGTGGGGCTGTCCTTTATGTTCCAGAAAACGTTGAAATTTCTGAACCAATCGAAGGCATTTTCTACCAGGATAGCGATAGTGATGTACCTTTTAATAAACACATTTTGATTATCGCAGGTAAAAACAGCAAGTTTAGCTATTTGGAACGCCTAGAATCAAAAGGTGAAGGCTCAGCAACAGCAACTGCTAATGTGACGGTTGAGGTGATTGCCCGCTCAGGAGCCCAAGTGAAATTTGCGGCGATTGACCGCCTGGGTGAAAATGTCACAGCCTACATCAGTCGACGTGGGAAACTAGGTCAGGATGCCAGCATTGATTGGGCTATCGGTGTGATGAACGAAGGTAACGTGGTTGCAGATTTTGACAGTGACTTGGTTGGAAACGGAAGTCATGCAGATTTGAAAGTCGTTGCCTTATCAAGTGGTCGTCAGGTACAAGGAATTGACACCCGCGTGACCAACTTTGGTTGCAACTCGATCGGAAATATCTTGCAACACGGGGTTATTCTTGAAAAAGGAACCTTGACCTTCAACGGAATTGGTCATATCATCAAGGGAGCTAAAGGAGCAGATGCTCAGCAAGAAAGCCGTGTCTTGATGTTATCGGATCAAGCGCGTTCAGATGCCAACCCAATCCTCTTAATTGATGAAAATGATGTCACAGCAGGTCATGCTGCATCGATCGGTCAAGTGGACCCAGAAGATATGTATTACCTCATGAGTCGTGGTCTGGATCAACACACAGCAGAACGCTTAGTGGTGCGTGGTTTCTTGGGATCTGTTATTGTTGAAATCCCAGTTAAAGAAGTACGTGATGAAATGATTGCGACTATCGAAGAAAAGTTATCTCAACGCTAAGGAGAAACGATGCTAGATAAAAATACGATTGCTCAAGATTTTCCCATTCTCGATCAACTAGTTCACGATGAGCCTTTGGTTTATCTAGATAATGCAGCGACGACGCAAAAACCTAAACGTGTTCTTGAAGCCGTTAATCACTATTATTTGCAAGATAACGCCAATGTTCATCGTGGTGTCCATACTTTGGCCGAACGAGCGACAGCAGCCTATGAAGCAGCGCGTGAGAAAGTCAGAAAATTTATCAATGCTTCATCAACCAAGGAAGTGCTCTTTACAAGAGGGACAACGACTGGACTCAACTGGGTAGCCCGCTATGCAGAAGAAGTCTTAAAGGAAGGGGATGAAATCCTGATTTCCATCATGGAACATCACTCCAATATCATTCCTTGGCAGCAAGCCTGCAAGAAAACGGGAGCAAAACTGGTCTATGTCTATCTAAAAGATGGCTTACTGGATATGCAGGACTTAAAGAGCAAGCTTAGTGAGAAGACAAAATTTGTCTCTATCACCCATTCTTCGAATGTCTTAGGGGTGGTCAATCCGATTAAGGAAATTGCCCAATTAGCTCATGAAGTTGGAGCGATAATGGTCGTAGATGGGGCTCAATCAACCCCTCATATGGCCATTGATGTACAAGACTTAG
>JAQCUL010000013.1:0-24454 GCA_027685415.1 Streptococcaceae bacterium AF13-5-6.0
GATTCGCTGGTTCAAGAGTCAGTTTCGGCAAGTGAATCGAATTCATTGGCTCAAGAATCGATCTCAGCAAGCCAATCAGATTCTTTGGCTCAATCGTCTGTTTCAACCAGTCAGTCAGAGTCATTGGTTCAGGAATCAGTATCTGCCAGTCAGTCAGACTCGCTGATTCAAGAATCAGTTTCCGCGAGTCAATCCGACTCGTTGGTTCAAGAGTCGGTTTCCGCGAGTCAATCTGAGTCCTTGATTCAAGCATCAGTTTCCGAAAGTCAATCGCAATCTACTTCTGATATCGAATCTAAGTCTCAAATTACAGAATCTATGTCCTTTTCTCGTTCTGATTCAATGAGTCAGTCGGAATCGCAAGTATCGACTGATTTGCAATCAACATCATTGAGTCAATCAGAATCGTTGGTGCGAGAGTCAGTTTCTGCGAGTGAATCGGAATCATTGGTTCAGGAGTCTGTATCGGCCAGTCAATCAGAGTCGCAGGTTCAAGCCTCAGTATCTGCTAGCCAATCGGATTCGTTGGTTCAAGCATCTGTATTGACCAGCCAATCAGAATCGCTAGTTCAAGAGTCGATTTCAGCTAGTCAATCAGACTCGTTAGTACAAGAATCCGTTTCGGCAAGTGAATCAAATTCGTTGGCCCAAGCATCCGTTTCGGCAAGTCAATCTGACTCCTTGGTTCAGGCCTCGGTATCTGCCAGCCAGTTCGACTCCTTGGCCCAAGCATCCGTTTTAGCTAGTCAATCTGAATCGCTAGTTCAAGCATCTGCCTTAACAAGTGAATCTGCCTCAACTTCTAATGTCGTAGCTACATCGCAGGTTTCAGAGTCAGGATCGTTCTCTCGATCAGTTTCAGAGAGTCTATCTGCTTCACAATGGACCTCCCATTCGGAATCTCTAGCGTCAGCCTTGCTATCGAAGTCTGACTCTTATAGCCAATCAACTTCACTCCTTTCAGCAAGCGAATCGGCTTCAACGTCCATGTCAGTATCTGAATTTCCTTTGATGAGTGTTTCAGATTCTAGAAGCGCATCATCGACAGAGAGTCAATCCTTATCGCAGGAAATTTCTGAATGGATTAGTGTGTCTTATGCGTCAAGTTTCTCTGCTGTGACAAGTTCTTCGGAGTCTGTCGTGTCTTCGTTTGGCACCTCTTACTCAGAATCTCCATCAGATGCAAGATCACTAACTGCGACGCATTCTTCCGGACCTGCTCTTCCAGAGACAGGTGCCCATCCTTCATCTAATATTCTTGCTACAGGAGCTTCCATTCTTCTGTCTGGATTAGCCCTTTTAGGAATTCGGAAAAAAGATGGCAAATAAAACCTTAAAAGACCGGAATGAACCGGTCTTTTATTGATCTAGAATGTCTAAGAAGTTGGGAAATATGTTATAATGAATGAGGAAGTTTTCGTTGAGGGATATGAAAAAGGTTACTTTGTGAAAAGCTCTGTTTGCCTTCATATCTTCAGAAAATATGGGATTAAAAAAGAAGAGTCAGAGGAAAGAGATGAAAATTCATTTTACAAATTTATTTGGGCAATCTTCGAAAAGTGTTGCTCTGATGGCACAAAACGATATTATGAATGTCGTTCGTGAACTTGGGGTTAATGAATTAGGGATCTACTTTTATGATCATAGCAACGAACCAGCTAGCGAATTGAATTCGCGGATGGATGGGATTTTAGCAGGCGTTGCTTTTGGGGATATTGTCTTCGTTCAATCTCCTTCTTGGAATGGAATTGAGTGGGACCGCTGTTTGGTTGATAAGTTAAAACTCCTTCAAACCAAGCTGGTCATGTTTATCCATGATGTTCCACCACTCATGTTTGAGAGCAATTATTACCTAATGCCTAACTATATCGACATGTACAATCAGAGTGATTTGGTCGTTGTTCCGTCAGAGCAAATGTACCATCGTCTAGTATCAGAAGGACTCACAGTGAAAAAATATGTGGTCCAAAAGTTGTGGGATTTGACCCACAGTTTGGATCTCTATACTCCGCAATTTGAGAAAAAACTGATCTTCTCAGGAAATCCTTCACGTTTCCCACATATCATCGATTGGAAATATGAGACACCCCTTCATGTCTATACCGAACCAGTTGAAGGAGTCGATTATTCTAAGATCCATATGGAAGGCTGGCGGACCAAGCAAGAGTTGCTTCTCGAACTTTCCAAGGGTGGTTTTGGGCTTGTCTGGGGAAATTCTGAGAATCCTGAGGATGAGCGGGATTACTACAAAGAAAATATTTCCTACAAACTATCGACCTATCTATCTGCAGGTCTTCCGGTAGTAGTGCCAGACTATTTGTCAAATGCAGACTATATTCGAGAAAAAGGGCTCGGCTTTGTAGCCTCCAGTCTTGAAGAAGCCAATCGTTTGGTCCAAGACTGTACAGAAGAAGAGTATGCCCAAATGGTCCGAAAGGCTCAATATACTTCTTATTTGATCCGCAATGGCTATTTTACAAAGAAATTATTTGTCGATACCATCATGGCTTTAGGAGAATAATATTCAAGTAAACAAGATTCTTCAGATAAACATCTGAAGGATTTTTTGTTGAATACGGTACCAAATGGGGAATTTGAAATATTATCAAATATTAGTGACAAATGAGTTTGGAAAAGTCGCAAATTATGGTAAAATAAGTTGAGATAAAATGCTCTAAAGGCACATATTTAAAGGCTGTTTCCCTGGTGGAAGAGTCAAAATGAGTAAGAGAAAGTTTAAAAGAAATGTTAAAACGATCTGAAGTAGGAAAGAGATTTTGTTGGACGATATTTTTCGTCTTTATTTATGTTTTGGGAAGTAAAATTTCCCTGCCTTTTGTTGACTTATCAAAGGCCTTGAGACTCAATGAGGGAACGACAACGGGCTTGCAGCTCTCAAGCGCTGTGATGGGGGGAAACCTCCGCGGAATGTCTATCTTTTCGATCGGTCTATCGCCATGGATGTCTTCCATGATTTTGTGGCGGATGTTTACCGTTTCAAAACGCTTTAACCTTGAAAAAACCAGCACGGAGATAGTGGAGCGGCGAAAGATGTACGTGACCTTGGCGCTCGCCATCGTCCAGTCTTTGGCAGTGGCCATGTATCTCCCCTTGAAGACAGGGTTGAACCCCGGACTTGTCATTGCGGTCAATACCATGATTATGGTGGCCGGAGCCTTCTTTTTAGTTTGGCTCTCCGATCTAAATGCCGCTTTGGGGCTTGGAAGTTCTGTTGTCATCATGATGGCTGGGATGGTTATGTACCTGCCCGAAGACGTGATGCATACCCTTTCAAATGTCAATAATATCCCAGAAATCGCTTATGTTCTGGGCGTGTTTTTCATCTTGATTTTTGTCTATGTGGCAGTCTTGGTGGAATATTCCAAGTACCAGATTCCTGTCAATAAATTAGGGATCCACAACAACTTGAAAAGTTATACTTTTTTGGATATCAAGCTTAACCCGGCAGGAGGGATGCCCTTCATGTACGCCATGACCTTGGTGTCCATTCCTCAGTATGCCATGCTCTTGATCTTGTCTATGGATTCCAATGCTAAGTGGGCTGCTCGTTTAGCCAAACACTTGGTGATGGGAGATCCGATTTGGATCCTTCTTTACATTCTGATGATCGCCCTTCTCTCTTTTGCTTTCGCCTTTGTCAATGTGAACGGAGAAGAAATTGCAGATAAGATGATGAAGGTTTCCGAGTATATCGATCATGTCTATCCTGGAGCAGATACACGTCGCTATATCAATAAAATTGTGCTACGCTTGACGGTTTTTGGGACCTTGTATCTGATCCTCTTCACGGCGCTTCCTTTTTCTCTCCTGTTATGGGATAAGGATCTCTTGCGCTTGACCATGATTCCAGGAACCTTCCTCATGTTTGTCGGGATGATTTACAATATCCGAGAAGAAATTCGTGCCCTTCGTGTGAATCAACGTTATACAAGAATATTCTAGGAGTAACCATGTATTATTTTGTACCAGCCTGGTATGGAACGGACCGCACCTGGCAGCAAACAGCTACCCCTTGGTACTGGATGCGAGAGTCCATTGAATTTGACGATACCATTAATCAAGTTCGTATTTTTCAAGAAGCAGAAATGGATCGGATCTTATTGTTGCCTCAATATAGTCCACAACTGCGCTATTTTTTACACCGCCAAGATTTGTTAGAGACAGATGTCCTTTCGATTTTTGATAAGATCCAACAGGTTCCGTCTGATTTGGCTATGCGCCCAGTTCAGCTTCAGGACATCGAATGGCCGAGTGAGACCACTTTTTCCTATACTCCCTTTTTGGTGATGGCATTTCGAAAGGGCCACCACCTAGCAAAAATTGATATGGGAGTGGATGGAAACCTTCTCTCTTTGACCCGTTATAAGAATGACGAGATCAGCTACATCGAGTACATAGATGATCGTGGCTTTATCTCTAGTAGAATCTACTACAATGAGGGAAAACCCTATTTCCAAGAGTATCTGAGTTTTGATGGGCAATGGGTTTTGAGAGAGATGTTGATCGAAGAGAACCACTCCGTCATGGTCAATGAAGCTTTCTTTCATGCCTTCAAAAAAGAAAGCTATGCCAATATGGGAGACGTTGTCGCTGAAAAAATGAAGGAACAGCTAGCAACCTTGGTTCCAGGACGAGATCAGTTGGTTTTGGCAGCTCATCCAGCAAATTTGGCCTTTTTACAAGATACAGCAAGTAGTGTCAAGAAAGTCTTGTCTTTCTACGGGGATCGCCAGCCCTTGTCTGCCGAAAACTTTGCCCTCTATTTTGATATGATTGATGCCCAGCTCTTGATTACAGATAGTGAAAAAACCAAAGAAGCGATTGGGGTCTTTTCTCCTAGCTTGGCTCAAAAGACACACCGGATTACCTCTTTTGACTCCCGCCTCCGTTTGGGATCTAGTCAGGAGCGCAAGGAATCGAAGATTTACTTTTACGTCAATGAAGCTGAGCTTCCAAGTAAGAGCCAGCTCAAGAAGGTTCTGGAGGTCTTGGCGCAACATCCTTTATTTGAAGTTGTTTTTGCATTTTACAATGGATCACCGGAGCGTGTTAAGGAATTAGAAGGGCAACTCGAGGAATTGATCGCTAGCGAGCAGGACTTGCATCTGGTTCAATCACCAGCCCAAATGGAAGGGCTTGGGGAAAACCAGATTATCGATGAAGAGTCCGTACAAGACGCACCGGACTATCGCTTTGTAGTTAAGAATTTTTCAAATGAAAATGACATTATTCAAGAGTTGGAAAAAACCCGCTTGATCGTAGATTTAAGCGAGGAACCCAACCTCTACACGCAGATTGCAGGGATCTCTGCTGGGATTCCACAGGTCAACCGCGTCCAGACAGAATATGTCGATCATTTGAAAAATGGCTATGTCTTATCAAAGGGAGACAAGGAATTAGAAAAGGCGATTACTCACTTTTTATTGGAATTGAAGCCTTGGAACGAAGCCTTGGTCTACTCGATCGAAAAAATTCAAGAATACACCGGTCAACGCTTGATCGAGAAATGGGAAGGATGGATGAAAGAACGTCATGGATAAAAAACAACAAATACCCCATATTCTCCAAATCGGCTCAAGCAGTTGGCAGGATCAGGTGGAGCTTCCTGCTGGACTAGGCTGGCACTTTTTTCAAGCTACCACTCTTCCATCGCTCAAAGAGTATATGGAAGAAGAGGAAATCTCCAAATTCAAAGCCTTGATCCTAGAAAAGCCAGAAGATTTATTAGCTTTAGGAGAAGACCTGGCTTATTTCCAGCCTTATACTGTTTTTTATGATCAAAGCCATGAACTAGAGGCGCCTTCTGACGAATTGGCCCACCTCTTAAGACTCAAGCAAGCAAGACCCTGGGATTTCTCAAACAAGCATCAATTTCTCTATGTCTTAGAGCGCTTTTTATACGACAATCAATATGGAGATGCCTTTACGGTTCGTGACCTGCGAGTGAGACCTGATTTTGCTGGTCAGCAAACGGTGTTGGGTCAACATTTTCTGAAGTTAGATGGATCATACGGTGAAGAGTTTACACCGATTGCTCAGTGGGTCTACAACTACGTGTATGATGCGAGTCGTCCCATCAGTTTTTGGTTGGAATATGAAAAAGATCCAAGCTGTCAGCTGCAGTTGCGGATTCAATTTTACCGCTTTGGTGCTCTGGGAGAGTGGGTCAAAGATGCAGTCTTTTCAGAAGAAGAGATGGAGCAACCCTTAGAATTGGATGGAGCAGAACCTTATTACCTAGCCTTTTCGCTGGAAGCAAAAGGAGAAGGGACGCTTACGATCGGAGCCCTACATAAGCGCTTGTCACATGGTCCTTTAGGAGAGATGACCGTAGGAGCTAAGACGCTACGGGACCACAAACGCCAAGAAATTTTTGCTTATTTCCATCCTGGCGATATGAAGCCACCTTTAAACATTTACTTTTCTGGGTATCGTCCGGCCGAAGGATTTGAAGGGTTTGGGATGATGCGTGCGATGGGGAGTCCCTTTATTCTCTTTTCTGACCCAAGACTGGAAGGTGGATCCTTCTATATGGGCTCAGAAGAATTAGAAAATCAAATCACTGCCTTTATTGATCAGCACTTGGACTTGCTCGGCTTTGAGCCAAAAGATATGAATTTCTCTGGCTTGTCCATGGGGACCTTTGGTGCCCTTTACTATGGTGCTCTTTATTCTCCTCATGCGATCTTGGTCGGAAAACCCATTGTCAACCTGGGGGATGTCGCTGCCAACCTGAAATTTAAACGTCCAGATGAGTTTGGAACATCCCTAGACATGATGCAGTTGATCATTGGTCAAGTGTCGCAAGAAGGGATCGGTCAGCTCAATCAACGCTTCTGGGAACGGTTTGACCAGGCAGATTTCAAGGATACGATTTTAGCCCTTGCCTATATGAGGGATGATGACTACGACCAGCAAGCTTATCCAGATATTTTAGAGGCCTTGTATGAATTGCCGGTTCGTATTATCAGTACTAGTCGTGCCGGTCGACACAATGATGCGAGTGGTCCGATCATTGAGTGGTTTGTGACCCAGTACAAAGAAATCATGGAAAGAGACTTTGGAAGAAACCAATGATAAAAATAAAAGAAAATGAAAGCAGACGAATCTACTGGGGCGATACCGTTCTAGCAGATTATCTTTGGGGGTCGACCATTCAAGCGACTGACCAAGGAAGCGTTCAGTTTCAGAACCCCCTCATGCCATCTGGTCAAGTGCTGAAAACTTGGCATTCGCAGACAAATTTTGGCGCAACTCGTCAAATTCCTAGTCTGCCCCTGCTCAAAAGAGAGCAAGATTATGAACTGGTTATCACGATGGAAGCGACTCCCACTCATACCGTTATGGTAGAAATTATCTTTAGAGATCGCTTTGGAGAGCTTGTTGGCCGTCGAGTAACCGCAGAAGGTCGCTTGCAGTTTACCTATCCAGATCAAGCATACGCCTATGAAGTACGCTTGCTCAGTGCAGGTTTGCAAGAGTTTACCTTCCACTATTTCACGATTCAACCAATATCGTCTGAGGGAGCAGAAGTTCTCGAATAGACGAACATCACTGCAAAAAAAGAGGATTACATTGGATTACGTTAAATTAAGAAACATCAAAAAAATCTTAAAAGAAGTCAATAGCTGGAAGGATGACATGGCCCGTTTGACGGATCGACAACTACAGGAGAAGACTGTGGAATTTCGGGAACGTCTAGCAGAGGGTGAGACCTTGGATGATCTCTTACCAGAAGCATTTGCGGTTGCGCGGGAAGCTGATAAACGGGTCTTGGGCATGTTTCCTTATGACGTGCAAGTCATGGGAGGGATTGTCCTCCACCAAGGCAATGTCGCTGAAATGAATACCGGTGAAGGAAAGACCTTGACGGCAACTATGCCGGTTTATCTCAATGCCTTAGAGGGCAAAGGGGTCATGGTTATTACGACCAATACCTATCTGGCAACTCGGGATGCAGAAGAGATGGGACAGGTCTACCGCTTTTTGGGTTTGACTGTTGGAGTTCCTTTAAAACAATCAGAAGACGAAGAATTAGATCCAGAAGTCAAACGGGAGATCTACCGGTCAGATGTCATTTATACGACCAATACCAGTCTGGGCTTTGACTATTTAACAGAGAACTTGACGGCTTCGGCAGATGGCCAATTTTTGGCAGACTTCAATTACGCCATTGTCGATGAGATTGATTCGGTGCTTCTAGATAGTGCTCAGACTCCCTTGATTATTTCTGGTTCTCCTCGGGTCCAGTCCAACCTTTATGGGATTATTGATACCCTGATCCAAACCTTCAAAGAAGGGGAAGACTTCAAGTTTGATGAAGAAAAGAAACGAGTTTGGTTGACTCGAAAAGGAGCTCATGCAGCAGAAGCTTTTCTTGCTATTCCCAACCTCTATGATCCCCAATACCGTGATTTGGTTCGCCATATCAGCTTAGCCCTGCAGGCCAATAAAAACTTTATTAAGGATAAGGACTATGTCATCCATCCCAATGTCGAAGGGCAACCGGAGATTGTCTTACTAGACCAGGCGACGGGTCGCTTGATGGAAATGACGCGCTTGCAAGGAGGACTCCACCAGGCGATTGAAGCTAAAGAGGGTCTCAAGCTGACCCAAGAAACACGGGCCATGGCTTCTATTACTTACCAAAACCTCTTTAAGATGTTTCGGAAGTTGGGTGGCATGACCGGGACTGGGAAGGTCGCTGAGGCAGAGTTTCTTGATACCTATGCCATGTCAGTGATCAAGATCCCAACCAATCGTAAGAAGATCCGCAAGGATTTGCCGGATGAAATCTATCAGACCTTGCCGGAAAAAATCGTGGCTTCCCTGGATTATGTGAAGAAGGTCCACGAAAAGGGCAATCCGATCCTGGTCTTTGCCGGATCCGTTGAGATGTCGATTCTTTATTCGAATCTTCTTTTGCGGGAAGGGATTCCTCACAATCTTCTCAATGCTAACAATGCTCCTCGAGAGGCCCAGATCATTAAGGAGTCTGGTCGAAAAGGTGCTGTGACGGTTGCGACCTCAATGGCCGGTCGGGGAACCGATATCAAGTTGGGACCAGGAGTCGCTGAGTTAGGTGGCTTGGTGGTTGTTGGGACTGAGCGGATGATGAACCAGCGGATTGACCTTCAAATTCGTGGACGTTCAGGTCGTCAAGGAGATCCCGGTTTGACCAAGTTCTTCGTCTCTTTGGAAGACGATTTGATGAAAAACTGGGGGCCAGACTGGATCCAGGATACCTATCAAGACTATGATGTGGATGAGCGGATTGGTTCAGCCAAAGCTCTGACCAAGCGCAAGTATAGAAACTTGGTGGAACGGGCCCAAAATGCTAGTGAAAGTTCTGGTCAGGCCAGTCGTCGGATGACGTTAGAATTTGCGGAAAGCATGAACATTCAGCGTGCCATCGTCTACGAAGAGCGCGACCGCTTGATCAAACAAGAAGGACGCTTGGATGATATCGTTGAAAAAGTGCTTCGTTCCGTCTTTTCAAGTGTAGCCCATAAAAAAGAATACAAGGAACCGGTAGCTTTTTATCGCTATATGTTAGACAATGTTAGTTACCAAGTGGATCCGGAAAAGGCCCACCAAACCTTCCGTAGCAAGAAAACCAAAGAGAATTTCTTATGGGAGATTGCTAAAAGCGAGTTGGAAGCTAAGTATGAGATCTTAGGCACCGATGAGGTGATCGCCCAATTCCAACGCATGGCTATCCTAAAAGCTATCGATGAAAACTGGGTAGAGCAGGTAGACTATCTGCAACAATTGCGCATGGCGCTCTCTGGTCAGTACACCAGTCAGAAAAACCCTTTGGTAGAATTTTTCCAAGAAGCCTACCAATCCTTTGAACGAATGAAAGAGGCGGCCAAAGAACAAATGGTCCGCAATCTCTTACTAAGTCGAGTAGAAATCAATAAAAAAGGGGAAATTGTCTTGCATTTCCCATAAAAGAGGACATTATGACAGTATACAATATCAACCTTGGAATCGGTTGGGCCAGCAGTGGTGTTGAGTATGCCCAGGCCTACCGTGCCCAGTTGTTACGCAATATCCATCAACCAGCCAAGTTTGTCTTTATGGATATGATTCTAGCCGATAATATCCAGCATTTAACAGAAAATATCGGTTTTAAAAATGATGAAATCATCTGGCTCTATAGCCATTTTACAGATATAAAAATTGCGCCAACGACCTATACCATTGATCAGGTCTTAGCAGGTTTTGCCGGAAAACCGACTCGGGAAGAAGTCGACGGCAAGATCAAGCGCTTCTTTTATGAGGACCAGGACAATTTTTTGACCTGCTACTTGCGGTCTGAAAACAGTCCCTATGTCGAACGTTGCGAGTATGTTTCTAGAGGGATTTTAGTGAGAAAGGATTATTTCTCCTATACCCGCTATTGTACCGAGTATTTCATTCCTAAGAACAACCAAGCCAACTTGATTGAGCGCCGTTTTTACAATGAAGACGGGACGGTTGCCTACAGCATGCAGATGGCGGATGGCCGCGAAATCTATCGTTTCCCAGATCGCTACCTAGTTGGTCGCCAAGAATTGATCCGCTACTTCATGCAGACTCTCCAATTGACCAAACAAGATCTGGTGATTTTGGATCGGGAAACCAATATTGGTCAGCCTATCTTTGAAGAAGCGCAAAAAGCCCGTCTGGGTGTAGTCGTCCATGCAGAGCACTTCAGTGCCAATAATGTTGACGATCAGTATATCCTGTGGAACAACTACTACGAGTACCAATTTACCAATGCTGACAAGGTGGACTTCTTTATTGTTGCGACCGACCGCCAAAAAGAAATCTTGGCCGAGCAGTTTGCCAAATACACCAACCATCAGCCGGCTATCTATACCATTCCAGTTGGAAGCCTTGCAAGCTTGCCACAAAACGAAAATCGTACCCCATTTTCTATGATTACAGCTTCTCGTTTGGCGACTGAAAAGCATATTGACTGGTTGGTGCGAGCAGTGGTTCGCGCCAAAAAAGAATTGCCAGAGCTGTCCTTTGACATCTATGGAAAAGGTGGAGAAGAAGGCAAGTTGCGCTCTCTGATTGATGAATTGGGGGCGGCGGACTATATCCATCTCAAAGGGCATGCCAATTTAGAGGAAATTTATAAGAATTATGAAGTTTACCTGTCAGCATCGACCAGTGAAGGCTTTGGGTTGACCTTGATGGAGGCGATCGGTTCCGGTCTACCGATTATCGGTTTTGACGTTCCTTATGGCAACCAGACCTTTGTCACAGAAGGTAAAAATGGCTATCTCATTCCGCCTTCAGCAGACCAAGTGGTCGACCAGATTGCTGCTGCCTTTGCAGATAAAATCATCCAGCTATACAAAAAAGATGATCTAGCCAGCATGCGTCAAGCATCTTATGCGCGTGCAGAAGACTTTTTGACCAGCCGAGTAGAAGAAGCTTGGGCACAATTGATAGAAGAGGTGACACATGCTGAACGTATTTGATAGCTATTCTCGTGAAAGCCAAGACCTACTCCACTCCATGAAAGAGTCTGGCTTTGACCATCCGACCGTTGTTTTGGAGCCAAACGGTTTCTTACCAGACGGTGTCGAGTCTCCCTTTATCTATTTCTTAGGACAAGCAAAAGGGGAGAAGCGCGGTCGCTACTTTAATGAAGTTCCGGTGCCTGATTTCTGGGAAGTTTCTGGGGATAACAGTTCGGGAAAAGTGACCTACTATGGTCAGGAAAAGGCTCGGATTGTTTACCATGCTACTTCTTATAAACGCATCGTCGAGCGCTTAGAGTGGTTAGATGATAAGGGGCAAGTGGTCATGATTGAGCACTATGACCAATACGGTCGTAAGATTGCTGTAACGACTTGTGGTGATCAAGGACAGTATTTGGTGACTACTTATTTTGAAGGGGATATCGAGCGCTTGACAGAGAATCACCAAACAGGGGATTTGATCTTGACCTTGGACCATCAACCCATGCGGATTTTCAAGAATCGCTTAGATTACTTTGTCTTTTATCTAGAGTATCGTGGTTTTGATCTAGATGGTTTGGTCTACAATACGCTGGCTACCTCCTTTAGCATTAGTCTCCAACTGGGCAATAAAGGCATCAAAGGGCGCGACGTCTTGGTGTGGCAAGAGCCTCTTCACGACAGCCTTCCGGGCAATATGCAGTTGATTCTAAAGAGCCCAGAAATCCGGACCAAGAAGATCTTGATTCCGCAAAACGCGACCTATCATCGTGCTTTGCAGTTGACCTCGCAAGACCAGCATAGTTATTTTGGTCCTCTTGGCTACCTGTATGATTTCAAGGTGAAAGACGATATCCGTAAAGACGCCTTTGTCTTGACCAATTCGGATCAGATCGAAGCCTTGACCTACCTAGTAGAGAACTTGCCGAATGTGACCTTCCGTGTAGCAGCTTTGACGGAGATGTCTGCCAGACTCTTGTCTATGGTCCGCTATCCAAATGTGGTCTTGTACCAAAATATCAGTCAAGAGCGGATCAAAGAGTTGCTTAAGGTCTCTAGTATTTATCTGGATATCAACCACTATGCAGAGGTGCAAGGCATTGTTCGCAAGGCCTTCGAACACCAGCAAGTCATCCTTGCCTTTAGCCATACTTTGCATGACCGCCACTTCCTCGCACAAGCCAATATCTTTGATCAAGGAAAAGAAGCAGATATGGTGGCCCGTATCCAGGAAATCTACCAATCTGTGGATAACTACAGAGAAGCCGTCGCGCAACAAATTGCCCAATCAAGTAGCGTTGAGCCAGCTGTTTTCAAAGCTCGCTTGCAAGAAGGGATAGGTGGACACAGTGAGTGACCGTAAGAAAGATTTATTTTACAAAGAAGTAGAAGGACGGATGGAGTCTCTCAAACGCCGTCCTGCCGAAAAAGAAAAGACGACACGTTCTGAAAAGATCAATGTCACTTTTAATGTGATCATTGGTTTGGTGATTTTGTTGGGAGTTATTTTTACCCTCTTCAGAGTGTTAGGAGGATCCTAAGATGGAAATGGTATTTGCAATCGGGATCTCGATCTTATCCCTCGCTCTTGTGGTTCTGATCACCCTGCAGCCTCGCCAACAACAATCGCTCTCAACAGATGCGACCAGTAACCTAGGAAAACCAAGTTACTGGCGGTCTCACCGTGGACTCAAGCTAGCGACTCTTGTTGTTAGTATCGTCTTTCTCGTATCTTTATTTCTTTATATGATGGTCGTACAGGCCTAATTTCTAATAGAATGGATAAAAAGAAGTTGGAGAATACCAACTTCTTTCAAATTGTAGATAGAGTCATCTTAGAAACTTTCCTTAGGTGAGTACGGACGTCAGCGAACTTCGAGGAAGTTCCATGACTTAGTTTTGGACCTAAGGTTCCAAAACTCCCGAGTGCTAGAAACAAGAATGTTTCTAGCACTTATCTCACGGCGGAAAGTTTCAGTAGATGTCTGAGTGAGTCTAATAGTTGATATCTTTTTATTTTTTTTAAGTATCATTTTTAGGTTGCATAATGTAAGAAACAGGTGGATTACATTCTAAAAGAAGTTGGGATTCTCCAACTTCTTTTTATCCTGCTTCCTTCTATTTTGTGGTATACTGAAATCGACAAAATGATTGGAGCTCCCGATGAAAAAGATCCCCTTAGTATTTTCAGGCTGTCTGTTAGGACTGGTTGGCGCTGGAAACCTTCTTGCAGACTCGCTACCCTTCCTTGCTCACGCCTTTAGTCTGACAGGTTTGTTCTTCTGGTTTTTCTTTGTGGTTTATCATGCAATTCGCTGGCAAGAAACCAAGATAGAACTCCAACAACCAGCTCTTTTATCTGGGATGGCGACCTTTCCCATGGCAGGGATGATTCTATCCACCTATCTTTTGCGCCTCTTTCCCGCCTTTGGAGGTCTATCACAGTTGGTCTGGTGGTCTGCCTTTCTATTGGATCTGGGCTTGATTCTCTATTTTACCAAGACCCATGTCCTAGCGCGACCAAGAGCCAATGCCACTCCCAGTTGGACCGTTCTCTATGTGGGCATTGCAGTAGCAGCCTTGACTTATCCAGTTGTAGGAATCAGAGAGATTGCTTATCTCGCTTTAGTGATTGGTTTTGGTTTGACCTTTCTTCTTTATCCCCTTATCTATCATGATTTGAAGAAGTCCCCCTTGCCCAGTCATCTGTTGGGCCAAGAAGGCATCTATTGCGCTCCATTTTCCCTTCTTTTAGCAGCTCTGGTTCGTGTGGGTGGAGCGAGCCTTCCTGTCTGGTTCTTACTGATCATGGTAGTTGCCTCACAAGGTTTTTATTTCTTTGTGTTGACGCGTCTACCGAGAATGATCAAAGAAGGTTTTCAACCTGCTTTTTCAGCTCTGACCTTTCCAACAGTTATCACAGCGACCTCTTTGAAAATGGCCCAAGGCTTGTTGCAACTACCTTTCTTGACAGCTCTCGTATGGCTGGAAACTCTTCTTTGTCTCTTGATTTTAGTCGCTGTCTTAGGTGGTTATGTGGCCTATCTCAGAGAGTAGGAAGGCATCCTTTTTCATTGAAACCTTGTCACGATTATGGTAAGATGCACTATACGATTTGTCAGACTTTATAGGAAAGGTATCTATGAAATTCATCAAAGGAAAGCTCTCACTGCTGTATCCCCTCTTTCTGCTCTTGTTTTATTTTTATGTTCGGCCTCAATTTCGCCCCTTGGCCCAGTATGTCTCCAATAGTGTAGCAAGCGCCAATAGCTATTATTGGACCTTATTTGGCCTAGAAGGCCTCTATGCAGTATTTACAGGATTTTTGGTCTATCGTTTTTCTAAAAAAGCGCAGTTTAAGCTGGGGAAGAATCCTCTTCAAGCTCTGATAGAAGCCGTTTTTGCGGCCTGTTTGGTTTACTGGTTGGACTACTTCATCAGTGGTTTTGTTCAAGGACGGGCAGCCGTTTTGAGTCTGTTTCCACGGGAAATTAGCCCCACAGGGGTGCTTATCCTAGTGATCGCAATGGTTATCATCCGGCCAGTGACAGAAGAGCTGATCTTTCGTGGAGCCTTGGTGAATGCCTACTTTAAAGACTGGAAACTCTATGCTGAGATTTGGCTTCCAGCCCTCATCTACAGTGGCTTACATTTTCTCCACACTCCCTTTTCGCTAGGAGCTTCTATCATCTATCTCCTGCCGAGTGTGATTTTTGGGATCCTGTATTATCGGAGTAAAACGCTCCTTTCTCCTATTTTGGCTCATATCTTGCTCAATCTCTACTACACCTTGCCTTTACTTTTATCTGTATTTAAGTAGCAACCGATTTCCTGAGTGAGATTGGTTTTTTTTGAAAATATGGTATAATAGAATAAATTTAATAGAGGGAGTTGAGGTTTGAAAAAAAGCTACCGCGTCAAACGTGACAAAGATTTTAATGCTATTTTTAAAAGTGGTCAAAATGTTGCCAATCGGAAATTCGTTGTTTACCGCTTGCGCAAAGACCAACCGCATTTTCGAGTCGGCCTGTCTGTTAGTAAGAAACTGGGAAATGCTGTGACCAGAAATCGCATCAAACGTTTGATTCGCCATGTTTTGATCAAACACCAAGCCTTCCTTACGACCGATGATTTTGTTGTCATTGCTCGTAAAGGAGTGGAGGAGCTCGACTTTCATCAAGTAGAGAAAAATCTTGTACATGTCTTAAAATTAGCGCATGTCTACCAAGAAAGGGAATAATGTGAAAAAGAAACTGAAGTTAACTGGATTATTAGGAGTGGCCTTATTGGTCTTGACAGCTTGTGGAACCTCTCAAGTGACAGCTCAGTCGACAGGTGGTTGGGAACGCTTCGTCTACTTCTTTGCAGAAGCTATCCGCTTCTTGTCCTTTGGCGGAAGTATCGGTGTAGGGATTATCGTCTTTACCATTGTCATACGGACGGTCCTCTTGCCCCTCTTCCAATATCAAATGAATTCAACCCGCAAAATGCAGGAAATTCAACCCCTCCTCAAGGAATTGCAAGCTAAGTATCCTGGGAAGGATCTTGATAGTCGGACCAAGCTTTCTGAAGAGATGCGGGCCCTTTACAAGGAAAAAGGTGTCAAAACGTCTTCAGCCTTCCTTCCTCTCTTGATCCAGATGCCGGTCTTGATGGCCTTGTTCCAAGCGCTGAGCCGTGTCGAATTCCTTAAAGTCGGTCACTTCCTCTGGTTGGACCTTGGTGCGATCGACCCGACTTATATCTTGCCGGTTCTTGCAGCACTCTTCACATTTTTCAGCAGTTGGTTGACCAATAAAGCCATGCCAGAGCGCAATGGTAGTGCGACAACCATGATGTATGTGATGCCTGTGATGATCTTCTTCTTTGCCTTGTTCTCAGCCAGCGGGGTCGCACTATACTGGGTGACTTCCAATGCTTACCAAGTCGGGCAAACCTATCTCTTGAACAACCCCTTCAAGATTATCGCAGAGCGTGAAGCAAAAGAGCAAGCTTCGCGCGACATGGAAAAACAAAAACGCCGTGCCCTAAACAAAGCACAGAAAAAGAAAAAATAAGAAAGAGGTGGACATATGGTCCTATATACTGGAGCAACTGTTGAAGAAGCGATTCAAAAAGGTCTGAACGATTTAGATATTCCTCGTATGAAGGCACATATTACAGTTGTAGCGCGTGAAAAGAAAGGTTTTCTTGGCTTGTTTGGGAAAAAACCAGCCCAAGTAGAGATTGAGCCCATTGCAGAAACAACTGTTGTAAAAGCCAATCAAAAAGCTGTCAAAGGTGTCCCAGATGAGATCAATGCGCAAAATGAACCGGTTAAGACGGTGAGCGAAGCAACGGTCGATCTCGGACGTGTCGTTGCAGCGATCAAAAAGGTCGAAGAAGAAGGAGAAGTTGTCTCTGAAGAAATCAAGACCGAAATCCTGAAACATGACAAAGAAGCAGATACCGTTCTTGAAGAAAAAGGACATGAACATATCCTTGAAAAAGTTAAAGAACCAGCGACAAAAGAATCAAGCGAATCTGATTTCTCAAACCTTGGTATCGAGGTAGAGGAAAACTACAACATCGAAGAAGTCGTAGATGATGTGACAGCCTATGTTCAAACCGTGGTCGATGAAATGGATGTGGATGCGGCCATCTCAAGCAGTCACAACCGCCGTACGGTCAATATGCAAATTGATACCAATGAGCCAGGACGTGTCATTGGTTACCACGGAAAAGTCTTGAAGGCTCTTCAACTTTTGGCGCAAAATTACCTCTATAACCGCTACTCAAAGAATTTTTACATTACCATTAATGTTAATGACTATGTAGAACACCGGGCAGAAGTTCTTCAAAGCTATGCTCAGAAGTTGGCAACACGTGCCCTCGAAGATGGGCAAGCCCAACAGACAGATCCGATGTCAAACAGTGAACGCAAAATCATTCACCGGATCGTCTCTAAGATGGAAGGAGTCACTAGCTACTCTGAAGGGGAAGAACCAAACCGTTATGTAGTTGTCGACATCGAAGGATAATCTAGCTATTATTTCCCATAAGGGAGAGACAGGATTGAGCCGATCTCTCCTTTTTTAGGTTTAGAAAGGAAGCAAATGGCATTTGTAGCGATTCGAGAGTTTTTAAAGCTTCAAGGAATCCACTACCAGGCCCCAGCAAAGGCTGGAGTGCTAGCCTCAGAGATGGAGCAGTATCGTGCCCTAGCTCAAGCGGCTCGTAAGGAATTCACCGATTTAGTCTCGGCCTTTCAGCAGCGTCACCCTTACTTGGAGCAGGATCGGACTAGCCAGTGGATGAATCAGGCTCAGATCTTGCGGCCTCATTTTTGGGCCTATCTAAAAGGAGAAGGGACGATGGCAGAGCCTATGTTTGCCTTGAGGCTATATGGAGATGCAGTTGATTTTGGAGTTTCCTTAGAGGTGAGTTTTATCGAGCGAAAAAAAGACGAGCAGAGCCTTCAAAAACAACAAATGGTTCTCACCCTTCCCATCACTCAGCCAGTTTATTATTTCGCCCAGAAAAATGGAGAGAGTCAAAGGGTAGAAGGAACAGAAAAGAATCGCCATGATCTGTTGCAAGCAGTAGCAGAAGGGGCGGTTCGTAAGGTCCTTGTCAAATACGATGTTTCTCTAGTTGAGGAGAGTTCCCTAGAGAATATCTTGGATCAGTTGCAAGAGGCGCTGCTGGCTCTGGAACCCTATTACTTGGCAACCCGTCAGGTGTAGAAAGGTGTTCTCCGACCTGTATTTGCAACAATTTTGCCATAGCTATTGACAAACAGGCGTGAATCAGATAGAATAGTAAAGTATGTTTAGTAACTGATCACAACTAGCCGGCTAAACGAATACAAAATCTATGAGGAGGTATTCATCGTGAAACGTACTTATCAACCAAGTAAACTTCGTCGTGCGCGCAAACATGGTTTCCGTCACCGTATGGCAACTAAAAATGGTCGTCGCGTATTGGCAGCTCGTCGTCGTAAAGGACGCAAAGTTTTGGCTGCCTAATTCAGATAAAAACCTAAAAACCAGTAGAAACTCGAGACTACTGGTTTTTGTTTTGTCCGAAAGTGAATTTAGAGGCGCTTTCTGCTATAATAGAAAGAAGAAAAACTCGGAAGAAAAGGAAGATCATGCAGATTTTTGATACCCACACCCATCTCAATGTGGAAGAATTCGCAGGAAAAGAACAAGAAGAGCTCGACTTGGCCAAGGAAATGGGTGTTGTAGCCCACAATATTGTTGGTTTTGACAAACCGACGATTGAGCGTGCCATGGAGTTGGCAGATCAATATCCAGAACTCTATCTCACGCTTGGCTGGCACCCCACTGAGGCAGGAGATTATAGTCCTGAAGTGGAGGCCTATTTACTTGAACAGCTAAAACATCCAAAAGTCGTCGCACTCGGAGAAATCGGTCTGGATTACCACTGGATGACAGCACCAAAAGATGTCCAAGAAAAGGTTTTTCGTCGTCAGATTCAATTGTCTAAGGACTTGGACCTCCCCTTTGTGGTGCATACACGCGATGCTTTAGAAGATACTTATGCCATCATCAAGAGTGAAGGAGTCGGTCCTCGCGGTGGGATCATGCATTCTTTCTCAGGAAGTTTAGAAGAAGCGAAACGCTTCATGGATCTGGGGATGATGATCTCCTTTTCTGGAGTGGTGACCTTTAAGAAAGCCACAGATGTCCAAGAAGCAGCAGCTGGCCTTCCGTTAGACAAGATCTTGGTTGAAACAGATGCCCCTTATCTGGCGCCAGTTCCCAAACGTGGTCGGGAAAATAAAACAGCCTACACTCGTTATGTGGTAGATTTTATTGCAGAACTACGTGGCTTAACAACAGAAGAAGTGGCTCAGGCAACCTATGACAATGCAAGAAAGGTATTTGGCCTTGACTGAGAAAAGAAAAATACCAGAAGTAATTGTCGTGGAGGGCAAGGACGACACAGCTAATCTCCGTCGTTTTTATGAGGTGGATACCTATGAAACGCGAGGCTCTGCGATCGATCAAGATGACTTGGAACGAATTGCTACCTTGCAAGAGTTGCGTGGGGTCATTGTCTTTACCGATCCAGACTACAATGGCGAGCGAATTCGCAAGATCATTATGCAAGAGGTGCCCCAGGCCAAACATGCCTTTTTAAATCGTGGTGAAGCAGTCCCAAAATCCAAGACCAAGGGGCGTTCCTTGGGAGTGGAGCATGCCAGTTTTGAAGACTTAGAAAAAGCCCTAGCTGGACTGGTCGGGTCTTACGAAGATGAGAATTTCTTTGATATCACAAAGACCGACTTGATGCGTCTCGGTCTTTTGATGGGAAGCGATAGTCGCAAACGGCGGGAATATCTAGGCGAAGCCTTGCGCATCGGCTACTGCAATGGCAAGCAATTGATCAAACGCTTGGAGTTGTTTGGAATTGGTTTGGCTGAAGTTGAAGATACCATGAAAAGTTATGAGAATTGAGAAACTCCCCTAAAAAGCAAGGGGAAAGTGACACAATAGAAGTAAGCATATACGGTTTAATCAGGCTTGGTTGCAAGCATTAGAAAAGTGACTCCACAGGATTTGTTATGAGTGTAGATAATGAGGATAATTTATGGGAATCTTCGATTTTTTAAAAAAGGCAGAAACAACTGAAGCAACAAATGAAACAGTAGAGTCATTTGACAAAACTTGCTTGGGAGTTCTAGAACTATTTCCGATAAAGGAGACGAATGAGTTATTGATTATTGGGAGCTTAGAGGGCGGACTCAAGGTTGGGGATTGTCTGCAATTTTGCAATCCCGATCAAGGTATGGACGCTCTTGGTTCTGTAGTCGTGAAAAAACTCATTAATCAAAATAAGGATGTAGATGTTCTCACGGATGAATCTCTAGCTCATTTGGTCATCGATATGGAAACTTCCTTGGTTAATCTTAAAAAGGGAAGTGTTCTCTATAGTTATGGTGTCGATGAGGAACAACGGCTATCAAGCTATACAGATGCTCTTTATAACGCGTTTGTAATTGTCCAAAAAGGTCAAATGTCCAATGAAGACTATCAAGCCGCTAGTCTTGATGATAGCATAGAAATATTGCGCCTCTTTTTATGGGAGTGCCGTCAAAATCAGAAAACTGAAAGTGAAGAAAGCTATCAAGCTAACACTCGAAAGCTAGAACGCCTAGCAGAAATCGTCAAGGACAAGTTGTTAGCAGCAGATTCGATTTACGCGGTCTTTTCAGAAAAAACGGGGGAAGCGTATCTTTTCTCAACGACCTATGATAAAGGTGAAGAGGGCTATCTCTGTTCAGACCCGATGATCATGCTATATACGCCGCGTTGGTATCACCAATTTAAGGAAACCATTGATCGTCGACCAAATTCAGTTGTGAAACTGATTGAAAATACAGCAGATAAAAAAGGAATTGAGAATTTTCTTGGGACAGCCTTTTACTTAAATGGAGCTTTGGGAGCAGCCTTTAATACCAAGGAAGTCAGCATTAGTGCTTCTGTTTTGGTTCAGAAACCAGATTTTTCGAACCTACCAGAGATACAAGTTCCTGTTATGAATCCTGATATTGTAAGATGGATGCTGTTGATGGGGCAGATGGATAAGCCTACGACAGATGACGAAGAAATAATATATAACCTCTATTATAAATTCTTCTCAGCAGCCATGCCAAAAGCCAAACTCCTCATTCCTTTAAATGCTACTTCGGGATTCCCCGATAAGAGTCAGGGAGTCAACTCCTTTGTATTGAAAGAAGACGCTAAGTTCAGCATCCCAGTCAGAGAAGGAAAAGATGGGCGCAACTCTGTGCCGGTATTTACTGATTGGAAACGTCTGCGAATGGTCTTTGATGAAAAGTGGAATGGCATGATTGAAGAAGCTGGTGGCATGATTGAAGGCTTTGACTATGCCATAAACCCAACTGAATTCTATGAAGCAGGTGCCTATGTTAGCATAACAACTTTTAAAGAGATGCAAAAGCTTAGTGAGGAACTAGAAGGCAGAACTCAAGATTAGAAAAGTTCTTTAATGTTAGAAAAGAGAAAAAATGAGAATTGCAGATTATAGCGTGACCAAGGCAGTGCTGGAGCGTCACGGTTTTACCTTTAAAAAATCCTTCGGTCAAAACTTCTTGACCGATACCAATATCCTTCAAAAGATTGTGGATACGGCTGAGATTGATAAGCAAGTCAATGTCATCGAAATCGGTCCCGGAATTGGAGCTCTTACTGAGTTCTTGGCGGAAAATGCGGCAGAGGTCATGGCCTTTGAGATCGATGACCGCCTGGTTCCCATTTTGGCGGATACCTTGCGTGATTTTGACAATGTCACAGTTGTCAACCAAGACATCCTCAAGGTAGACCTCAACCAGTACATCGCAGAGTTTAAAAATCCAGACCTTCCGATCAAGGTGGTGGCTAACCTTCCTTACTACATTACGACTCCAATCCTCATGCACTTGATCGAATCCAAGATTCCTTTCCAAGAATTTGTGGTCATGATGCAAAAAGAGGTGGCAGACCGCATCTCAGCTGAGCCCAACACCAAGGCTTATGGTTCTTTATCCATTGCAGTCCAATACTATATGACTGCTAAGGTAGCCTTTATCGTGCCTCGCACCGTCTTTGTGCCAGCACCAAACGTCGACTCTGCCATTTTGAAGATGGTCCGTCGCGAAGAACCAGCAGTAGCCGTCAAGGATGAAGATTTCTTCTTCTCTGTCAGCAAGGCCAGCTTTGTCCACCGGCGGAAGACACTTTGGAACAACTTGACCAGTCGCTTTGGCAAGACCGAAGAAATCAAAGCCAAGCTGGAAGCAGGAATCCAAGCCGCAGGCCTGCAACCTTCTGTACGAGGAGAAGCTCTTAGCCTAGAAGACTTCGCTCGCCTAGCAGATGGCCTTCTAGAAGCAGGAATAAAATAACAGAAAAGACATAGGTTCGTAATCTTCTTTCTTAATTCTAAATACACTATGAAGCACTATGTTTTTTATGTGTTTTCGAATGATATTGGTTACAAATCGAGACTTTCCGCTGTGAGAAAAGAGCCTAAATAAAAGGTAGTTTAGGCTCTCGGAATTTTTGAGACTTAAGGCTCAAAAATTAGTTATGGAACTTCGGAGAAGTTCGCTAACGTCCGTACTCACCTAAGGAAAGTCTCAAAGAAATTTTATAAGTAATAAGCCATAGGTTATAACCTATGGCTTATTTGTATCGTAAGGAAAGGACGGGATTTGAACCCGCGCGTGAATAAAATCCACTTGCCGGATTTCGAGTCCGGTGCCGTACCGAGCTGGGCCACCTTTCCAAGATGCGGAGAAAGGGATTTGAACCCTCACGCCCGAAGGGGCACATGCGCCTGAAGCATGCGTGTCTGCCGTTCCACCACCTCCGCATAGTTCTATTATACACTTTTTAGGAAAAATGCCAAGGAAAAAAAGGAAGGTGCCCTTTCCCGAATTCTGCTAAAAGACAAGTCATAACAGATACTCCGTCTTCTGTTTCTATCCATTTAAAAAACGAACCTATTCGTTTCTAAAAGCGTCCGGAGAGGTTCACTTTTCGTTTTTTCTTATTGAGCAATCCAGCCTTATTTCTCATTTTTTGGTATAATAGATAGTATTAATCTCAAAGGAGTGCGATTTGCAAGGAACAATCGTCAAGGCCTTGGCTGGCTTTTACTACGTGGAGTCAGATGGTCACATTTATCAGACACGGGCTCGTGGAAATTTTAGAAAAAAAGGACAGACTCCTTATGTGGGGGATCAGGTGGAGTTTTCTGCTGAAGAGAATTCAGAAGGCTACATTTTGAGCATTGCGCCTCGAAAAAATAGCCTCGTGCGCCCTCCTATTGTCAATATTGATCAGGCAGTAGTGATTATGTCAGCTAAGGAGCCAGATTTCAACGCCAATCTTTTAGACCGTTTTCTGGTTCTTTTGGAGCATAAGGGGATTCATCCCATTGTCTATATTTCAAAACTGGACTTGTTAGAAGATATGGAAGACATCCACTACTACCAAGGAATCTATCAGGCTATTGGCTATGATTTTGTCTTGTCGATTGAAGAACTCTTGCCCCTTTTGACCAATCAAACCACGGTCTTTATGGGGCAGACCGGTGTGGGAAAATCGACCTTGCTCAATAAAATCGCTCCGGATCTGGAGCTTGAAACGGGTGAGATTTCAGATAGTCTGGGGCGCGGTCGACACACGACCCGAGCTGTCAGCTTTTACCATTTAAATGGAGGAAAGATCGCAGATACGCCTGGTTTTTCATCCCTTGATTATGAAGTGACGACCAGTGAAGACTTAAATCAAGCCTTCCCAGAGATCGCCGATGTGAGCCACTCTTGTAAATTTCGTACCTGTACCCACACGCATGAGCCCGCTTGTGCGGTGAAACCAGCCGTTGAAAGAGAGGAAATTGCGCCTTTCCGTTATGAGGATTACTTGCAATTTCTAAGTGAGATTGAAAATCGTCGAGAAACCTATAAAAAAGTTTCGAAAAAAATGCCAAAATAGGAGACAATACAAGAATGAAAACAATGAAATTAGCCCCCTCAATTTTGAGTGCCGATTATGCCAATTTTGAAAGTGAATTGAAACGCTTAGAAGCAGCTGGAGCTGACTATGCCCATATCGATGTCATGGATGGCCATTTTGTGCCTAATATTAGCTTCGGGGCTGGTGTCGTAGAGAGCATGCGACCACATAGCAAGTTGGTCTTTGATTGCCACTTGATGGTCACCAATCCCGAACACCATATCGAAGAATTTGCCCGTGCAGGTGCTGATATCATCAGCATCCACGTAGAAGCAACTCCTCATATCCACGGAGCTCTTCAAAAAATTCGTCAAGCGGGTGTGAAGGCGAGTGTCGTGATCAACCCAGGGACTCCTGTAGACAGTATCAAACATGTCTTGAACTTGGTGGACCAAGTCTTGGTCATGACTGTTAATCCAGGATTCGGTGGTCAAGCCT
>JAQCUL010000013.1:24464-43020 GCA_027685415.1 Streptococcaceae bacterium AF13-5-6.0
TCTTGAACTTGGTGGACCAAGTCTTGGTCATGACTGTTAATCCAGGATTCGGTGGTCAAGCCTTCTTGCCTGAAACCATGGACAAGGTGCGCGAATTAGCCACTCTTCGTGAAGAAAAAGGTTTAGACTTTGATATCGAAGTCGATGGTGGAATTGATGCTCAAAGTATTTCCCAAGCAAAAGAAGCTGGGGCCAATGTCTTTGTGGCAGGCTCTTATGTCTTTAATGGAGATGTCAATGAGCGTGTTCAAACGCTCCGAGATGCTGTAAATGGGTAACATCGCAATACTGGCAGGAGGTGACAGCACGCTCTTGCCAAGAAATCATGACGTTTATGTAGGCGTTGATGGTGGCTGTTTGAAGCTACTGGGACAAGGTCTGCCTTTAGATATAGCAGTGGGGGATTTCGATTCCGTCTCTGAGATCGATTTGCGCCAGATCCGAACCCAAGCCAAGCAGGTTGTTCAATCCGTCCCTGAAAAGAACGATACGGATTTGGAATTGGCCTTGAAAGCGTCCTTTGAGGCCTATCCAGAGGCTGCTATCACCGTTTATGGTGCCTTTGGCGGTCGCTTGGATCACTTTTTGTCCAATATCTTTTTGCCGACCGATCCAGACCTAGCTCCCTACATGGAGCAGATCCAATTAGTCGACGGTCAAAATCGCTTGATCTACAGACCAGCTGGTTGCCATGAGATTCAGCCAGATCCAGCCATGTCCTATGTTGGTTTTATGCCTGTCGGACAAGGCCACTTAGAGATCACAGGAGCCAAGTATCCGCTCCATCAGGAGAATTATTTTTTGAAGGCCATGTATGGCTCCAATGAATTTTTGGATCAACCGATTCAAGTGAGTCTTGACCGTGGCTATCTTGTCATTGTTTATAGTAAGGACAGAGGTTAATATGAATATCATTCTGCTTCTGATTGGCCTGCTCAATCTGGGGCTCCTCATCTATCTCTTGCAACGGTCAGACGACACAAGACCGGCTTTACGAGAGATGCTAGAAGACCATGAGGATCATTTGACAGACCAGTTGGACTATCGTTTTGAAAAAGAAAGACAAGCAAGCCAGATTGCCAATCAGCAGTTAGAGATCGCTCTGACAGATCGCTTGACCGAGATGCGAGTGGAGATCCACCAGCAGACGACTGCTCTGCGCGCTGAGATGAATGAGCACTTTACTAAAAATCGGGACAAAACAGATGAGCGCATGCGCCAGATCCAAGAGTCCAATGAAGTGCGGCTAGAACAGATGCGCCAAACGGTAGAAGAAAAATTGGAGAAAACCTTGCAGCACCGCTTGCAGACCTCCTTTGAGACGGTTTCAAAACAATTGGAGTCGGTCAACAAAGGGTTGGGAGAAATGCAGACAGTGGCGCGGGATGTCGGAACTCTTAATAAAGTTCTCTCCAATACTAAGACGCGTGGGATTATGGGCGAATTGCAGCTGGGTCAAATCATTGAAGATATCTTGACCCCAGCCCAGTATGAGCGGGAGTTTGTCACCGTTCCCCAATCTAGTGAGCGCGTGGAGTATGCTATTAAGCTTCCAGGACAAGGAGAGGAGCCAGTCTATCTGCCGATTGACTCTAAATTCCCACTGGAAGACTACTATCGTCTGGAAGAAGCTTATGAATCAGGAGAGAAAGAGGAGATCGAGCGTTACCGCAAGGCCCTTCTTGCTAGTATCAAGCGTTTTGCTAAGGATATCCAACAAAAATACCTCTTTCCACCAGCGACAACGAATTTCGGAATTCTCTTTTTGCCAACCGAAGGCCTCTATTCCGAAGTGGTTCGCAATCCAGAATTCTTCGATTGCTTGCGTCGGGACGAACAAATTTTAGTGGCTGGGCCAAGTACCTTATCAGCCCTCTTGAACTCCTTGTCTGTTGGCTTTAAAACGCTCAACATCCAAAAGAGTGCAGATGACATTAGCAAGGTGTTGGGATCGGTCAAATCAGAATTCCATAAGTTTGGAGGGATTCTGGCCAAGACTCAGCGCCATTTAAAGAATGCTTCCAATAATATTGATGATTTGCTCACCAGACGGACCAGTGCCATCGAGCGGACACTCCGCCAAATCGAAAGCGATGAGGACCTGCTGGGACTAGATGTATATATAGAAGATGGAGAAGATGATGGTCAAAATTAACCAAATGAAAAAAGATGAATTGTTCGAAGGATTCTATTTGATCAAGTCAGCAGAAGTGCGTCAAACGCGGGCCGGAAAAAACTACCTCGCCTTTGTCTTCCAGGATGAGACCGGTACAATCGAAGGTAAACTATGGGACGCTCAACCTCACAATGTAGAGAGCTTTACAGCTGGGCGTGTGGTCCATATGGCTGGTCGTCGGGAAGTATACAATAATACTCCGCAAGTCAACCAATTAAACATGCGCTTGCCACAAGCAGGAGAGCCTAACAATCCAGCAGACTTCAAGGAAAAACCACCAGTAGATCCTAAGGAATTGCATGAATACCTGTCAAACATGATTTTCAAAATTGAAAATCCAGTCTGGCAACGGATTGTCCGAGCCCTCTATGGGAAATATGAGAAAGAGTTTTATAGTTATCCAGCTGCTAAGACCAACCACCATGCCTTTGAAGCCGGTCTCGCTTATCATACGGCGACCATGGTCCGCTTGGCAGATAGTATCGGTGATATCTATCCTCAGTTGAATAAGAGCTTGCTCTTTGCAGGGATTATGTTACACGATTTGGCCAAAGTGATCGAGTTGACAGGTCCTGAAAATACAGAATACACTGTTCGGGGCAACCTCATCGGCCACATTGCACTCATCGATGAAGAAATCACCAAGGTCTTGCAAGACTTGAAGATTGATGACCAAAAAGAAGAAGTCATCGTCCTTCGCCATGTGATCTTGAGTCACCATGGCTTGCTCGAATACGGTAGTCCTGTTCGTCCAAAGATCATGGAAGCAGAGATTATTCATATGATCGATAATTTGGATGCGGAAATGATGATGATGACAACAGCACTTGGCTTAATTGGTCCTGGCGAAATGACCAATAAAATCTTTGCTATGGAAAACAGATCCTTCTATAAACCGAATCTCGACTAGTAAAAACAGAGATAAATACGGGAATGATTCTGCCAAAAATAAAATAATCAGGAAAAAACGGCCTTCTGTAAATCAGAATGTTCGTTTTTTTCGCTTCTTATGGTATAATGATAGAAAAAACTACATGGTGAGAAAATGAAATTAAGAAGAAGTGAACGGATGGTCGTAATTTCTAATTACTTGATCAACCATCCCTATGAATTGACTAGCCTTAATACGTTTGCAGAAAAGTATGAGTCTGCCAAGTCTTCCATCTCAGAAGATATCGTGATTATTAAGCGGGCTTTTGAAGAGATGGAAATTGGAAATATTGAGACCATCACAGGAGCTGGAGGAGGCGTGATCTTTACGCCGTCTATCTCAGATCAAGAATCCAAAGAAATCGTTGAGGATCTTTGCAAGCAACTGTCTGAAAGTGATCGTATCCTTCCTGGTGGCTACATTTACTTGTCTGATCTTTTGAGCAATCCTAAGATTTTGAATCGGATCGGACGCATCATTGCCAAAGCCTTCCGGGACAGGAAGATTGATGCTGTCATGACCGTAGCGACCAAGGGAGTTCCTCTAGCTAATGCAGTAGCGAATGTCTTGAATGTTCCATTCGTCATTGTCCGTCGTGATTTGAAAATCACTGAAGGATCAACCGTTAGTGTCAACTATGTTTCAGGCTCAAGTGGGGATCGCATTGAGAAAATGTTCCTTTCAAAACGGAGCCTAAAAGCAGGAAGCCGGGTCTTGATTGTCGATGACTTCCTTAAAGGTGGCGGAACGATTAACGGGATGGTCAGTCTCTTGGCTGAATTCGATTCTGAATTAGCGGGGGTAGCTGTCTTTGCGGATAATGCTGCAACCGACCGTGAATTCTTTGAACACAAATCCTTATTGCGCGTGACCAACATCGATGTAAAAGAAAACAAATTGAGTGTCGAAGTTGGGAATATCTTTGATTAAGAGCAACAAAGGAGGATCAAAAAGTGAAAAGAATTTTAGATCGATTTGATAATAGTCCTTTGTGGATTCGCTTGGTGACAGTTCTGTCTCTATCCTTTATTTTGGTAGCTGGTTTGTATACCGTTAAAAAGAATACGGCTGCCCAGGTAACGACAGAAATTCAACCTGCTAAAAAAACAGGTTCCCTTCCAGTGAAAAAGGAAACAAAGGAAGAAAAAGAAAAGAAGGAAGAAAAGAAAAATACAGAAGCTGCTGAAAAAGCAGTCGTTCAAATGGAAACAACTCCAAGTCAAGATTCTGTGAACGCTGCCCAAGCTGCTGTGAAGAAAGTCAAAGATGCGACTCAAAAGCAATCGCTTGAGGCCCGTATCCAATACATCGCTAACTATTATGGACTGACCTATGAGAGCGACACAGCGGCAACACAGCAGACTCAAACAGACGCTAATGCCAACACGAACGCGAACGCAAATACTAATGCCAATGCCAATGCTGGAGTAGCTGGAGCCAATGCGACAGTTCAACCACAACAGCAACAGCAGTATGCTCCGGCCACAGATGCAGGGGCAGAAGAACCTGCTGAAGCTGGTCAATAATGAACTTTTTCGACTTCTTTAAAAAATAAAAAAACATCTTGCAATCAAAGTGCCGTCATGTTATAATAATAGACGGTACTTTTTACTTTTGGTCTCTCAAGAGTGTACAGGGACGTGCTGACAAATGTTGCAAAAGTACACACAGATGGTAGCTGTCACCAAGTGTACCATCACCAAAAATAAAAAATTTCACAGGAGAATGTAGATGCCTACAATTAACCAATTGGTTCGCAAACCGCGTAAATCAAAAGTAGAAAAATCTAAATCACCAGCTTTGAACGTTGGTTACAACAGTCATAAAAAAGTTCAAACAAACGTTTCTTCACCACAAAAACGTGGTGTTGCAACTCGTGTTGGAACAATGACACCTAAAAAACCTAACTCTGCCCTTCGTAAATTTGCCCGTGTACGTTTGAGCAACTTGATCGAAGTGACTGCTTATATCCCAGGTATCGGACACAACTTGCAAGAACACAGCGTGGTTCTTCTTCGTGGTGGACGTGTAAAAGACCTTCCAGGGGTACGTTACCATATCGTCCGTGGAGCACTTGATACTGCAGGTGTAAACGATCGTAAACAAGGCCGTTCTAAATACGGTACTAAAAAACCAAAAGCATAAGGAAAGGGGATAAAGAAAAATGAGTCGTAAAAACCGTGCGCCTAAACGCGATGTATTGCCAGATCCGCTTTACAATTCACAATTAGTTACTCGTCTTATCAACCGCGTTATGCTTGATGGTAAACGTGGTACAGCTGCTTCAATCGTTTACGGAGCTTTCGAACAAATTAAAGAAGCTACTGGAAACGATGCTCTTGAAGTATTCGAAACAGCTATGGAAAACATCATGCCTGTACTTGAAGTACGTGCTCGCCGTGTCGGTGGTTCTAACTACCAAGTCCCAGTTGAAGTTCGTCCAGAACGTCGTACAACACTTGGACTTCGTTGGTTGGTAACCATCGCTCGTCAACGTGGTGAACACACAATGGTTGATCGTCTTGCAAAAGAAATCTTGGATGCAGCGAACAACACTGGTGCAGCTGTTAAGAAACGTGAAGATACTCACCGTATGGCTGAAGCTAACCGTGCATTCGCACACTTCCGCTGGTAAGATTAAGATACTAAGGGCGTTAAAAAAGCGACTGAAAATTAGGAAGCTTGACGAAGAATCAAAGATTCTAGGAAAGCTTATCTATTTTCCGGGCTTTTAGCCCGAGTTCAATTAAGCTTCGTCAGCTCTTGAACCCAATTCAACTCTTCTTACAAGTTGGAACCAAAACTTAGCATGAAAACACTGGAAACGGGTAGGTCCTGCCTATCCGTTTTTATTAAATCATGTTATAATAGAATATAGAAATAAAAAATATAGGAGAAACAAACCTCATGGCACGCGAATTTTCACTTGAAAAAACTCGTAATATCGGTATCATGGCTCACGTCGATGCTGGTAAAACAACTACAACTGAGCGTATCCTTTACTACACTGGTAAGATTCACAAAATCGGTGAAACTCACGAAGGTGCGTCACAAATGGACTGGATGGAGCAAGAACAAGAACGTGGTATCACTATCACATCTGCCGCTACAACAGCTCAATGGAAAGACACTCGTGTAAACATCATCGACACACCAGGACACGTGGACTTCACGATCGAAGTTCAACGTTCACTCCGCGTTTTGGACGGTGCTGTAACCGTTCTTGACTCACAATCAGGTGTTGAACCTCAAACTGAAACAGTTTGGCGTCAAGCAACTGAATACGGAGTTCCTCGTATCGTATTCGCTAACAAGATGGATAAAATCGGTGCTGACTTCCTTTACTCAGTAAGCACACTTCATGACCGTCTTCAAGCAAACGCTCATCCAATTCAATTGCCAATCGGTGCTGAAGATGACTTCCGCGGAATCATTGACTTGATCAAGATGAAAGCTGAAATCTATACTAACGACCTTGGTACAGATATCCTTGAAGAAGATATTCCAGCTGAATACCTTGAACAAGCTCAAGAATACCGTGAAAAATTGGTTGAAGCAGTTGCTGAAACTGATGAAGACTTGATGATGAAATACCTTGAAGGGGAAGAAATCACTAACGAAGAATTGAAAGCTGGTATCCGTAAAGCTACAATCAACGTTGAATTCTACCCAGTACTTTGTGGTTCTGCCTTCAAGAACAAAGGGGTTCAATTGATGTTGGATGCAGTCCTTGACTACCTTCCAAGCCCACTTGATATCCCTGCAATCAAGGGTGTAAACCCAGATACAGACGAAGAAGAAGAACGTCCAGCATCTGATGAAGAGCCATTTGCAGCTCTTGCCTTCAAGATCATGACTGACCCATTCGTAGGTCGTTTGACATTCTTCCGTGTTTACTCAGGTGTCTTGAACTCAGGTTCATACGTATTGAACACTTCTAAAGGTAAACGTGAACGTATCGGACGTATCCTTCAAATGCACGCCAACACTCGTAAAGAAATCGAAACAGTTTACTCTGGAGATATCGCTGCTGCCGTTGGTTTGAAAGATACAACAACTGGTGACTCATTGACAGATGAAAAAGCAAAAATCATCCTTGAATCAATCGAAGTTCCAGAACCAGTTATCCAATTGATGGTTGAGCCTAAATCTAAAGCAGACCAAGACAAGATGGGTATCGCCCTTCAAAAATTGGCTGAAGAAGATCCAACATTCCGCGTTGAAACAAACCCTGAAACTGGTGAAACAGTTATCTCTGGTATGGGTGAGTTGCACTTGGATGTCCTTGTTGACCGTATGAAACGTGAATTCAAGGTTGAAGCTAACGTTGGTGCCCCTCAAGTATCTTACCGTGAAACATTCCGCGCTTCTACACAAGCACGTGGATTCTTCAAACGTCAATCTGGTGGTAAAGGTCAGTTTGGTGATGTTTGGATCGAATTCACTCCAAACGAAGAAGGTAAAGGATTCGAGTTCGAAAATGCGATCGTCGGTGGTGTGGTTCCACGTGAATTCATCCCTGCAGTAGAAAAAGGACTTCAAGAATCTATGGCGAACGGTGTTCTTGCTGGTTACCCAATGGTTGACGTGAAAGCTAAGCTTTACGATGGTTCATACCACGATGTCGACTCATCTGAAACTGCCTTCAAGATCGCTGCATCTCTTGCACTTAAAGAAGCTGCTAAGACTGCACAACCAGCTATCCTTGAACCAATGATGCTTGTAACCATCACAGTTCCTGAAGAAAACCTTGGGGATGTTATGGGTCACGTAACTGCTCGTCGTGGACGTGTAGATGGTATGGAAGCACACGGTGCAAGCCAAATCGTTCGTGCTTATGTGCCACTTGCTGAAATGTTCGGTTACGCTACTGTCCTTCGTTCTGCAACTCAAGGACGTGGTACCTTCATGATGGTATTTGACCACTACGAAGATGTACCAAAATCAGTACAAGAAGAAATCATTAAAAAAGCTAAAGGTGAAGCTTAATTTACCAATGCTTAAAAACTCTTCCCACTTTGGGAAGAGTTTTTCTTCGTTCCAAAAGTGAGTACAAGTAAAATAGCGCTTTTCCGATCGATCAAGACTTTGTGAAAAACTTTAATAAAAGAGGCAGTGATCTATGATAAATCTTGCTTTTCGTTGGGAAATAGTTGCTTTTTAATGCAATAAAGTATATAATAGAGACTGTTAAAAGATGTTTGGCGCTGTGTCAAGTTACTCTTTTCACAAAAAAATTTTTTTGATTTTCATAAGGAGGAAATCACGAATGGTAGTTAAAGTTGGTATTAACGGTTTCGGTCGTATCGGACGTCTTGCTTTCCGTCGTATCCAAAACGTAGAAGGTGTTGAAGTTACACGCATCAACGACCTTACAGATCCAGTTATGCTTGCACACTTGTTGAAATACGATACAACTCAAGGTCGTTTCGACGGTACTGTGGAAGTTAAAGAAGGTGGATTCGAAGTTAACGGTAAATTCGTTAAAGTTTCTGCTGAACGCGATCCAGAACAAATCGACTGGGCTAACGACGGTGTAGAAATCGTTCTTGAAGCAACTGGTTTCTTTGCTACTAAAGCAGCTGCTGAAAAACACTTGCATGCTGGTGGTGCTAAGAAAGTTGTTATCACTGCTCCTGGTGGATCAGATGTTAAAACAGTCGTATTTAACACTAACCACGATATTCTTGATGGTACTGAAACAGTTATCTCAGGTGCTTCATGTACTACAAACTGCTTGGCTCCAATGGCTAAAGCTCTTCAAGATAACTTCGGTGTTGTTGAAGGATTGATGACTACTATCCACGCTTACACTGGTGACCAAATGATCCTTGACGGTCCACACCGTAAAGGTGACCTTCGTCGTGCACGCGCTGGTGCTGCTAACATCGTTCCTAACTCAACTGGTGCTGCTAAAGCAATCGGTTTGGTTATCCCTGAATTGAACGGTAAATTGGACGGAGCTGCACAACGTGTTCCTGTTCCAACTGGGTCAGTTACTGAATTGGTAGTTGTTCTTGACAAGAACGTTACTGTTGATGAAGTGAACGCAGCTATGAAAGCAGCTTCAAACGAATCATACGGTTACACTGAAGATCCAATCGTTTCTTCAGACGTTGTAGGTATGTCTTACGGATCATTGTTTGACGCAACTCAAACTAAAGTTATTGACGTTGACGGTAAACAATTGGTTAAAGTTGTTTCATGGTATGACAACGAAATGTCTTACACTGCACAACTTGTTCGTACTCTTGAATACTTCGCAAAAATTGCTAAATAATTCATGCGTATGATGAGAGGAGGGAAACCTCCTCTTTTTTTGTACTTTTTTTAGGGCTTTCTCATCATATTATAGGAATTGCTAAAATTGATTGACAGTGCTAAATAGATTAGGGTATCCTATCCTTGATTGGAGATTTCTAATATAAGAGAATGAAAGCGATTACAGATCGTGGAGGAAGGAGCCAATGGAAATCGCTCAAGAAAAAGAAAAAAACCATACAAGGAGGTCAAGATGAAAGGTCATCTATTTGAAAAGAAAGAACGATTTAGTATACGAAAATTCAGTGTGGGAGTTTGCTCCGCATTGATTGGGTTAGCATTTTTGGGAACAGGCGCTGTCTCTGCAGATGAGACGGTTTCTACTAGTGAACAACCCTTGGAAACCTCTTCAGTAGCGACTGAAGATGTTAATCATCTAGTGAGAGAAGCTGGCGTCTATACTGCAGATGCGGCCTTACCTGCTGCAGAAACGGAAAAACCAGCCGCAGAAGCGGTCACTCCGGAGGCTAGTCCTACAAGTACAGAAGCTAGCTCGACAACTACAGATCATCCAGCCGTTTCAGAGACTGAAAAACCGAAAGCTGCTGCAGAAAAAGTGGCTGATTTACCAACCAATGAAGAAAAACAATTAAGACCCAAAGAAGTTAAGTTCGATACCTGGGATGATCTCTTGAAGTGGGAACCAGGAAAACGAGTGGATGACGATATGAACAGAGCAAGCGTCCCACTTGCGAGTCGTTTCCAAGGAAAACAAATTAATGAACAAGCCAACCCTGAAGCGAAGATCCAAGCACTGTCAAATATGAACTCCAAAGCAAAGGATCATGCGTCTGTCGGCGGGGAAGAGTTTAAGGCCTATGCTTTTGATTACTGGCAATATTTGGATTCCATGGTCTTTTGGGAAGGGCTGGTCCCATCAGCAGATGTGATCGATGCTGCCCACCGAAATGGGGTTCCTATTTATGGGACAATCTTTTATAACTGGTCTAGCAGCATCAAGGATCAAGAACATTTTGCAGAAACCTTGAAAGAAGATAGTGAAGGCTCTAAAACTTTCCCGATCGCTCGTAAATTAGTCGAACTTGCTAAGTACTATGGCTTTGATGGCTATTTTATCAACCAAGAAACAACCGGAAATCTTGTAGAACCATTGGGTCCAAAATTGAGAGATTTCCTTCTTTATACCAAGGAATATGCCAAGAGTCTCAACTATCCGATTAAGTATTCCTGGTATGATGCTATGACTTATGAATATGGCCGTTACCATGAGAATGCGCTGGGTGAATACAACTACAATTTCATGCAGCCAGAAAATGGGGAAAATCCAGTTGATACCTTCTTTGCCAACTTTAACTGGGGTAAATCAGAAGTTGATTATTCCATCAGTACAGCCAAATGGATTCATCGGAATCCTTATGATGTTCTAGCTGGACTCGAGCTCCAAAAAGGTGGCTCTTATAAGACTAATGTAGACTGGAATGCCATTTTAGATGAACATGGCAAGTTGCGTCTATCCCTTGGTCTTTATGCGCCAGATACGATTACAGGACTAGGAAAGACTGGAGAAGGTTACCATACCCATGAAGATCTATTCTGGACAGGTTTCCAAGGAGATCCGACTAAAGGAAAACCAGCAGACCAATCTTGGTATGGAATGTCCAATCTAGTAGTGGACAAAACTCCAATCACTAGTGAAGATTTCAATACTTCCTTCAATACTGGGCACGGAAAACACTGGTTTGTGGATGGTAAGATTTCTAAAGAAGGGGAGTGGAACTACCGTTCTGTTTCTGGCTACCTTCCAACCTGGCGTTGGTGGGTAGAACATAGTGAAGATAGTACACCATTGAAAGGTCGTTATGATTTTGATCAAGCCTACAATGGCGGAAATTCTCTAGCTTTTGAAGGAGATTTAAAAGCCAATAGCAATCAAAATGTCATGCTCTATTCGACCAAGATCCCTGTGACAGAAACGACAAAATTGAGCGTCAGTCATAAAGGTGGAGTCGGAGCTGCTGCTTGGGTAGCTGTTGCCACCAAAGAAGACTACTCTGAATACGAATGGAAAGAATTAACACCGAGTGCAGATTGGTCCACTCAAACCTTTGATTTAGGAAGTTTGGCTGGCAAGACCATCTATGCTGTGAAAATGTTCTTTGACCATGATACGGACGTCAAAGACTACAAATTTAATCTTGGCCAATTGTCGATTACGTCCAACCAAGAGAAACCAGCTACTCCAGCAGAAGTCACCGTTCGGGCAAAACGCCTACAAAATGCGCAAGAAGCAGAAGCAGTCCTCAATTTTAAAGGGGTAGCAGGTGCGGATTATTATGAAGTTTATGAAAAAGATGGCGACAATTGGCGTCTCTTAACAGGGTCTTCTGCAACAACCGTCTATCTACCAAAAGTTAGCCGTTCAGCAAGTGCTGAAGGGACGACTCAGGACCTCAAGGTCGTTGCAGTTGGGAAGAATGGCCAACGTTCAGATGCAGGGACTGTGGCCTTTGATTGGGGTATGACCGTGTCAGATACCAGTCTTCCAAAAGCCCTAGCACCAAACGTGGTTATCGGAGCCAAAGTGATCGGTTCGAGCTTCCCAGATGCTGATGGTAGTGAAGGCATTGAAGGTATGTTAAATGGAACTATTACCAGTCTTTCAGATAAATGGTCTTCTGCTCAATTGAGTGGAACCGTCGATATCCGCTTGACACAACCTCGGACCATTGTTCGTTGGGTCATGGACCATGCCGGTGCTGGTGGGGAATCTGTCGATGATGGCAAGATGAATACCCGTGACTTCGACCTTTACTACAAGGACGAAGCCGGTGAATGGAAGCTCGCTAAGGAAGTTCGTGGCAATAAAGCCCATGTGTCTGACATTACGCTTGATCATCCGATCAAGGCTCAAGACTGGCGTCTCCATGTCATTACAGCAGATAACGGCACCCCATGGCAAGCCATCCGGATTTACAACTGGAAGATGTATGAAAGTCTAGATACTGAGACGGTCAACATCCCGATGAAACATGCTGCAGCGCAAAACCTAGGTAATCATTTTGTCCAAGTCGGTTTCAAAGATGTTCCGGCCAATACCACACTGACTCTTTATGCCGATAAAGAAGCCACTAGTCCAATTGCGACCATGACAGCCGATCAAGCTGGAAATCTCATCTTTAAACCGCTCGCTTTTGAATCAACCCCGTCTCTTCTTTACTATCGCGCACAAGTTCCTGGTAAAGATATCAGTAATGTTTTGGCGATCGAAGTTCCAAAGAATGATAAAGAAATTGCGGGACTCCAATTTGAAGATGGATTGACCAAGAAGGTCTACCGGGAAGGCGATGCCCTTTCCTTGAAAAGGGCGACTCTCCGCGTTCATTATAAAGATGGCCAAGCAGATCAACTGGTCAACCTCACCAACTCAGGTGTAGAGATTCATGGATTTGATAGTAGCAAGCTGGGAGAACAACACCTAGAAGTCTCTTACCTTGGTCAGAAATTAGATAAGACTCTCACTGTTTTTGTGGTCAGTGCAGAGGAAGCAGGCGAAAAAGCGGTTGCTGGTCTAGAATTGACCGACAAACCAAAAGTGGAATATATTGTCGGAGAAGCATTGGAGAAAGAAGGCGGACGCTTTACAGTCGTCTTTGAAGATGAAACGACCGAAACGCACGCCTTGACCGATGAAGGGGTTGAAGTAACTGGATTTGATGCGACCAAGGAAGGCCGTCAAACCATCACTATCCATTACAAAGGAGCTAGCACAAGCTTTGATGTCCTCGTCAATCCAAAACCAGCTCTCAACGATGAATACCTCAAGCAAAAATTGGCTGAAGCTGAAGCTGCAAAAGCCAAAGTAGACTTTACATTTGCCAGTCCTGAAGTCAAAGAAGCCTTGTTGGCTGGAATGGCTGCTTCTGAAAAAGTCTTGAAAGAACATGATACCAGCACACAAGATCAAGTCAATGAGCAGTTGAACCAATTGACCGCTCTCTTGAAAGCCTTGGATGGACAAGCTAATCTAGTCAAAGAGAGAGAAGCTCTTTCTACTCTGACAGAGGAAGCGACCGCTCTATTAGCAAGTAAGCCAAATCACCCTTCTGGTGACGCTTTGCAGGCACTGGTTGAGAAAAATAAAGAACTCCTAGACTCTTCAGAGCTCGCTCCTGAAGCGCTCGCAACCGCAAAAACAGGTCTAGAAACCTTGATTGCGCTCCTGAAAGAAGATAAGCCAGCGGTCTTTGTAGACCCTGCGACTGGAGTCGAAGTTCAATTCTCCAACTTAGAGCCAACCGTTGTCAAAGGACTGAAAGTCGCAAAAGTTGAAGCCAATCAGGCAGAAAAAGAAGAGCTGAAGGGTCGAGAAGGAATCGTCTTTGATATTGAAGGCGTGGATGCCAGCGGTCAAGATATTGATACCCACCATCCATCCCTTGTGAAAATCCCTGTGGATAAGGATAAAGAAGTGGAGCAAGTTCTCTTCTTCCCAGAAGGTCAAGCTCCTCAATCCTTGGCCTTTGAGAGAGTCGGAGATGTAGTCATCTTTACAGCACCTCACTTTACCCACTATGCGATTGTCTATAAGCCAGCAAAAACGGAAGGACCAGATCAACCGATCCAACCAGAAGAACCTGCTAAACCAGATCAGCCTGTTCAACCGGCTCAACCAAATCAACCAGTCCAACCAGCTGCCCCAGTGACTCCAGATCCAGCTAATCCATTGAAGCCTACAGAGCCTTCTCAAGTGGATCAGTTGGCCCCAACGACTTCTACTCAAGCGGGTCATCAAGAGGAAGAACACAGGGATATGGTTGATCAAGAGATCCATCAGTTGTTAAGTGCCCACCAAGGAGCGAATTCACAGCCAACGGTTCAGCAAGAAACAAAAGATACAAGTAAAGAAGATCAATCGGAACACTTACCAAATACGGCAAGCCTAGAAGCTTCCTTTGCAGCTGAAGCTGTTCTCCTAGCAGCCTTAGGCGGCTTCCTCTTGGCTGGTAAGAAGAAAGAAGAGTAAGTCTTTCAAAAGATTCTTTTGTTCACTTAAAAAAGTCACTCTCAAAAAAACCTCTCTGGTTAAAACCAGAGAGGTTTGATCTTATTTTGAGAATATTAAAAGGCATTCCAAAGGAGGATAAAAATAAGAATACAGCCCCAAGCATTTCCTGTACGTCTCTGAACTAGAAGCATTCCATAAATTAGAATGAAAACAGTTCCTTCTTGCAAGAGGGACAATGAGTCAAAACCAATCATCCCGTGGATAAGCAAGCAGATCAAAGCACAAACAAATGCTCCTAGATTCCATACTCCTTTTACGTACTGAGGATAGCGGAGATTGATTTTTTGGGCAATCACAACATAATTAAAGCCCTCCCAGAATCCCCAAATAAGAGAAATGAGAAGATAGCCCACGAAATTGGTTGGGAAGGGACTGGATAAGACTTCTTTTGTTAGGAGGATGGATTGAAAAGGAAGATAGGAATGAACCTGACCTGAAGCGATGAGGAAAATGAGAAGAGGTAAGGCAATAAGAACTGTTTGAAGGATAGTTGGAAAGAATTTTTTCTTAACCAATCCATATTTTTGTATGCTTTCTTTTCGCCGAATAAGGACAGCACTAGTTCCCAAGCCAGCTACAGAAAATTGACAAAGTGCGAGAACGATTAAGCGAATCCAGAGAGAATGGTCTGGACTTCTACTGAAGCTGATGATTGGCTCCTGAAAAGCTAGAAAGCCCATCAGTGGAAGCAAGGTGAAAAGTGCCAAGATATTTAAATCTTTGTCGGCTTCTTTTTGTTGAGTAGATAATCCTTCTTTCATTTATATCTCCTTTTTATCCCTATTATAGGGTCTCCGGGATAGACTGTCAATAAGAAGGGAAAAGCATTGGATTTTTCTACCTCTTTTACAGCTTTTGTGATATAATTATCATGTATTAAAAAAAGAAGGAGTCATATCTAATGGCAAAATTGACTGTTAAAGACGTTGACTTGAAAGGGAAAAAAGTTCTCGTTCGTGTTGACTTCAACGTTCCTGTAAAAGATGGCGTGATCACTAACGATAACCGTATCACTGCAGCTCTTCCAACTATCAAGTACATCCTTGAACAAGGTGGACGTGCAATCCTCTTCTCTCACCTTGGACGAGTAAAAGAAGAAGCAGATAAAGAAGGTAAATCACTTGCTCCTGTAGCTGCTGACTTGGCTGCTAAATTGGGTCAAGAAGTGAAATTTATCCCAGGTGTTACACGTGGTGCTGAATTGGAAGCAGCTGTTAACGCTCTTGAAGATGGGCAAGTTCTCTTGGTTGAAAACACTCGTTTCGAAGATGTTGACGGCAAGAAAGAATCTAAAAACGATCCTGAACTTGGTAAATACTGGGCATCACTTGGAGATGGTATCTTCGTAAACGATGCATTCGGTACTGCTCACCGTGCACACGCATCTAACGTTGGTATCTCTGCAAACGTTGATAAAGCTGTTGCTGGATTCCTTCTTGAAAACGAAATTGCTTACATCAAAGAAGCAGTTGAAGCTCCAGAACGTCCATTCGTAGCTATCCTTGGTGGATCTAAAGTATCTGACAAGATTGGTGTTATCGAAAACTTGCTTGAAAAAGCTGATAAAGTCCTTATCGGTGGTGGGATGACTTACACATTCTACAAAGCTCAAGGTATCGAAATCGGTAACTCACTTGTAGAAGAAGACAAATTGGATGTTGCTAAATCTCTTCTTGAAAAATCAAACGGCAAATTGATCTTGCCAGTTGACTCAAAAGAAGCGAACGCATTTGCTGACTACACTGAAGTGAAAGACACTGAAGGTGAAGCAGTTGACCCAGGATTCCTTGGTTTGGATATCGGTCCTAAATCAATTGCTAAATTCGACCAAGAATTGACTGGTGCGAAAACAGTTGTATGGAACGGACCTATGGGTGTATTTGAAAACCCTGACTTCCAAGCTGGTACAATCGGTGTGATGGACGCTATCGTGAAACAACCAGGCGTTAAATCAATCATCGGTGGTGGTGACTCAGCAGCTGCTGCGATCAACCTTGGCCGTGCAGACAAATTCTCATGGATCTCTACTGGTGGTGGTGCTTCTATGGAACTCCTTGAAGGTAAAGAACTTCCAGGATTGGCTGCTCTTACAGACAAATAATCTAAATAGAATGAAAGAGGCTGGGACAAAAGTCCTAGTCTCTTAATTGTTTTTGGATTGTCGAGCAAGACGCAGTGGTTGAGTGGGCTCTACTAGGCTGATTTCATCAGCTTTTACAGCCCTACTCAACTGTGCGGAGGTGGGACGTCGAAATCGAATTCTAACGAATTACCGATTTCTGTCCCACTCTCTTTATTTCTTTCTATTGATATCTGTTCTCTCCTTTCTGAAAATATGGTAGAATAATAGAAATAGAAAGATAGGTGACCATGGATTACTTTAAACGACACAAATTTGATTGGTCCAAATTCCGTTTGGGGATGAGAACCTTTAAAACAGGGATTGCCGTTTTTATTGTGCTACTTATTTTTGGAATATTTGGCTGGCGCGGCCTTCAGATCGGGACCTTGACAGCTGTTTTTAGTTTGAGGGAAGACTTTGATAAGAGTGTCCACTTCGGGGCTTCGCGTGTCATGGGCAACAGTATCGGAGGTTTTTATGCCGTATTGTTTTTCCTTTTAAAAACGCTCTTTCATGGGGCGTATTGGGTGACTCTTATTTTTGTCCCCATTGCGACCATGTTAACCATTATGACAAATGTCGCTATGAATAACAAAGCAGGAATTATCGGAGGAGTTTCGGCAATGCTGATCATTACCCTCTCGATTCCTAACGGAGAAACCTTCTTGTATGTTTTTGCCCGAATATTTGAGACCTTTATTGGCGTTTTCGTTGCGATTTTGGTCAATTCGGATGTGGATCGCATTCGCGATTTTTTCAAGAAACACAAAAAACCTATGTAAGATTATATAACATTTAATCTTGACATAGATTTTTTTTTCGATATAATAGAATAGAAAGAGGAATGGTATGAAGGAAAAGGAATTACGACGCTCGCTGGCAGTCTTTCCGATTGGAAGTGTTATGAAGCTGACCGACTTGACAGCTCGTCAGATTCGTTATTATGAAGATCAGGGATTGATTTCTCCTGATCGGACAGAAGGCAATCGCCGCATGTATTCGTTGGACGATATGGACCGCCTGCTTGAGATCAAAGATTATATCTCAGATGGCTTCAATATTGCGGATATTAAGAAGAAATATGCGGAAAAAGAGCAAGAGCAAACCAAGGTTGTCAGTCAAGAAGAGATCCGTAAGGCTCTTCATCGTGACATTCTTCAGCAAAGTCGCTTCACATCTTCCCCATCGCCATATGGTCAATTTCGTTGATCATTTCATAAGCTTGTAATCTATTTTAAGGAGACAAAAATGTCAATTACTGCTGCAGATATTCGCCGTGAAGTAAAAGAAAAAAATGTTACTTTTATTCGCTTGATGTTCTCTGATATTTTGGGAACCATGAAGAACGTCGAAATTCCAGCTACCGATGAGCAACTGGACAAGGTTCTTTCAAACAAAGCCATGTTTGATGGTTCTTCTATCGAAGGATTTGTCCGTATCAACGAGTCAGATATGTATCTTTACCCAGATTTGGATACATGGACAGTCTTCCCTTGGGGAGATGAAAATGGTAGCGTAGCTGGCTTGATCTGTGATGTCTATACGACAGAAGGAGAACCATTTGCAGGAGATCCACGTGGCAACTTGAAACGTGCCCTTCGTCATATGGAAGAACTTGGATTCAAATCCTTTAACCTTGGTCCAGAACCAGAATTCTTCCTCTTCAAGTTGGACGAAAATGGAGATCCAACTCTTGAAGTAAACGACAAAGGTGGCTATTTTGACTTAGCTCCAACAGATCTTGCAGATAACACTCGTCGTGAAATCGTCAATGTCTTGACCAAGATGGGCTTTGAAGTAGAAGCCAGCCACCACGAAGTAGCCGTTGGTCAGCATGAAATCGACTTTAAATATGATGAAGTGCTTCGCGCTTGTGACAAGATCCAAATCTTTAAACTCGTTGTGAAGACCATCGCCCGTAAACACGGCTTGTATGCAACCTTTATGGCTAAACCAAAATTTGGAATTGCCGGATCAGGT
>JAQCUL010000014.1:0-11379 GCA_027685415.1 Streptococcaceae bacterium AF13-5-6.0
TCACGGAACCATTGCCACAACTCAGTCGCTTCTGGATCTCCATCTTCCAATTTCTTGAACCAGAGACGTCCTTCATCATCAAGCTCAGGATCGTTTTCGATTTCAGCGTTGATCCGAACGTAAAGTTTTAGCAATTCATCGATTGGGTTGGCTTCGACAGCTTCCTTGCTACCCCATTTTTTGTAAGCCACCATCAAGAGACCGAACTGTTTACCCCAGTCACCCAAGTGGTTGATTTTAATCGTGTTGTAGCCCATTTTGCGGAAGATGTTTGAAAGAGCATCCCCGATAACGGTTGAGCGCAAGTGACCAACTGAGAATGGTTTTGCGATATTTGGACTTGAAAGGTCGATGGTAATGTTTTGGCCATGACCTTCGTCTTGTTGACCATAGTCTGCACCTGCTTCGATGACGGATTTGATTACTTGATCAGAGATCTTAGATTTGTCTAAGAAGAAGTTCACGTAAGGTCCAGTTGCAACGACTTTTTCGAAGGCGCTTTGGTCGATCTTTTCAGCAATATCTGCAGCGATTGCTTGAGGAGCCTTGCGTTCCACTTTTGCAAGTGAGAAGGCTGGAAAAGCAATGTCACCAAGATCAGATGATTTTGGTTGTTCAAGCAAGTTTAAAATAGCATCTTGGTCAAGAGAGTCAATCACTTTGGCCAATTCACTAGCAATGAGTTCTTTATTGTTCATATTAGCTCCTTAGTCCTTTTAACTATTATTTTAACACAATTCTGAGCGAATTTTCAATTTTTTTGGTATAATTTAAAGTATATTTATTCAAAAGTGGAGGTCCAATGAAAAAGACAGAACGTCACCTTTTGATTCAACAAATGATTCGAAATGAAAAATTGTCGACTCAAAAAGAGATTCAGGATCGATTAGAAGCAAAAGGAATTGCTGTAACGCAAACAACTCTGTCACGAGATTTGCGCGATCTGGGTCTAGTCAAGGTGAAACGAAAAGACCAGTTGTATTATATTTTGCCAAATGAGCCTGAGGTGGCAGAGATTTATATTATGTTGTCCAGCCACGCCAAGTCTGTCTCACGAGCAGAATTCACTTTGGTTTTGCGGACAGAGCTAGGAGAAGCAGCTCTCTTGGCCAATGGTGTAGATGAAATGTCAGATGAGCGTATTTTGGGAACAGTAGCAGGGGCCAATACCCTCTTGATTGTTTGTCGAGACCAAGAGGCAGCCATTGAAATTCAAAATGAAATTTTAGGGATGATGCAGTAATCAAGCCCTGTTAAGATGTCAAAAGGAGGAAGATAGTGAGCTATCTACTCCTGTTTTCATCTATGGAGCTTGTGTCAGAAAATGATGCAACAGTAAGGAATAAAGAAGTATGGCAGTAGAGAAAATATCCCCTGGAATGCAGCAGTATCTAGATATCAAAAAAGACTATCCGGATGCCTTTTTGCTGTTTCGAATGGGAGATTTTTACGAATTATTTTATGAAGATGCAGTGAATGCAGCTCAAATTTTAGAGATTTCCTTAACCTCACGGAATAAAAATGCAGAGAATCCGATCCCCATGGCGGGTGTTCCCTACCACTCGGCTCAGCAGTATATTGATGTTCTCATTGAACAGGGATTTAAGGTCGCGATTGCAGAACAAATGGAAGACCCTAAAGAAGCCAAGGGGGTCGTTAAGCGTGAAGTCGTACAGGTGATTACGCCGGGTACAGTGGTGGATTCGACCAAGCCAGATAGTGAGAACAACTTCCTGGTTGCTTTGGATCGTTCAGGAAATGAGTATGGGCTAGCCTATATGGATCTGGTGACAGGGGAGTTTCAGGTGACGACCCTCAATGACTTTAGCATGGTTTGTGGAGAAATCCGCAATTTACGTGCGCGTGAGGTGGTCCTGGGTTATGAGTTGCCAGAACAGGAAGAGCGTGTGTTTGTTAGCCAGATGAATCTCTTGCTGTCACATGTAGAGACGGCGCTCGACGATGTTCAACTCTTAGGGGATCAGTTGAGTGAGCTAGAAAAGAAAACGGCTGGAAAACTTCTCCAGTATGTCTACCAGACACAAATGCGGGAATTGAGCCACCTCAAAAAAGCCCATCATTATGAGATTTGCGATTTCTTGCAGATGGACTTTGCGACCAAGGCTAGTCTTGATTTGACAGAGAATGCGCGGACTGGGAAGAAACATGGTAGCTTGTATTGGTATTTGGATGAAACCAAGACGGCCATGGGCGGTCGTTTGTTGCGGTCCTGGATTCAGAAACCCTTAGTCGATTTGAAACGGATTCGAGAGCGCCAGGACATCATTCAGGTCTTTATGGATCATTTCTTTGAACGGAGCGATTTGACCGACAGTCTCAAAGGGGTCTATGACATTGAACGCTTAGCGAGTCGTGTTTCCTTTGGCAAGATCAATCCTAAGGATCTCTTGCAGCTAGGAGATACTCTGGGGCATGTGCCGACGATCAAGTCGATTCTACTGGGGATTGGTGATCCAGTCTTAGATGTCTTAATTGCACGCTTGGATGAACTTCCTGAATTGCACCGCTTGATTACCTCAGCTATTGCTCCGGAAGCGTCTGCTGTTATTACGGAGGGAAATATCATCCGAACTGGGTTTGACGAGCAATTGGATCAGTATCGTGTCGTTCTTCGGGATGGTACTGGTTGGATTGCTGAGATTGAGGCCAAAGAGCGCGAAGCCAGTGGCATTACAGGTCTAAAAATCGATTACAACAAGAAGGATGGCTATTATTTCCATGTCACCAATTCTCAATTGAGTCACGTTCCTGCTCACTTTTTCCGCAAGGCGACCTTGAAAAATTCAGAACGCTTTGGTACGGAGGAATTGGCACGCATCGAAGGAGATATGCTAGAGGCGCGTGAGAAGTCTGCTAATCTGGAATATACGATTTTTATGCGGATTCGGGAAGAAGTTGGCAAGTATATCCAACGTCTGCAACAGTTAGCTCAGGCGATTGCGACGGTTGATGTTTTACAAAGTTTAGCCAGTGTCGCTGAGTCGCAACAGTTGAATCGTCCCTTCTTTCATGAAGAACGACGAATCGCGATCGACAAAGGTCGTCATCCGGTTGTTGAGAAAGTGATGGGAGCCCAGTCCTATATTCCTAATAGCATCTTTATGGATGAAGAACGGGATATTCAGCTGATTACGGGGCCAAATATGAGCGGGAAGTCTACCTATATGCGCCAATTGGCGATCATTGTGATTCTTGCCCAAATTGGCTCTTATGTTCCAGCGCAAAGGGCTGAATTGCCAATCTTTGATGCGATTTATACCCGGATCGGAGCTGCTGATGACCTGGTATCGGGTCAGTCTACCTTTATGGTGGAAATGATGGAGGCCAATCATGCCATTCGCAAGGCAACGCCTCAGTCCTTGATTTTATTTGATGAGTTGGGACGGGGAACGGCGACCTATGATGGGATGGCCCTCGCCCAGTCCATCATCGAATACATTCACGATCGAACCGGTGCCAAAACCTTGTTTGCAACCCACTACCATGAGTTGACGGCACTCTCAGAGACCTTGTCCCGTTTGGAAAATGTTCATGTTGCGACCTTGGAGCGAGATGGTCAGGTTACCTTCTTGCACAAGATTGAACCCGGACCAGCTGATAAATCTTATGGGATTCACGTGGCCAAGATCGCTGGTTTGCCAGAAGAATTATTGAAGCGGGCGGATGCGATTTTGACCAAGCTCGAAGGACAAGCCCAGCAAGTACCGCTTGCGGATGCAACTCCTAAAAAGGAAGTGTCTTCGCAGGTTGCTGAACAAATGTCCCTCTTTGAGGAAGAAACAGAAAATACAGTGATCACAGAATTGAAGAATCTGGATCTCTACAATATGACTCCCATGGAAGTCATGATGGCAGTCGCCGAATTGAAAAAGAAATTATAAAAGAAGATCCTCGTGACAGCGAGGATCTTTTATTGAAGACAAAGTCATCTTAGAAACTTTCCTTAAGTGAGTACGGACGTCAGCGAACTTCTTCGAAGTTCCAAGACTAATTATTGAGCCTAAGGTCTCAATAATTCCGAGTGCCTGAAACAATTGTGTTTCAGGCACTTTTCTCACAGCGGAAAGTTTCAGTAGATGATTGAACAACTATAACGAGTATATTTTTTATAGAATTTATTAGATTTGTATAAAGGAACAGTTTATCTCTACTTTCAGATCCTCGTAGCACTGAGGATCTTTTTGCTTAGTGGTTAGCAATGCTTTGATTGATTTCTTGAACTTGTTTTTTATAAAAATGATGGGAGACCAACCAGATGATCACGTAAACGAGGGTGAATTCGACAACGAGTGAGAGGTAAAATCCGAGTCGTGCTGGAAACCAGCCGGCTAAGGTAGCTAGAGGAATAAAGCCAAGCAACATGAGTAGGTAATGGCTCAGAGTAGCCCGTAAGAGGCTCCAGTCTTTTTGAAAGAGGAGACTTCCGAAGCTAAAGAGGACCCCAATCGCACCCCAAACGAGGGCACAATAGAGCATGACCAGTGAGCCGTGAACATGATGCAAGAACATCCAGCGACCGACTGCAGAGTTGGGACTTAAGGGAAGGTACAACTCAGGTGAGAAGAGGTAGGAAAAGAAAATGGATAGGATGAGCCCGATGAGAATGCCTTTCAGGGCGTCAGAAAAAGATTGTTTTAGCATGATAATTTCTCCTTAATGGCTTTCAAGTAACGACGGGAGGAGTAGGTCAGACTCCCGTTTTTAAGATAGATTTGCACCGATCCTCCACTGGTAAAGTGCAGGTGATCGATTTCTTTTGTGTTGATAATTTCAGATTGGGAAATTTTGAGAAAGCAGGTCGGCAAGTCTTCAGATAGCTGATAGAGTGGTCCAGTCAGAATAAATTGATCTGTCATGGTCTCGCCAATTACTTGCCGATTTTCAATGTAAAAACGTTGGAATAGTTGGCTTTCGATCAGGTAAGCTTCCCCATCCTTTTTGGCACGTAAGCGCCCTTTTTGATCCAATTCTTCCACAAAGTCACGGATTTTCTCTACACGCGCAGATAGTGCAGGTGCTGTGATCATCACCGTTTCTTCTTGGAAGTGGGAATCAATGTGTACTTCAACTTTCATAAGATATTTTCTCCCTCCTTTGGGTAAAGTCGGTTGGCCTGCTAGCCCGGCTCCTTCTTTACACTACTATTAAACACTTTTTCCAAAGGGAAGACAAGGGGATTTGTCTATGTGGTCGTTTTCTTTGCCTATGCGGTTTTTAAGGAAGAAGATGGGGACAGCCTCTATTTTTTAAGAAAGGGAGTCTTGTAGATCTGTGGTATAATAGAGCTACATGTATCGGTGAAAAAATAGGTAAAGGAGCAGACATGTCACAGATTATTGAATTGCCAGAAGTCCTAGCCAATCAGATTGCGGCAGGTGAAGTGATTGAACGACCTGCTAGCGTGGTCAAGGAGTTGGTTGAAAACTCGATCGATGCTGGGGCTAGCCAGATCGTTGTTGAAATCGAAGAAGCAGGATTGAAGTCGATTCGGATTACAGACAATGGGGAAGGAATTGCGCATGATGAGGTCGCTTTGGCCCTCCGTCGACATGCGACCAGTAAGATCAAGAGTCAAGTGGATCTTTTTCGTATTCGAACACTTGGTTTTCGTGGTGAGGCCATGCCTTCCATTGCTTCTGTCAGTATTCTAACCCTTCTGACGGCGCAAGAAGGAGCTGCCCACGGGACCAAATTGGTTGCAAAGGGTGGCGAAATTGAGGAAGTAGAGCTAGCGACAAGCCCTGTCGGGACCAAGATCACAGTGGAAGATCTCTTTTTTAATACACCTGCTCGTCTCAAGTATTTAAAGAGCCAGCAGGCAGAGCTATCCCATATCGTGGATATTCTAAACCGCTTGAGCTTGGCCCATCCTGAGATTGCCTTTACCTTGATCAATGATGGAAAAGAAATGACCAAAACAGCGGGGACGGGCAATCTCCGGCAAGCGATTGCGGGTGTCTATGGCCTGGCGTCTGCCAAGAAGATGGTGGCTATTGAAAATCGCGACCTAGATTTTGAAGTGACGGGCTTTGTGTCTTTGCCTGAATTGACTCGTGCAAATCGCAATTACATCAGTCTCTTTATCAACGGCCGTTACATCAAGAATTTCTTGCTCAATCGAGCTATTTTAGACGGCTACGGCAGTAAACTCATGGTGGGCCGCTTCCCGCTCGCGATCATTAATATCCAGATCGACCCTTACTTAGCGGATGTCAATGTTCACCCCACTAAGCAAGAGGTTCGCATCTCCAAAGAACGAGAACTAATGGCCTTGATCTCCCAGGCTATTGCGAACGCTTTGAAAGAGCAGAACCTGATTCCGGATGCTCTAGAAAATCTAGCCAAGTCGACTATTCGTCGAACAGAAAAGGCAGTACAGACGACCCTGCCTTTAAAAGAAAACCGCCTCTATTATGACCGAGAAAGTCGAGATTTCAAACTTCGACCAGAAGTGGCAGATCCTCAACGGCCTCTAGCAGATGAGCTAACTGCTGATTCTACAAGCCAAGAAAACACCGTAGAAAAACCAACAAGCGCGATCAAGTTTGCGGAAAGAAAGACTGTGGTTTATGATGAACTGGATCACCCAGAGTTGGATCTGGCTAGTCTAGACAAGGCCTATGATAAGTTGGATGGGGAAGAACATTCGACCTTCCCAGAATTGGAATATTTTGGTCAGATGCATGGAACCTATCTCTTTGCCCAAGGAAATGGGGGCCTATATATCATTGACCAGCACGCGGCCCAAGAGCGGGTCAAATACGAAGAATACCGGGAGAGCATCGGGGACGTAGACGGCAGTCAGCAACAACTGCTGGTGCCTTATATCTTTGAGTTCCCTACAGACGATCTGATCCGCCTGCAACAGCGCAAGCACCTCTTAGAAGAAGTGGGCGTCTACTTAGAAGAATACGGAGCTAACCAGTTGATCTTACGGGAGCATCCGATCTGGATGAAGGAAGAAGAGATCGAGTCGGGCATCTATGAAATGTGTGATATGCTCCTTTTGACCAAGGAAGTGTCCATCAAGAAATACCGGGCTGAGTTGGCCATCATGATGTCCTGCAAACGCTCCATCAAGGCCAACCACACGCTGGATGATTACTCCGCACGCGATCTGATCTACCAACTGTCCCAATGTGACAACCCTTATAACTGCCCTCATGGCCGTCCGGTTTTGGTTAACTTTACCAAGTCAGATATGGAAAAGATGTTCCGACGCATTCAGGAAAATCACACCAGTTTACGGGAATTGGGCAAATATTAATCAAACAATAAAGGAATCTTATGTACGAATACATTAAAGGAATCTTAACGAAAATTACCGCCAAATACATCGTGGTGGAGACAGCTGGAATCGGCTATCTCTTGCATGTGGCCAATCCCTATGCCTACTCTGGCAAAATGAACCAAGAGGTGCAAGTCTACCTGCACCAAGTGGTTCGGGAAGACGCTCACCTTCTCTATGGCTTTGCGACCGAAGAAGAGAAAAAGCTCTTTTTGAACTTGATCTCGGTATCTGGAATTGGCCCAGTTTCAGCTCTGGCTATTATCGCTGCGGATGACAATGCAGGCCTTGTCCAAGCCATCGAAAGCAAGAACATCACTTACTTGACCAAGTTTCCGAAGATCGGCAAGAAAACAGCCCAACAGATGGTCTTGGATCTGGAAGGTAAGATCAATCTTGACCTAGAAGATGCACCGGCTCAGTCTAAAGCCAAAGTTGCAGAAGAAAACCAATCCCTTGAAGAAGCTATGGAAGCCATGTTGGCATTGGGCTACAAGGCAACGGAACTTAAGAAAATCAAGAAATTCTTTGAAGGAACTTCTGATACTGCTGAAAACTACATCAAGTCTGCCCTTAAGATGTTGGTGAAATAGGAGAAGAAGATGCCAAAACGTTGTGGCTGGGTTAAAATGAATAACCCGCTCTATGTAGCCTACCATGATGAAGAATGGGGACGACCCCTCCATGATGACCAGGCCCTTTTTGAGTTGCTTTGTATGGAGACTTATCAGGCCGGTCTATCTTGGGAAACGGTGCTCAATAAACGGCAGGCTTTCCGAGAGTCTTTTCATGGCTACCATCTTCAACGCGTCGCAGAGATGACCGACTCTGAACTGGAATCCTTGTTAGACAATCCAGCCATCATCCGAAATCGTGCCAAGATCTTTGCGACACGGGCCAATGCTCAGGCCTTTTTACAAGTCCAGGCAGAATTTGGCACCTTTGATGCCTATCTTTGGTCTTTTGTCGATGGGAAAACCATCGTCAATGATGTTCCAGATTACAGTCAAGCACCAGCGAAGACAGCTCTTTCTGAGAAGCTAGCCAAGGACCTCAAAAAGCGGGACTTCAAGTTTACAGGTCCCGTTGCGGTCCTGTCCTACCTACAAGCAGCAGGCCTGGTCAATGATCATGAGAATGATTGTGAATGGAAAAACGGTGATTAGTGAGTATAGGTAACTAGAGTATCTGAGAATATAGAAAAAAGCTGAGAAATTTTTCTCAGCTTTATTTGTTATAGTCAAAGCGAATGACTTGCTCCGTTGCATCTACATGGGCATGGACTCCGAAGGGGACAATTGCTCTTGGAGTTGCGTGTCCAACATTCAGATTATAGACAATTGGGATATTGCTATCAATGATATCCAATAGTGCTTCTTTATAGTCGTCATAGAAAGTTTCATCCATAGGTTTTCCGACCAAGAGTCCACTGATGACCTCGAATATACCAGTTTCCTTTAAAGTCCTCAACATCTTTTTGAAGTCTTCAGGATTAGGCTTTTCTTGGCTGGTTTCTAGCAAGAGGATTTTTCCTTCCCAGTCGGATAAGTCAGGGAAAAGTTTGTATTTTTGGCAGAGGTCTATGCTATCCGCGTGTAGAGAGTTGTCAAAAATATCATAGAGAGACTCAAGACAACCACCGAGGATTTCTCCCTCAAACTGAGCATTGCCTTGTAACAAGTCAAAACCTGTATTTGCATGGCTGACACGAGGTGTTCCCAGAGCCTCGGGACTAAAATCAGTCCGTTCCTCATACCAAACGTTACTAGGGCGAATTTCTGAGATTCTACCAGTCTCAATCAATTCTTTAAAGTAGTGGCAGCTATATGGCAACATTTCTTTGTCTAACTCACAAATGTCTGCAAAAAAGGATTGCCCATAAAAAGTCTTGATTCCTAGTTTATGCAACATGAGATGGTTCATGGTCGTATCCGAGAAGCCAAGAAAAATCTTTTGCTTGATAACCTTTTGTAGTTGCTCATTTTCAAAAAGATAAGGTAGCAAGCGATAGGTATCGTTTCCACCGATGGCGCATAAGATCATGTCGATGCTATCATCGGAAAAGGCCTGAATCAAATCCTCTGCACGAGCTTCAGGATGTTCTTTGATAAAGTCTAAGCCTTTTAGTGAATGAGGTAAAAAGATAGGATTGAGTCCGAGGTCTTTGAGTCGTTGGACCCCCAAGTCCACTTCGTGCTTGACAAAGTCCTCTCCGATAATCCCACTAGATAAACTTATAATACCAATAGTAGAAACCATATCTCATCCTCCTAGAAAAAATTGATGCTATTGTATCACAAAAGATGAGGGGAAACAACAAGAATTAGAGTCAGAAGAAGGCTTTCAGATCAAGAAAGTAGTAAAAAAGCAACCACTCGATATGGTTGCTTCAGAATATGGATAAGCTCTATCAACAATAGAAATAGCCCTTTAGAAGTTGATTGCCACATAGTTAAAATTCTTAGGAATGCTGATGTAATGGTATTTCTAAGAGTTTTTACTTTATACACTAAAAGAAAAGGATTGAAGAAAGTTGTCCAAAATGGACTTTATCTTCAATCTGTTTTTTAAATAATTTAGGAAATTGTGTTAAAATGAAATGAAAATTACGAATAGTATAAGTAGGAGGCACCATGAAGGCAGAAATTATTGCAGTTGGAACAGAAATTCTAACAGGACAAATTGTCAACACCAATGCTCAATTCTTGTCTGAAAAATTGGCTAGTTTAGGGATTGATGTCTATTATCATGTGGCGGTAGGAGATAATGAAGGTCGTCTCTTCTCGACCATTGAGACAGCTTCAAAACGCAGTGATTTGGTGATTTTATGTGGTGGACTTGGGCCAACAGAGGATGATTTGACCAAGCAAACCCTTGCTAAGTTTTTAGGGAAAGAACTGGTTTTTGATACGACAGCGCTTGCCAAACTCGACACCTTCTTTTCCAGTCGCCCTGATTATGTCCGGACGCCCAATAATGAGCGACAAGCACAATTGATTGCCGGTTCAATCCCCCTTCAAAACCGTACAGGTCTCGCGGTTGGAGGTTTGATTGAAGTCGATGGTGTGACCTATGTCGTTCTACCTGGTCCACCAAGTGAGTTAAAACCCATGGTCAATGAACAATTGGTGCCTCATTTGACAACAGGGGAACAGCTCTTTTCTAGAGTTTTGCGCTTCTTTGGGATTGGGGAAAGCCAGCTGGTTACGATCCTAGCCGATATCATTGAAAAGCAGAGTGATCCGACGGTGGCCCCTTATGCCAAGACGGGAGAAGTGACCTTGCGTCTATCTACAAAGGCGAAGGATCAAGCTTCAGCGGATGCGAAGCTCGATGTTTTAGAAAAGGAAATCTTATCACGCCACACCCTGGATCATCAACCCTTGCATGAACTGTTTTACGGTTATGGGGATGACAATTCGATGGCCAAGGTGGCCTTTGATCTCTTGAAACGGACTGGCAAGACTATTACAGCTGCAGAAAGCCTGACAGCTGGCCTTTTCCAAGCGACTTTGGCAGACTTTTCAGGGGCGTCCAGCATCTTCGCGGGTGGTTTTGTCACCTATAGTCTGGAAGAAAAAAGCAAGATGTTGTCTATTCCAGCTCAAGAGTTAGAGCAACATGGAGTGGTGTCTCACTTTACAGCTCAAGCCATGGCTTCACAGGCCCGTAAGTTAACAGGATCCGATTATGGTGTTAGCCTGACCGGAGTTGCGGGGCCAGATAGACTAGAAGGGCACCCAGCAGGGACTGTCTTTATCGGACTTGCGACTCCAAATGGAGTGGATAGTGTCCAAGTCAATATCGCCGGACGTAGCCGGGCGGATGTCCGCGAAATTGCAGTTCTTCATGCCTTTAATTTGGTACGCTTGGCTGTATTAAATGGTGAAAATTTGGTATAATGAAGCTTGTGCCAAATGAAGAATAATTCTAAAAATGGATAGGAAATGTGCCTTTCAAATGACGGAAAACGTCGGTGAGTTGCATGCATTTCCTGTATAGCAAAAAATAGGAGAAAAGAATGGCGAAAAAACAGAAAAAATTAGATGATATCTCTAAGAAATTTGGAG
>JAQCUL010000014.1:11389-42851 GCA_027685415.1 Streptococcaceae bacterium AF13-5-6.0
AAAAATTAGATGATATCTCTAAGAAATTTGGAGATGAGCGTGAAAAAGCGCTCAATGATGCCCTGAAGTTGATCGAAAAGGATTTTGGTAAGGGATCAATCATGCGTTTAGGCGAACGTGCAGAGCAAAAAGTTCAAGTCATGAGCTCTGGTTCCTTGGCGCTTGATATTGCCTTGGGTGCTGGTGGTTATCCAAAAGGTCGGATCATCGAAATCTATGGTCCAGAATCATCTGGTAAAACAACCGTTGCCCTCCATGCAGTAGCGCAAGCACAGAAAGAAGGAGGCATTGCTGCCTTTATCGATGCCGAGCATGCCTTGGATCCATCTTATGCAGCAGCTCTCGGAGTCAATATCGACGAACTTCTCTTGTCTCAACCAGACTCAGGGGAACAAGGACTTGAAATTGCTGGTAAATTGATCGACTCTGGTGCGGTTGATTTGGTGGTTGTTGACTCTGTTGCGGCCTTGGTACCACGTGCGGAAATCGATGGAGATATCGGGGATAGCCACGTTGGTTTGCAAGCGCGGATGATGAGCCAAGCGATGCGTAAACTCGGAGCTTCGATCAATAAGACCAAGACCATTGCCATCTTTATCAACCAATTGCGTGAAAAAGTTGGGGTCATGTTTGGGAACCCTGAAACGACACCTGGTGGTCGTGCCCTTAAATTCTACGCTTCTGTCCGTCTAGATGTTCGTGGAAATACTCAAATCAAGGGGACTGGGGACCAAAAAGATACCAACGTTGGTAAGGAAACCAAGATCAAGGTTGTAAAGAACAAGGTAGCTCCACCGTTCAAAGAAGCCATGGTCGAAATCATGTACGGGGAAGGAATTTCACGTACAGGTGAATTGGTGAAGATTGCAACAGATTTGGATATCATCCAAAAAGCGGGTGCGTGGTACTCCTATAATGGCGAAAAAATTGGTCAAGGATCTGAAAATGCTAAGAAATTCTTGGCTGACCACCCAGAAATTTTTGACGAAATTGACCACAAGGTTCGGGTTCATTTTGGTTTGATCGAAGAAGACGAAGCAGTGAAAACCCTTGATAAAACTGAAGAAGCAGCTCCTGTCGTAGAAGAAGTAACTCTAGATTTAGATGACGCGATTGAAATTGAAGATTAATTTTTTTCAAAATAGGTCGCTAGACTGATGGTTTTTGTGTTATAATTTAATACGATAGTATTATCGTGTAGCGAAAGGAGTGCATGCATGATTAAAATTTATACAGTGTCAAGTTGCACCAGCTGTAAAAAAGCAAAGACTTGGCTCAACGCTCACCAGCTAACTTATAAAGAACAAAACCTCGGTAAGGAAGGGATCACCAAAGAAGAATTGTTGGATATCCTTACAAAGACTGAAAATGGAGTGGCAAGTATTGTCTCTTCAAAAAATCGATACGCTAAAAATCTAGGAGTGGACATCGAAGACTTGAGTGTCAATGAAGTCATTGACATCATCATGGAAACACCTCGTATTCTTAAAAGTCCGATCTTGGTAGATGACAAACGTCTCCAAGTGGGCTACAAAGAAGACGATATTCGTGCCTTCTTGCCACGATCAGTTCGAAATGTAGAAAATACAGAAGCGCGGATGCGTGCAGCTCTTTAAAGCGATTGAAAATCAGAAACAATTTGTTTCTGATTTTTTTCTTTTTAAAAATCGGAATGAAAAGCAGTTTACTGCGCCATTTTACGAAATCTATGATACAATATTTTAGAAAACAATAACTAGTAAGGAATGGAAAATGAAAAGGAAAATCTTCTTATTGGGTGCACTTGCCTTGTGTTTGACTGGATGCGGTCAAAAAAAACAAGCGAAAACGCCAAATTCAAGTGAACAAAAGGCAATCCAAGCAAAAGCAGAGCAACTGCAAAAGGATAATAAGAGTATCCTGCAAAAAGCTGAAGAAAATAAAGTCATCACTAGAACCTTTGTCTTTCCAAAAGATGACAAGGGGACACAACAGACGCAAATCGTCACCTATGTGGGGAATACCTTTAAAAAGTTGGAGACCATCAATGTGACGGCAACCGATGAGGAGTTGAAAAAAGGGATCCAACAGGTTGGAGTCGAGGAAGCACAAAAGCAATTGAGAGAATCCTTTAACAAGGACGATGCATTTAAGGAAGCTTTGACAGTGCCAGGTTTCACAGCTGATTTGACCTTGGAAAATGAGAATGAATACAAGGTAACCATCACCTATGATTTTGAAGCAATGGATGTGAAGAAGGCTGAAGGCATGACCTACTTCAAAAACAATCACTTACCAGAGTTGTTGAAGCTGACACCGAGTCAATTTGCGGATAATCTTATCAATGCTGGAGCGAGTGAGCAAAAATAAAAAAACAGTTTAGCTAAAATAGCTCAAAAATGCTTGAAAAAGCCGTAAAATCAAGGGCTTGGCCGTTGTGGAAAACTCTTAATTATGGTATAATAGTAATATTCTAAGGAAAGAGGGTGTTCTTGTGGGATTTACAGATGAAACAGTACGTTTTAATCTTGATGATTCAAATCGTAAGGAAATTAGCGAGACCTTGAAAGATGTTTACTTGTCACTGGATGAAAAAGGCTACAATCCAATTAATCAAATCGTAGGATACGTACTCAGTGGTGATCCTGCCTATGTACCTCGTTATAATAATGCACGGAACCAAATTCGTAAATATGAACGAGATGAGATCGTGGAAGAATTGGTACGTTATTATTTGAAAGGGCAAGGAATAGACCTCTAATGAGAATTATGGGATTGGATGTTGGCTCAAAGACCGTCGGGGTTGCTGTGAGTGATCCTCTCGGTTTTACAGCTCAGGGTCTTGAAATCATCCAAATCGATGAAGACAAAAAAGAATTCGGTTTGGAGCGCTTGGCCGAATTAGTGGCTCAATACAAGGTAGACCGTTTTGTTGTGGGCTTGCCGAAAAACATGAACAACACAAGCGGACCGCGTGTGGAAGCCAGTCAGGCTTATGGCGCAATGATTGCTGAAAAGTTTGGGTTGCCAGTCGACTACCAAGATGAACGGTTGACAACAGTTGCTGCAGAGCGGATGTTGATTGAGCAAGCAGATATTAGCCGTAGCAAACGTAAAAAAGTTATTGATAAGTTAGCAGCGCAGCTTATTTTACAAAATTATTTAGATCGCAATTTTTAGAAAGAAAACGAGGAAGAATAGTATGGCACATGATCATAACCACGACCATGAAGAACGTGAATTAATTACATTGGTGGATGAACAAGGAAATGAAACCTTGTTTGAAATTCTTTTAACCATTGATGGCAAAGAAGAATTTGGAAAGAACTATGTCCTTTTGATCCCTGCAAATGCAGAAGAAGATGAAAACGGCGAAGTTGAAATCCAAGCTTATTCATTTACAGAAAACGAAGACGGAACAGAAGGCGACCTTCAACCAATCCCAGAAGACTCAGATGCAGAATGGGATATGATCGAAGAAGTCTTCAACAGCTTTATGGAGGAGTAAAAATGTTCAGTGAACATTTTTACCCTTGCGCTAGAAACAAAGACCGCAAGTAAGTCCGGGGGATGTTTTTAGCCCTGCTTTAAGAAGTAAGAAAAAGCAGGAAGTCCGATGGACTTGCTGTAAAAATGCGAAAGAAATAACGACAAAAGAAAGGAGCGCAAACGTCAGAAGAGGTTTTGTCGCTTTTTTCTTTTAGGAGGAAGATGTGAATAAGATTGAGCAATGGATGAATAGTCGGATCGGTCTGAATTTTCGATCGGGACTGGATCGTATGGAGCAGGCAGTGAGCCTTTTAGGGAGGCCGGATAAGGCATACCCGATCCTTCATGTGACAGGAACCAATGGGAAGGGATCCACAATCGCCTTTCTGCGTCAATTATTGATGGCTCACGGAAAGAAAGTTGGGACCTTTACTTCTCCTCATATGATCAGTATCCATGACCGGATTTGTATTGGGGATCGGCCGATTTCAGATGAAGATTTTACTCGGATTGGCCAAGAAGTCCAACAAATGGAGCAGACCTTACTTCAAACCCAAGACCAACTCTCTTATTTTGAGATTATCTGCCTCATGGCCCTCTTGTATTTTAAGGAACAAGCAGTGGACGTGGTCTTATTGGAAGTTGGCATCGGAGGGCTACTAGATACCACCAATGTAGTGACAGGAGAAATCGCAGTGATCACTTCGGTTGGTCTCGATCACCAGGAAACACTGGGAGGGACGATTGCGGAAATCGCCCAGCAAAAGGCAGGGATCTTTAAGAAGGGCAAGAAAGCTGTGGTGGGTCCCTTGTCGGATGATGCCATAGCTGTTTGTCAAGAAAAAGCGAAGCAATTGGATGTGGATCTCCATGCCTTCCAGAAAGATTTTGGCTTAGAGCAGGACCGTTTTTGGAATGAACGTGTGGATCTTGTCTGGCCTTCTCTGGGCTTGAAGGGTGATTACCAACGGGAAAATGCTGCAGTAGCTCTGGAGACCTTTCTCCTCTATATGGAAGGCCTAGATCAAGAAGTAGATATGGATCAGGTCAAGCACGCCTTGCAAGAAACGCGGTGGCCGGGCCGTCTAGAGTTGTTTGGCGACCAGGTGTATCTGGATGGCGCCCATAATCCTCATGCTATGTTGCGTTTGATCGAGTTTGCCAATAGCTTAGCAGGAAAGCGCGTGAAGATTTTATTTGGAGCCCTCAAGCGAAAAGATTATAGCGGGATGCTCCAAACACTTCAAGCGGGATTGCCAGAAGCTGAATTGATTTTGACGACCTTCCATTATGGAGAAGTGGTGGCACAAGGCGACCGACAAGATCTGCCCTATGTAGCGGACTACAAGGCCTATATCAAAGAATTTATGGATCAGAGTTCCCCAGATGAAGTCTTATTTGTCACAGGATCCTTGTATTTTATTGCGGAAGTAAGGGCATTTTTATTAGAGGGGTAAACAATTGACCTAAAGACTTTCTTGGCGTATACTGGTGGTAGATAGTATACGGTTATGGCGAAAGGAGCCGATCTTAATGAAAAAAATCATGTCTATACTGACCTTGGCAGTAGCCCTTTTCCTGACTGCTTGTAGCCAGCAAGAACAAACGCCAAAAGCCTCAAGTAGCGCTAGCTCACATTCATCTGAGACAGTGGCTTCGACCAGTGAAAAGTCAGAGCAGGGGGTGTCCATAGATGGAAGCTATCGAGGACAGGACGAGGAAAATACGATCCTCTTAGTTGTGACGGGTCAAAAAGGCACGTTTACGGTGCAAGATGCTGATGGAGAAGAAGAGACCAAAGAGGTCAGCATTGATCCGGTCAATCAATCCATGCGTATCGGGGATGAGCCTTATCGCTATCGGATCGAAGGAGATCAGTTGTCGCTAGAAGACATAGAGCAAGCAGAGGATGATCAAGGGATTATCGTTTTGACCAAGCAATAAGGGACGAAACAAGAGAGAGTGGGACAGAAATCGGTAATTCGTTAGAATTCGATTTCGTCGTCCCACCTCCGCACAGTTGAGTAGGGCTGTAAAAGCTGATGAAATCAGCGTAGTAGAGCCCACTCAACCACTGCGTCTTGCTCGACAATCGAAAAATAATTGAGAGGCTAGGACTTCTGTCCCACTCTCTTTTTGTTTGTCTAGAAGGGGTTTGGTTGGTCGTTGCAACGGGTAAAAAGAATTGGTATACTAGTAGAAAGAAAAAAAGGAGGATGCTGTGACCTTTCGAAAATTACGTCTATTAATGTCCAAATATGGATTTAGTATTTTGTTTATGGGCTTTGAACTATGGGCATCCTTTGCGGCCTTCTTCTGGCTTAATAGATGGTTCCCTCATTGGCTATCTGTTGCAGTCATTGGGCTCTTATATGTGTCGACAATCTTAGCTATTGTTAATCGAAATACCCCGCCTGAAAATAAGGTGACCTGGCTCTTGATTGCCGTCATTCCTGTCTTTGGATCGCTTTTATACCTCATGTTTGGAGAGCGACGTTTGTCCAAGAAGGAAATGATCCAGTTGGAAAATATGGAGTCCATGAAGTTTCGAGAGGACAATAGTCATCAGTTGCGTAAGGAGCTCAAGCAAGAAAGCAAAGCGGTTTATGGCTTGGTCAAGTCGATTTTATCCATGGACCACAATGCGGATCTCTATAATGGGACGGCATCGACCTTTTACCCTTTAGGGGAGGACATGTATGAGCAATTACTTGAGGATCTAAAAGCAGCGAAAAAATTTATCTTCATCGAGTTTTACATCATTGACGAGGGCTTGATGTGGAACAGTATCCTAGAGATTTTAGAGCAGAAAGTGAAAGAGGGGGTCGAAGTCAAACTCCTTTATGACGACATCGGCTGTATGGCAACCTTGGCTGGGAACTATACCAAACGATTGCGAAAGATGGGGATTGATGCCCATAAGTTTAACAAGGTGATCCCCCGTCTAACAGTGGCTTATAACAACCGAGACCACCGCAAGATTCTGGTCATTGATGGGCAGATCGGCTATACGGGTGGTGTCAATTTGGCAGACGAGTACATCAACCACATTGAGCGGTTTGGTCACTGGAAGGACAGTGCCATCCGTTTAGATGGACGAGCTGTTAAGGCCTTAACGCGACTCTTCCTCATGAACTGGTACATCAACCGTGGGGAAATCGAGGATTTTGACCGCTACCATATTGAAAACGAGGCAGTCGAGGGAGAAGGGCTTTACATTCCTTATGGGAGTGGACCAAAGCCGATTTACAAGTCGCAGGTTGGAAAGACGGTTTATCAAAATATGATCAATCAAGCGACGGATTACGTCTATATCACGACTCCTTACTTGATCATTGACTATGATTTGACAGAGGATATCCGCAATGCAGCCCTTCGAGGGGTAGATGTTCGGATCGTGACCCCGCATATTCCAGATAAAAAATTAATCCAAATCGTAACTCGTGGGGCTTACTTGGATCTGATGGATGCAGGTGTGAAAATCTATGAGTACACGCCTGGTTTTGTCCATAGCAAGCAAGTTCTTGCCGATGATGAAATGGCGGTTGTAGGGTCGATTAACTTTGATTACCGCAGTTTAGTCCATCACTATGAAAATGCTGTCTGGATGTATCGGACGCCTGCTCTGAAAGAGATTCGGGCGGATTTTGACCACATCTTTGAAGTATCCCAAGAAATCACGGAAGATACCTTCCGCTTTACATGGCACCAAAGCTTAATCAAGGAAATTATGCAATTGTTCGCACCGATGTTGTAATAGGTGTGGGAATACAGAAGAAAGAGTCAGAAGCTGAGAGATCTGACTCTTTTTCCATAGGACTATGTGGCAAGAGGCTGACAGGGTCGGCAGAATTTGGTATACTAGAGAAAATAATGGGCTTTTTTCTAAAAGGAAAGAGCAGAGGAATAGCGAAGAAAAGGAAAAAGAATGAGCGAAAAAGAGCAAGAAATGACTTCGAAAAAGTTAGGGCTTCACGTGGGAGATAGTTTTCAGGATACACGTGAAATTCGCGAAGTGCTAGATAAATCAGTCTTTCGTGAAGAAGAGCCGACTCATAGCCAACAGCCAGAAGTCTTGGAGGAGCCGGTTGCAATGGAGGCATCAGAGGAAATTCGTGATGCCAAGCCAGAAGCAGTAGCAGAACCTACACAAGAATCGGAACAGGAAGCGGAGCAAACGCTCAGTCGGATGAGTCGTCGTTCGCGTAAGGCGGGAGTTGAAGCGGCAAAAGCGGAAGCATCTAAGGTAGAAGAGAATACGGAAGAGCTAGAAGCAGATGTGGCAGTTGAGCCGATCCGTCGTCACTCCAAGCGTCCAGTGCCCCTAGCGATTCCTTTTGTGTTGAGTCTCTTGATTAGTTTACTGCATGTCGGGGTGCCATTTTTAACCCGTTTTGCAACCAATCAACAATCGCAAAACTTGTATGCTGGCTGGGCAATGACCAAGGGTCAAGTACCGTTTGGTGATTTTTACGGAACCAATGGTCTGCTCTATTATGCAATCAACTGGTTGGGAAGTTTAGCTGGTGGACATTGGATCTTGATGATCCTCCAAGCGATTGCCCTCTTCTTTGCGGGGACTTACCTCTATCGGGTTGTGCGCTTGCTGGTGTCTGATAAAGATACAGCGAAGAATGTCCAGTTACTCTTTTATTTCTTGGTGCTAGGCCTTGGTTTTGGAGGGACTTATGTGACTCTCTTTAGTCTTCCAATCCTATTTGCCAGCATGAATTTCATTTTGGCTTATTTGATTGGGCATCGTAAGGATGAAGGCTTTATCCTTTATGGTGCGATTGCAGCTGTGGCTTTCCTGATTGATCCGATGACCAGTGCCCTGTTTTATTTGTTGGCCTTCCTTGGATTAACAGCCTTTAATATCAAGCAGAAGAGATGGGCGCGTGGCTTTTATCAACTGCTAGCAGCTCTCCTTGGTTTTTCACTCGTCTTTTATCCAATTGGCTATATCACCGTTTTGAATCAGACTTTTGGCTATGCCATTAACCAAGTAACCTATGTCTTTAATGCCTTGAATTTTAGCAATGGACAGACCTTCAGTAATGCCATTTATTATGGACTATTGGCGCTCGCCTTCGGTCTGGTCTCTGCCTTTTTGATGTCCTTTACGAAGCAAAATAGCAGTGCTCGCCGGATCTTCCGCTTTATGGGATGGGCAGGTAGCTTGGTGGTCCTCATTGTGTCGATTGGTCTTCCGGAACAAGGCGCTTACCAATTGTTGCCGATGTTGCCATTTGTTCTTCCTTTGTTTGCGATCTGGTTCTCACGAAATGGGGAAGAAAACGATGGGATCGAACGTCGTGGTCGGAAGAAGAAAAACAAGGAAGTTTGGGCCGCTTACTTTACGAGCCAAGTTTTCTTACCGCTAGTAGCCCTCGTCTATCTCTTGGCGAATCCAGTGGTTCAAGATGTCGTGCTTCAGTCTGGTCAATCCAGTGAACGGAGCGCTATTGCCAGCTACATTAAAAATCACACCAAGTCGAAAGATACCATTTATGCTTGGGATACGACAGCTACTCTCTATCAAGATAGCGATCGTTTGGCAGCTTCTGCCTTATTGACTCCGACATCTTATCTGGGAATTAATGAAAATCGGACCAATGTGATCCAACAAATCGATCGGTCTGAACCTAAGTATATTGTGGTCAACAATCAGGTAGAGTTGACCTCTAATATGAAGAATTTGCTCAAAGAAAATTATCGTCTAGTTGAGAAGAAATACCATCATTTCAAACTCTATCAACGCTCTTGAGAAAATCAATATCTTGTGTTTTAGAAAGTTTTTTAGAATTTTCACCACAAGATATTGATTTTTATTTTTGGAGTGGTATAATACAACTTGTATGTAAATAAATGAAGAGAGGCATGTTTGGTATGATCACCTTGAGAGAAGAAAAACTGAGAATGGCCCCGGATATTTTTGTTGAAAAACGAGATGGCCGTCGTGTTCAATTCGATGTTGAAAAAATTTATAAAGCCTTGTTGAAGGCGACAGAAGAAGTGACTTCTCTCACTCCAGTGATGGAAGCCAAACTAGAAGCTATTGTCGATCGTGTGATCGCAGAGATCTTGGAACGTTTTCCAAATGGCGTGAAGATCTATGAGATCCAAAACGTTGTTGAACATGAATTGCTTCAAGCCAATGAATATGCGATTGCTGAGAGCTATATTACTTATCGGACGCAGCGGGATTTTGAGCGCTCAAAAGCGACGGATATCAACTTTACGATTGGCAAACTCCTCAATAAGGATCAAGCCGTCGTCAATGAAAACGCCAATAAGGACAGTGATGTCTTTAACACGCAACGGGACTTGACGGCAGGGATCGTTGGTAAGTCTATTGGTCTTAAAATGTTGCCCAAACACGTAGCCAATGCCCACCAAAAAGGGGACATCCACTACCATGATTTGGACTATAGCCCTTATACACCGATGACCAACTGTTGTTTGATCGATTTTGAAGGCATGCTCAGAAATGGCTTCAAAATCGGGAATGCAGAAGTCGAAAGTCCTAAGTCTATCCAAACTGCAACGGCACAAATCTCGCAGATTATTGCCAATGTGGCCTCTAGTCAGTATGGTGGCTGTTCAGCAGACCGGATCGATGAAGTCTTGGCCCCTTATGCAGAAAAGAACTACCAAAAACACTTAGCGGATGCCAAAGAGTGGGTACTTCCTGAAAAGCAAGAGGACTATGCATGGAGTAAGACTCAAAAAGACATCTATGATGCCATGCAATCGCTAGAATATGAGATCAATACCCTCTTTACTTCAAACGGGCAAACTCCTTTCACTTCGCTTGGTTTTGGTCTTGGAACCAATCGCTTCGAACGGGAAATCCAAAAGGCGATTCTGGAAATTCGGATTAAGGGTCTTGGATCGGAACATCGGACAGCCATTTTTCCAAAATTAATCTTTACCCTCAAGCGGGGACTCAACCTAGAGCCTGGAACGCCTAACTATGATATCAAGCAATTGGCCTTGGAATGTGCTACGAAACGCATGTATCCAGATGTCCTCTCTTATGACAAGATTGTAGAATTGACAGGTTCCTTCAAGGTTCCGATGGGATGTCGTTCTTTCCTTCAAGGTTGGAAGGACGAGAATGGTGTGGAAGTCAATTCTGGCCGGATGAATCTAGGGGTTGTGACAGTCAATTTACCTCGGATTGCCTTGGAATCAGGCGGAGACAAGGAGAAGTTCTGGCAAATTTTTAATGAACGGATGAACATCGCTGAAGATGCCTTGGTTTACCGGGTGGAACGCACCAAAGAAGCGACACCAGCTAATGCGCCGATTCTCTACCAATATGGGGCTTTCGGGAAACGCTTGGGCAAGTACGATCAGGTAGATCAGCTCTTCCGTCATCGTAGAGCAACTGTTTCTCTTGGCTATATCGGACTCTATGAAGTCGCAACCGTCTTTTATGGTCCAAATTGGGAACACAATCCAGAAGCCAAACAATTCACGATTGATATCATCAAGGATATGAAAGCGCGCGTGGAAGAATGGTCTGACCAGTATGATTACCACTTCTCTATCTATTCGACACCGTCAGAAAGCTTGACAGACCGCTTCTGTCGCCTGGATACGGAGAAATTTGGTAAGGTTCCGGATATCACAGACAAGGAATACTACACCAATAGTTTCCACTACGATGTTCGTAAGAACCCAACGCCATTTGAGAAGTTGGATTTTGAGAAAGTTTATCCTGAAGCTGGAGCTTCTGGTGGCTTTATCCACTATTGTGAATACCCTGTGCTCCAACAAAATCCAAAAGCTCTTGAAGCAGTTTGGGATTATGCTTATGATCGGGTCGGTTATCTCGGAACCAATACACCGATTGACCGTTGTTACAAGTGTGATTTTGAAGGAGATTTCACGCCGACTGAGCGCGGATTTGCTTGTCCAAACTGCGGCAATAGCGATCCGAAAACGGTTGATGTGGTCAAACGGACCTGTGGTTATCTAGGAAACCCTCAAGCTCGTCCCATGGTCAATGGCCGTCATAAGGAAATCGCTGCACGGGTCAAACACATGAATGGATCCACGATCAAATCAGCAGGTCACCAAGTGACAGATTAGAAAAGGATATTATGGGAAAATACCAATTAGATGATAAGGGCAAGGCTCAGGTTCAACGATTCCACGAAAAGCATTCAAAGGGTGGAATCAATAAAAAAGACCGAGTAGCCAGCCTGAGAGAACAATTTTTAAATAAAAATAAGAAAAAGTGAGAGTCCGCTCTCGCTTTTCTCGTATGGGGGGAGGTAAAGATGGAACTACGTAGACCAAGATTAGAAGATAAAGAAACAGTTTTAGAGATGACGGCAGAGTTTGAACAGAGCCAGTCAGCCCATGATGGCGGCTTTTGGGATGCTGAGAACTTTGATTATGAGGAGTGGCTAGAAACTAACCTTAATAAAGAAATGGGAATAAACTTGCCTGAAAATCGCGTTCCATCAATTCAGTTCGTATTGTTTGATGAATCAGGTCATGCTTTAGGTTTTTTAAATTTACGGTTGAGACTAAATGAGGGATTGCTGAATTATGCTGGTCATATTGGCTATTCCATCCGTCCTTCTGAAAGAGGTAAGGGTTATGCCAAGGAAGCTCTCCATCAAGGTCTGCAAGTAGCTAAAGAAAAGAACATCCATCGTGCTCTGGTGACTTGTAGCACGGAAAATCCTGCCAGTCGAGCGGTTATCTTAGCTAATGGCGGCCAATTTGAAGATGTTCGAAATGGAACGGAGCGTTATTGGATAGAAGTGGAGTAGAAGGATGACATGGAATACACCTAAACCAGGCGAATGGAAGAGTGAGGAGCTGAGTCAAGGGCGCATCATCGACTACAAGGCTTTTAACTTTGTCGATGGCGAAGGGGTGCGCAATTCCCTTTATGTGGCCGGCTGCATGTTTCACTGTGAGGGCTGTTACAATGTAGCGACCTGGTCTTTCAATGCAGGTATTCCCTATACCAAAGAGTTAGAAGAGCAGATCATGGCTGATCTGGCCCAACCCTATGTCCAGGGCTTGACCCTGCTTGGTGGAGAGCCATTCCTGAATACTGGAATTCTTTTGCCTCTCGTTAAACGCATTCGGAAAGAGTTGCCCGACAAAGACATTTGGTCTTGGACCGGCTACACTTGGGAAGAAATGATGTTAGAAACGCCTGATAAACTGGAGCTCTTGTCGCTGATTGATATCCTGGTCGATGGACGGTATGATAAAAGCAAACGCAACCTCATGTTGCAGTTCCGAGGCTCTTCTAACCAGCGGATCATTGATGTTCAAAAATCATTGAAAGAAGGAAAGGTTGTCATCTGGGACAAGCTCAATGACGGCGAGGAAAGCTTTGAGCAGGTCAAACGGGATGATCTTTTGTAGGATCTTCAATCTGAACCGGGTTTTTCACCCGGTTTTTTTGGATTCTCTGCATAAGTATACAAGGGGTTTCACCCATTTCAGAAAACGCTTACTTTTTAAATGTACATAATGGACAAAAAAGTGATAATTAATGCATTTTTTGCTAAAAATATGTTACAATAAATATGATTAGGACTAATTGGAGGTATTTATGTCACAAAGGAGACGGAGTCGTCGTTCAGAACATAAGTGGGGGCAATTGCGAATCATTAATTCCGTATTGCTTATTTTTTTGCTTATGACTGCAAGTTGGGCGACCTATACCATGTTGGCCAATAACATCTTGGCTTTTCGCTATGTCAATGTTCTCGTGATTGCACTATTAACTGTTCTCTTGCTCTTGTCAGCTTGGTTTGTGATCAAAAATCAGGCCAAAAAGACAACTTTGGTACTGCTTCTTGTCGGCTTATTGACTAGTTCAGGAGTTTTGTTTGCTAGTCAACAGCTGCTGAATCTGACCAGTAATGTCAATGGCCACTCTAACTATACAGAGTTTGAGATGGCTGTCTATGTCAAGAAAGACAGTGACATCAAAGATATCAAAGAAATCAAGGAAGTGGTAGCACCAAAGGGCAACAATAACGAAGCTAATCTTACTGCCCTCTTGGACAACATCAAAAAGACCAAGGGTCAGGAAATTTCTGTAGTGGATGCACCGACTTATCTAGATGCCTATAAGAGCCTGCAAGAAGGGAATGCTTCTGCTATGGTCCTCAACAGTACCTTTGAGGATACCATTGCCGCTGAAGATGCGGACTATGCGAAGAAGTTGAAGAAAATCTATTCCTACAAGATCCGAAAAGAAGTGGCAGCGACGAGCAAGGTATCTGCCGATGCGGATGTCTTTAACATCTATGTCAGCGGGATCGATACCTATGGCCCAGTAACATCGGTTTCTCGTTCAGATGTCAATATCATCATGACGGTCAATCGGAAAACCAAGCAAGTCCTATTGACAACAACACCACGGGATGCCTATGTACCGATTGCAGATGGTGGTAACAACCAAAATGATAAGTTGACCCACGCGGGGATCTACGGAGTGGATGCTTCGATCCATACCCTTGAGAATCTCTATGATATCAAGCTCAACTACTACGTTCGTCTCAATTTCACTTCCTTCCTCAAGTTGATTGACCTTCTAGGGGGAATCGATGTGGAAAATGACCAAGAATTCACGAGCCTTCATGGCAAGTTCCATTTCCCAGTTGGAAAGGTTCATTTGAACTCAGAGCAAGCTCTCGGTTTTGTCCGAGAACGCTACTCTCTTCAAGGTGGTGACAATGACCGTGGGAAAAACCAAGAAAAAGTCATCGCGGCTATTATCAAAAAGTTGACTTCTACCAAGGTCTTAAGCAACTACAATGAGATTATCGGAAACCTCCAAGATTCTGTCCAAACCAATATGCAGTTGCCGACTATGATGAACTTGATCAATACCCAGTTAGAAACGGGTGGTTCTTATGAGGTGACTTCTCAAGCGATTACCGGTCAAGGACGAAATGACTTGCCGTCTTATGCTATGCCTGGTTACAACCTCTATGTTATGGAGTTGGATCAAGCTAGCTTGACCAAGGCCAAGGAAACCATTCAAAAAGTAATGGAAGGAAAAGAAAAATGATTGATATCCACTCGCACATCGTCTTTGATGTGGATGATGGACCAAAGACAAGAGAAGATACGCGTGCCTTATTGGAAGAAAGCTATCGCCAAGGGGTGCGGACCATTATCTCCACTTCTCATCGTCGTAAGGGGATGTTTGAAACTCCCGAAGAAAAGATTTCTGAAAATTTTCAAGAAGTGAAAAAAATTGCGGCAGAGGTCGCGCCAGATTTAACGATTCATTACGGGGCAGAGATCTACTTTACGAATGATGTCTTGAAAAAACTGGAAGAAAAGATCATTCCACGTTTAGCTGAGACGCGCTTTGCGCTGATTGAATTCAGCATGGGAACACCTTACAAGGAGATTCATACCGCCTTGGACCGTTTGCTCCATCTAGGTGTGACACCGGTGGTGGCCCATATCGAGCGCTACAAGTGCTTGGAGAAAAATGAGGAGCGCGTGCAAGAGATGATTGACATGGGCTGCTACATGCAGATCAATAGTTCCAGTGTTCTCAAGCCTCGCCTCTTTGGGGATGAACAAAAACAACTCAAAAAACGAGCTCGGTACTTCTTAGAAAAAGACTTGGTGCACTTTGTTGCCAGTGATATGCACAATGTGGATAAACGACCGCCTTATATGGCAGAAGCCTATCGCTTGATCAAGGAAGAATACGGAGAACGACGAGCACAAGCTCTCTTTGTCAGCAATCAAGAACTCTTGTTAGCGGATGAATTAATCTAACCAGGAAACAGGTGGAGAGATCCACATGAAGGAGTAATTAGGAAATGAACAATCAAGAAAATCAAGCAGTGGAAATTGATGTTTTCGCTATGCTGAAGACTCTATGGAAACGTAAGTTTTCGATCGTTTTGGTCGCTCTTGTCTTTGCCATTGCAGCATTTGGCTACAGTGCCTTTTTAGCCAAGAAAGAGTACCAAAGTACTAGCCGGATCTACGTGGTCAGTCGTCAAAACCAAGACAACAATGCCTTGACAAACTCTGATTTGCAGGCTGGTTCTTACTTGGTTAAGGACTACCGTGAAATCATTCTTTCTCAAAATGTCTTGAGCCAAGCCATCGAAGAATTGAAACTCGATATGACACCTGCTGAGTTGTCGAAAAAGATCAGTGTATCCGTTCCAACAGATACTCGTATCCTTTCGATCACGGCTAAGGATGGAAATCCAAAAGAAGCGGCTCGTATTGCCAATGGCCTTCGGAATGTAGCAGCTGAAAAGATCATTGCTGTGACCAAGGTATCAGATGTTACGACCTTGGATGAAGCAGAAGTGCCTCAATCACCTTCTTCACCAAATATCCGACGCAATGTCCTTCTTGGTTTTATTGCTGGAGCAGGCCTCATGGTGGTTCTCATGGTCGTAGTAGAAGTCTTGGACGATCGTGTTAAGAGACCAGAAGATATCGAAGAGCTGATGGGCTTAACCTTGCTTGGTATTGTGCCAGATATTAAGAAACTGTAGACTGGGGATCGCATGAATACGTTAGAAATTTCAAAAAACAAATTACAAGAAATTCGGAAGGCAGAAGAGTACTTCAATGCCCTTGCGACAAATATCCAATTGAGTGGGGTGGACTTAAAAGTCATCGCCATCTCATCTGTTCAAGAAAATGAAGGGAAATCAACCACTTCAACCAACTTGGCCGTTGCCTTTGCGCGTGCGGGTTACAAGACCCTCTTGGTCGACTGTGATATCCGGAACTCTGTCATGACAGGGATTTTCCGTAGTCGGGATAAGATCCAAGGCTTGACCGACTTCTTATCTGGCCGTAGCCAACTGGATCAAATCTTGTATGCGACTGATTTCCCAAACTTGGATATCATCGAGTCTGGACAGGTCGCACCAAACCCAACAGGTCTCTTGCAAAGCAAGAACTTCACTGTGATGATGGATGCCTTGCGTGAGCATTTTGACTACATCATTGTCGATACGCCTCCAATTGGGGTCGTGATCGATGCGGCGATTATCGCCCAACGCTGTGATGGAACTGTCTTGATCACGGAATCTGGTGCCAATGGACGCAAGGCTGTCCAAAAGGCCAAGGACCAATTAGAACAAACAGGCACACCTTTCTTAGGAGTGGTGCTTAATAAATTTAACATTAAAGCTGCTGAGTATGGTTCATACGGTGGATATGGATCTTACGGAGAGTACGGGAAAAAGTAAAGAATAGGATTGAGGGAAAATGGGAGAAGAAAGAATTGAACTGGAAAAACTAAATATTGTTCTCTTTCAAAGTTTGGCTGTCCTATTTTCAGCTTACATTGTGAGTCTTTTTAAGGATGCAGAATACACATCGCAGACAATTGCGATTCTCTATCTCTTGCATTTTGTAGCCTTTTACATTAGCAATATTGCCTATCGTTTTTATAGCAGAGGCTATCTAGATGAGCTCTTTCAGGTCTTGAAATACAATGTATTTTTCGCTGTTGGGATCACCTTTACCTCTTTTATGCTCGACGGGGTCTTTTCCATTTCTCGTCGGGGGATGATCTACTTCTTTCTTTTTAACACGTTTTCTGTCTATATCATGGATCTCTTGCTCAAGAGATACCGGAAGTCTGTTTCGCCACGGCGGAAAAGTTCGCGAAAGATTTTCTTGATCACAGCGACCAGTCGGATGGAAAAGGTATTTGATATTCTGCATTCGCCCAGCCTCTATCATGGGGAATTGATCGGTGTCACTGTCATGGATGATACGGATTTCACCCATTCGGGTGTACGGGTGGTGCAGCCGGATCAAATGATGAACTTTGTGACCAAGGAAGTGGTAGATGAAGTGTTTATCAATCTGCCAAGTGAGGACTACAATATTAGTGACTTCGTCTCGGAGTTTGAGAGTATGGGGATCGATGTATCGGTCAATCTTAATGCCTTTAACTTTGCTTCCTTGGGCAATAAACGCGTTCGAGAAGTCGGGGGACTAAGTGTCGTTACTTTCTCAACCAATTTCTATAAACCAAGTCACGTCTTTGCTAAACGTCTCTTGGACATTGTAGGAGCTCTCTTTGGACTCTTGATTTGTGGACTGGTAAGTATTGTTTTGGTCCCTCTAATCCGTAAAGATGGCGGCCCTGCCTTCTTTGTACAGAAGAGGGTCGGAAAGAACGGACGGTATTTCAACTTCTATAAATTCCGCTCCATGCGCGTGGATGCTGAAGAGATTAAAAAAGATCTCATGGATCAAAATACCATGACAGGTGGGATGTTTAAGATGGAAAACGATCCACGGGTCACACCAATCGGACGCTTTATTCGTAAGACCAGTCTTGATGAATTGCCACAATTTTACAATGTTCTGATCGGTGATATGAGTCTAGTCGGAACTCGTCCTCCAACGGTAGACGAATACCAAGACTATACGCCAGCCCAAAAACGCCGACTCAGTTTCAAGCCAGGGATTACAGGCCTTTGGCAAGTGAGCGGACGCAGTGAGATTACAGATTTTGACGAAGTGGTCAAACTCGACGTTGCGTATATGGATGGTTGGACGATCTGGAGAGATATTCAGATCCTGCTCAAGACCGTGAAGGTTGTACTTAGAAAAGAAGGAGCGAAGTAGGAAAATGCCTACTTCGTCCTTTCCATGTTAGGAGAAAAATGACACAATCAATTTATATCGTTGGTTCCAAAGGGATTCCAGCAAAATATGGTGGTTTTGAGACCTTTGTTGAGAAGTTGACGGAATTCCAACAAGATAAAAATATCCAGTATTATGTAGCTTGTATGCGGGAGAACTCAGCCAAATCAGGGATTACTGCAGATACTTTCGAGCATAACGGTGCAATCTGTTACAACATTGATGTCCCTAATATCGGTCCTGCGCGTGCCATTGCTTATGATATTGCAGCCCTCAACAAGGCCATTGAAATCGCAAAAGAAAACAAAGACCAGGCTCCGATCTTCTATGTCTTAGCTTGTCGGATTGGTCCCTTTATTTCAAGGATTAAAAAGAAAATCAAGGCTATCGGAGGAACTCTGATGGTCAATCCAGATGGTCATGAGTGGCTTCGTGCTAAGTGGAGTCTTCCAGTTCGTAAATACTGGAAATTTTCTGAACAACTCATGGTCAAACATGCCGACCTTTTGATCTGTGACAGCAAGAATATCGAAGCTTATATTCAGAAGGATTATGCTAAGTATCAGCCACAGACGACCTATATTGCTTATGGAACCGATACAAGCAAGTCTATCCTGAATAAAGAGGACGAGAAAGTACGGACTTGGTTTGCAGATAAGCAAGTTACTGAAGGAGACTACTACCTTGTTGTGGGACGTTTTGTACCTGAAAACAACTATGAGGCCATGATTCGTGGTTTTATGCAGTCAAATTCACAAAAAGATTTTGTACTGATAACCAACGTAGAGCAAAACAAGTTCTATGAACAGTTGCGTAAAGATACTGGATTTGATCAAGATCCTCGAGTGAAGTTTGTCGGGACAGTTTATGATCAAGAATTGCTCAAATATATCCGTGAGAATGCCTTTGCTTACTTCCACGGTCATGAAGTGGGTGGTACTAATCCATCTCTTCTTGAGGCGCTTGAGTCTACTAAGCTCAACCTCTTGTTGGATGTTGGCTTTAACCGTGAAGTCGGTGAAGATGGAGCACTCTATTGGAAGAAAGACCAATTGGCACATGTCATTGATCAAGCTGAACAATTAGACGCTCAAGCTATCGAAGACCTCAATCAAAAATCAAGTCAACGGATTGCAGAAGCCTTTACTTGGGAAAAAATTGTTACTGACTACGAGAAAGTATTTAAAGGATAGAAATGCAGAAAATTTTATATCTTCACGCTGGTGCCGAAATGTATGGTGCTGACAAGGTTTTGTTGGAGCTTATTAAGGGTTTGGATAAAGATGCCTTTGAGGCTCATGTCATCTTACCCAACGACGGTGTATTAGTGAGTGCTTTAGAAGAGGTCGGAGCTAAGGTTAAAGTCATTGACTACCCCATCTTGCGCCGTAAATATTTTAATCCCAAGGGAATTCTTGAGTACTTTGGCTCTTATAACCGTTACTCCAAACAAATTGCGCAGTATGCTAAGGAGAATGGCATTACCCTCATTCACAACAACACCACAGCGGTTCTTGAAGGAATTTACCTCAAACGGAAGTTGAAACTTCCTCTGATTTGGCATGTGCATGAAATCATCGTCAAACCAAAAGCCATTTCAGATTTTATCAACTTTTTGATGGGGCGTTATGCGGATACCATTGTGACAGTTTCAAATGCGGTAGCCAATCATGTCAAGCAGTCGCGTTTTGTCAAAGATGACCAGGTTCAAGTCATCTATAATGGTGTTGACAATGCTGTCTATCAGGTGTTGGATGCTAGCGCTGTTCGTGACCAGTTTGGAATTGCGCAGGATGCTTTGGTGATCGGAATGGTTGGTCGAGTGAATGCCTGGAAAGGTCAAGGAGACTTCCTAGAAGCCGTCACCCCAATCTTACAGGCCAATCCAAAAGCAGTAGCCTTTCTAGCAGGGAGTGCTTTTGAAGGTGAAGAGTGGCGCGTGGATGAGTTGGAAAAGGCCATTGCAGACTCACCAGTAGCTGGACAAATCAAACGTATCGATTATTATAGCAAGACGACAGAGCTCTATAATATGTTTGATATCTTTGTCTTGCCAAGTACCAATCCAGATCCACTACCAACAGTCGTACTAGAAGCCATGGCTTGTGGTAAACCTGTAGTCGGTTACCGTCATGGTGGTGTCTGTGAGATGGTCAAGGAGGGCGAAAATGGCCTTCTTGCCACACCAAATCAGACCGCAGAATTGTCTAAAGCTATTCAAGAATTGGCTGATAACACCGAGAAGAGAGAGCAATTTGGCAAGGCCTCTGTCAAACGCCAAAAAGGACTCTTTTCATTACAAAGTTATATTCGGAATTTCTCGGAGTTATATAGGAAGTAAAAATAAAGAGGAAGTGATATGAATTTTCCGATAGATTTTGTTGTAACCTGGGTTGATGGGAGTGATCCTAATTGGAGAGCTAAAAAGAGCAAATATGACTCTACTTTTACAACATCAGAAAATAATATGAACTCCGATAAAGCGTACCGTGAATGGGGGACGTTTAAATATTGGTTTAGAGGTGTTGAGAAGTTTGCACCTTGGGTGAATAAAGTTTATTTAGTAACTGACAATCAAACACCTGATTGGTTAGATGTAGATAATAGTAAATTAGAAGTTATTGATCATAAAGAAATCATAAACAATGACTATTTACCTGTATTTTCATCTAATGCCATTGAATGTAATATTCATAAAATACCAAATTTGTCTGAACATTTTGTTTGTTTTAATGATGATATGTATTTAACGGCACCAGTTTTACCAAGTGATTTTTTCTCTGAGGAAGGGCTACCTAAGTATAATACTGCTTTATCTCCGATTATTCCTGAACGATTTGGAACAGGAAACTTTCAAATTAATAATATGGAGATAATAACAAGTTATTTCAGCAAAGAAGAAGTCTTGAAAAATGGGAAGTTCTTTTCTCCAAAACAGGGCTTAAAGCAAATCATAAAATCTTTACTCTATAAAAATAGTAAATTTATTTGTGGCTTCTGGGAAAGTCATCTTCCTTATCCTCTTTTAAAATCTACATTTGATGTTTTATGGGAGAAGGAAAAGGACATCCTTGAAAAAACATCCGCTAGTCGATTTAGAAATCCAGCAGACACAAATATTTGGCTCTTTAAATATTGGCAAATCGCAAGTGGACAATATGCTATTGGTGATTCAAAAATTGGTAGACTATTTTCTTTGGATGATGCAAATTCAGATTTCTGGAAGCTTTTAGTTTCGAAGAAATATAAAATTACGTGTATTAATGATGGCTTTAATATTCAGGATGAAGATAAAGTAATGAAAGAATTCATTGCTACATTTGATGAGTTTCTACCTGAAAAGAGTACTTTTGAATTATAAAACATAGGTAATTAGAGAGATTGTGGAAAGAGAATCACTAAAAGATAGAATAAAATCTATAGTTTATCCAATTATAAATTTTATTCATAGACAAAGACTCAAGAATAAAAAAAATACTCTTAGTAGAGGAAAAGATAACATAATAAATTAGGTAAAGAAGATATGAAACCACTTTTAACTGTTGTCATTCCAGTTTATAATGTCGAAAAATATTTAAATCGTTGCATAGAGAGTATCCTCGTTCAAGAGTGGAAGAACTACAACATCTTACTTGTAGATGATGGAAGTACCGATTATTCTCCTAAAATTTGTGATGACTATGTTAAAGCATATGACTTTATTTCAGTTATTCATAAGGAGAATAGTGGGCTCTCTGCAGCTCGTAACACAGGTATTTCTAATGCTGAGGGAGAATTTGTTTATTTCCCAGATTCAGATGATTGGATTGAACCGAATACCTTTAGCGATTTAGCTGAGGTTATTGAATCAGATCAGTATGATATTATTTCCTTCAATCGAGAATTTGTAAAGAACGAAGATGATATTATAAAATCCGATTCCAAACAGACTAAACGATTAACTGGGAAAGAAGCTCTTGTAGAAATGTTTTCTTTTGGTTTTATTACTGGTTTTGCCAATGATAAGATATATCGCAAAGCATTATTCACTAAGAACAATATCCAGTTTCCAATTGGAAAGTACTATGAGGATCTTGGTACTAATTACAAACTTTTTCTTTCGGCTAATAAGGTCTATGCGACAAATCAAAAGTATTATCACTATTTAATTGATAATCCAGATGCGATTACCAAATCTTGGAATGAGCAAAAATTAGAAAATATGATTAGCTTCTTTAAAGAGATATATTATTCGGATGATGTTCGTTCGAAACTTGATTTTAATGAATTAGCAATTGCTAAGATGTTTTTTGTTGATGGTATGACGCATAGTTTAGCTAGTCTATATAAATCAAATTTGTATAAGTCGTATCCCGAATTAACGAAAGACGTAAAGAACGAGTTAAAGAAAAATAAACTCACGTTTACGGAGTTGTCTAAATTGAATCATCGAACAAAATATATTTTGTATAAGTTGGGTTTATTGCAAGGTGCATTCAGAGTACAACATTTATTGAAAAAGTAGGAGTCTAGTTTGAAATACTCTGTTATTATTCCTGTTTATAACGTTGAGAAATATATTGACCGTTGTTTGAAAAGTATTATTTCTCAAAATTATGATGACTTGGAGATTATAGTGATAGACAATGGATCTACTGATAGTAGTGGCAGTATTTGCGATACTTATGCTAGTGAGTACTCAAATATCTCAGTTTATCATATTGAAAACCATGGTGTTAGTGCGGCTCGAAACTTTGGTTTGGCAAAAGCTCAAGGTGAGTTTATTTGTTTTGTAGACGCGGATGATTATCTAGTAGGAAACCTGTTTTCCAATATGGAAAATCAGTTGGATTCGGAATTGGATTTATTGGTATTTAGCTACTATAACTCTCTTGAAAAGAACTTATCAGAAACGACTAGATCAGCAAAAATTCTTCCTATTGAAGGAAAAAAAGATAGGAATCAGTTCATTGCTCTCTTTACGGGATTATTTTTATCAGACATGATGTATACTGTTTGGAATAAAATTTATCGTAGAGAGTTCTTGGAAGAGCATCGAATAATGTTTGAGCAGTATGAATTAGGAGAAGATGTTCGATTCAATCTAAATGTATTTGAATGTGTTCATACAATTTCCTTTTCAAAAACTTGTTATTATGTTTATGTCTCGGGTAGAACAAATTCTGCGATGGGGCAGTATAATCCCTATCGGATGAGCTATCAATTGGAAGAACTAGAAAAAGTTGATCAGTTGATGACAGGCTGGGACATCCATGATGATCAATTTATTGATCAAATAAAGGCTCGTATTTTGATGAGTAATATACAGAACATATCAAATCAAAAGATGTCTCTTTCTAAAAAACGACACTATGTTGAGGTGCTGTGTAGAAATCAAGAGATGATTGCATTGCTAAAAAAAGCGACTTCTCCGCTTCACCCTCTCGTTAGACGGTTATTACATTTCAGAATGTATCTGACAGTAATTTTTTTAAAAAAACTGCAAACCTTGATAAAATAGGGATATTCGCTATTTAGTTGTGAGAGGTTTTTATGGATACTAGTAATAAGACTTTATAATCATGATTGAAAGGTTTGGATGACTATTGTGACGAACAATCGTTTTATCTCAGAAAAAATTTATTTATGTACCTTGTTTGTATGGGTTGTTGTCGCTTCATTAGTCACAACCACTTATTTTATTCGGTTAGATGGCTTTTTATCGCTTTATCGATCATTACTTTATCTTACGATTTTCGCATTATTGATAAAAGAGTTACTGAACTTGTCGAATACTCTAAATTACTTTAGATTCCATTGGAAACAATTATTAACAGTAACGGTATTTTTTCTTGCGATGTTTATAGTTGCAAAAAATCGCGATGGGATGTTGGATATAAATGTGCTACTCCTTGTTTTCTCTGCTAGAGATATTGATTTTAGAAAATTATTAGGAACTTTTTCTTTAGCGACATTCTTGGTACTTTGTTTGACAATTTATGCCAGTCAAAAAGGTATTATTGCCAATATGTTTATGAATGCAGATGGTGGTTATCGCTTTAGTTTGGGATTTAACTACGTTTCATTTGCTTCCCAGAGAATGTTTTTTGCCTTGTGTAGTTATCTAATGTTTCGAGGTAAAAAAATTACATACATTGAATTGATGGCTTTACTCTTGGCTACGATTTATATGTACCAACAAACTTCGACATCTAGTCCATTTTACTTAAGTATCTTGATACTAACCTATGCTTTGTTGAGTGTTAAAATTTTTAAAAAAGAGTTTATCATTGGAAATTTCTGGACAAAGACACTTGTGCAGTACGGTTTTATTTTAGCTTTAGTGATTATCTTGTATTTTTGTTTTTATTCATCTGGGAATTTATTTCACTTAGTCGATCAATTTACGCATAATCGCTTGCGTCTCAGTGTCAATGGTTTTCAAAATTTTGGTGTATCTTGGTTAGGGCAACCAATTTCCTTTACAACTCTTGATATATTTGGAAATTTCACTAGTAATTACAATTATATTGATAGCTCTTTTGTTCAATTATTGGTTATTGATGGCTTGATTGTCAGTGTATTTATGTTGTTTGCATTGACAAAAGTGATGCGTTATTTTGTGTCCATTCAAAAAGATATCGTACTGGCTTGCTTAGGGATTATGATTATCCATGGCATGTTTGATCCTCAGATGTTAGTTCTTCGTTATTCTCCATTAATCTTGTTTATCAGTCGCCTGTTTATTCTGAATGAGGATACGAACATTGAATAAAGAAGAGCATTCGTTAAATCTAAAGGAAGGCTAAAACAAGTTATTGTACTTATGAAAGTTCTTAAAAATTACGCCTATAATCTTTCCTACCAGCTACTGGTGATTATCCTACCGATTATCACTACCCCATATGTCACTCGGGTATTTAGCTCTGAAGATTTAGGAACTTACGGCTATTTCAACTCCATTGTTACCTACTTTATCCTTTTAGCGACTTTAGGGGTAGCAAATTATGGTACTAAGGAGATTTCAGGGCACCTGCAAGAGATCCGAAAGAATTTTTGGGGGATTTATACCCTCCAGTTAGGTGCGACCTTTGTTTCCATCCTGCTCTATGTCTTGCTGTGCTTGTCGCTTCCTTCGATGCAAAATCCTGTGGCCTATATCTTGGGGCTCAGTTTGGTTTCGAAGGGACTCGACATCTCCTGGCTCTTTCAGGGATTGGAAGATTTTCGTAAGATTACGGTTCGAAATATCACGGTCAAACTGGTTGGAGTCATCTCCATCTTCTTGTTTGTCAAATCTGCCAATGATCTTTATCTCTATGTATTCTTGCTCACCATCTTTGAGCTCTTAGGTCAGCTCAGCATGTGGCTACCTGCCCGTGAATTTATTGGGAAAGCCCATTTTGATATGGCCTATGCACGGGTGCATGTAAAACCGGTCATTCTGCTCTTTTTACCGCAGATTGCGATTTCCCTCTATGTCACCTTGGATCGAACCATGCTCGGGGCTCTCGCGTCTACAAAGGATGTAGGGATTTACGACCAGGCCTTGAAATTGGTCAATATTCTACTGACCCTTGTGACATCTTTAGGAAGTGTCATGCTTCCGCGCGTGTCAAGCCTCTTGTCGTCGGGAGACCACAAGGCTGTCAATAAGATGCACCAAATGTCCTTTTTGGTTTATAATTTGGTGATTTTCCCAATCATTGCAGGCATGCTGATTGTTAACGATGACTTTGTTCAATTTTTCTTGGGAAAAGATTTCCAAGATGCTCGCTATGCCATCGCTATCATGATCTTCCGTATGTTCTTTATCGGATGGACCAATATTATGGGGATTCAAATTCTTATCCCGCATGATAAGAACAAAGAATTTATGCTATCCACCACCATTCCTGCTATCGTCAGTGTCGGGTTGAACCTGCTCTTCTTGCCTCGTTTTGGTTTTATCGGTGCAGCCATTGTATCCGTCTTAACAGAATCTTTGGTATGGCTGATTCAATTGTACTATACCCGTCATTACCTCAAGGAAGTTCCAATTATCGGTGCGATGACAAAAATTATGTTCGCATCTGCTCTGATGTATGGCCTCTTGCAACTTGTAAGACCGTTCCTACATTTCACCCCTACCCTAAATGTACTCGTATATGCGGTGCTTGGTGGAATCATTTACCTGCTTGCTATTCTAGTTCTGAAAGTGGTAGATGTAAAAGAATTAAAACAAATAATAGGGAAAAATTAGAAATGAAGAAAATACGGAATATAAACTTAGACTTGATTAAAATAATTGCTTGTATCGGAGTTGTTTTGCTTCACACTACGATGCCAGGGTTTAAGGAAACAGGGCAATGGAATTACTCATCTTATTTATATTATCTAGGTACTTATTCAATTCCCTTGTTTTTTATGGTAAATGGTTATTTATTGTTGGGGAAAAGTGAAATAAAATACTCTTATATACTGGAAAAGGTAAAATGGATTTTAATAACAGTGTGCTCATGGAACCTCATCATTTGGCTTTTTAAACGAGATTTTACAGCTAATCCAGTTAAAAAGATTGCAGCTTCTTTAATACAAAAAGGTTATTTCTTCCAATTTTGGTTTTTTGGATCACTAATATTAATTTATTTATGCTTACCAATTTTGAAAAAATTTTTACATTCAAAAAGAAGTTATCTATATATTCTATCTTTATTAGTCGTTATTGGTTTGATTTTTGAATTGGTAAATTTTTTGCTTCAAATGCCGGTGCAAACTTATGTTATTCAAACGTTTAGATTATGGACTTGGTTCTTTTACTATATTTTAGGTGGCCTTGTAGCACAATTCGATATAGATAATTTAAAATCAATCTTTAAGGGATGGATGAAAATTGTTAGCATACTTTTGTTATTGATTTCACCGATAATATTATTTTTCATAGCAAAAAATACTTATCATAATCTTTTTGCTGAATATTTTTATGACAATCTTTTGGTGAAAGTAATTAGTTTAGGACTATTTCTTACCTTATTGACGCTAACTATTGATGCTTCTAAATATAGAATGATCTACTTGTTATCAGTCCAAACGATGGGGGTATTTATTATACATACCTATGTTATGAAAATATGGCAAAAGTTGATAGGATTTAACATAGTAGGTGTATACTTATTTTTCCCTATTTTTACATTAATTATCAGTTTTATAATTATTATGATATTAATGAAAATCCCTTATATTAATCGAATAGTTAAGTTATAAAAAGGAGTTTATGATGTATGATTATCTGATTGTTGGTGCAGGTTTGTCTGGAGCAATCTTCGCACACGAAGCAACAAAACGTGGTAAAAAAGTAAAAGTGATTGACAAGCGGGATCACATCGGTGGAAATATCTACTGTGAAAATATTGAAGGAATCAATGTTCACAAGTACGGTGCCCACATTTTCCATACTTCCAACAAAAAAGTTTGGGACTATGTCAACCAGTTTGCTGAGTTTAATAACTATATCAACTCACCAGTGGCTAACTACAAGGGGAGCCTCTACAATCTTCCCTTTAACATGAATACTTTTTATGCTATGTGGGGAACCAAGACTCCTCAAGAGGTTAAGGATAAGATTGCCGAGCAGACAGCTGACATGAAAGATGTTGAGCCGAAGAACTTGGAAGAACAAGCCATCAAGTTGATCGGTCCAGATATCTACGAAAAGTTGATTAAGGGCTACACTGAAAAGCAGTGGGGACGTTCTGCCACGGACCTTCCACCCTTTATCATCAGACGTCTTCCAGTTCGTTTGACCTTTAATAACAACTACTTTAACGACCGTTACCAAGGGATTCCAATTGGCGGTTACAACGTCATCATCGAAAATATGCTGGGCGATGTGGAAGTGGAACTTGGTGTTGATTTCTTTGCTAATCGTGAAGAGCTTGAAGCTGCAGCTGAAAAGGTTGTCTTTACAGGCATGATTGACCAGTACTTTGACTATAAACACGGAGAGTTGGAGTATCGCAGTTTGCGTTTTGAACACGAAGTCTTGGATGAAGAAAACCATCAAGGCAACGCAGTAGTTAACTATACAGAGCGTGAGATTCCTTATACTCGTATCATTGAGCACAAGCACTTCGAGTATGGTACGCAGCCTAAGACTGTCATCACCCGTGAATATCCAGCAGATTGGAAACGTGGAGATGAACCTTACTATCCAATCAATGATGCTAAAAACAATGCTATGTTTGCCAAGTACCAAGAAGAAGCAGCCCAAAATGACAAAGTCATCTTCTGTGGGCGACTAGCAGACTATAAATACTACGATATGCATGTGGTCATTGAGCGTGCTCTAGAAGTCGTAGCAAATGAGTTTGATTGAAAGAAACCATAATCTATGAAATACTACTTAAAAGAAGAATTTCTTCATGACAATAACGCTAAAAATGCAGGAAATAAGGCTCGTAATGATGTTGAATCTATTGTAAAAAGTCAAGGATTTAAAGCTCTTATCCTTTCAGTAGACAATTGGTATGAGATGAGTACAGCAAAAGCTCAATTACATAAGGCGAAAGCCTTCAGTCGTTCCCTAAAGCAGTTGAATGAAGGTGATGAGCTCTTGATTCAATTTCCAATGCTACACCATAGTTTTTTCACTACCTCTCTTGTAAAAAAAGCAAGAAAAAGAGGAGTGAAGATCTATTTCATTATCCATGACTTAGATGCTCTTCGTTTCATGAATGGTCAAGCTGTTCCTTTGAAACATAGAATTCGTATGAAGATTCAAGAATCAGGTCTTCTTGCTGCAGCTGATGGTATCATCGCCCACAATCCAATTATGAAATCTGTTTTGGTGGATAAAGGGATTGCGAAAGATAAGATTATTAGCCTTGGTATTTTCGACTATTTGATTCCAGATTTTCAAGAGAAGAGTGGGCAAACAAAAGACCAGCCGATGATTGTGGCAGGTAATTTGGCCCAGGAAAAAGCTGGTTATCTCTATGCCCTTCCTGCAGAACCTGCCTATAACCTCTATGGTGTTGGTTTTGATGAGAGTAGAGCTCTAGAGAATGAGACCTACTTTGGCTCCTTCCTACCGGATGAGCTTCCTGCAGCCCTTGAGGGTGGTTTTGGACTGGTCTGGGATGGGGATAGTGCGGAAACCTGTAGTGGTGTTTTTGGTGAGTACCTTCGCTACAACAACTCTCACAAGGCGTCGCTTTATCTAGCATCGAGCTTCCCGCTTGTCGTTTGGAAACAGTCAGCCTTGTCTCACTTTGTTCTTGAGAAGGGCTGTGGGATTGCAGTAGAGTCTCTTCATGACTTGAAGGAGACCATCGACAATCTTTCAGATGCTGATTACAAAGACTTGGTGGACAATGCCAAGCGTGTTGGCCAGGAAATCCGAGATGGTCACTACTTAAAGACAGCCTTAAAGCATTTATCATAAGATCAAAAGAAGTCAGACAGACTTCTTTTTTTAGTTTTTCAAAAAAATATCACTAATTTTTAAAATTTGCCTTATAAAACTTTTCATCGCTGAAACCGTGTGGTAAAATGATTAACGTATAAAATTTGTATAAAGGGAAGTTTATATGAAAAAGAAAGATCTTATTTTTTATGCCGGAGCGGCAGTCTTGATGGCTGTATCTGCTCAGGGAGTCCGTGCAGATGAGCTGGTTTCAAACGAGGCCGCTACTACTGAAGGCAACCAAGTCCAAGCTGAAAAAGCGCCAGAAGTAGCCGTTGCTGAAAAGTCGGTAGCACCTGTCGTAAGCAACTATGCAGCACCAGCAAATGTGACCGAACAGCCTGTAGCACCTGCGAGCAAGGCCGCGGCTTCAGAAAGTGGAACCCCATCTGTTGAGAAAGCCGCAGAAGCATCGACTACTGAGAAAGAAGAAACACCTCTTCAGTCTAATACAGGAAGCACGACCTTCTTTAACACAGGCGCTCACGCTCCAGCTGGTCGTTCAACAGATGTGGCGGTTCAGCCAAAATCATTCGTTGATGTGAGTAGCCATAACGGAGACATTAGTATTGGAGACTACCGTACCCTAGCTAATAAAGGCGTAGGCGGTGTCGTTGTCAAATTGACAGAAGACACTTGGTACAAGAACCCGAATGCGGAGAACCAAATTCGTAATGCACAAGCTGCGGGGCTGCAAGTATCGACCTACCACTTCTCACGCTATACTTCCGAGGAAGCGGCGCGTGCAGAAGCGCGATTCTACATTGCAGAGGCGCAACGCTTGAGTCTTCCAAAGAACACCCTCATGGTCAATGACTTTGAGGATGCCAAGATGCAGCCAAACATTAACCGCAACACCCAAGCTTGGGCGGACGAAATGCGTAAAAATGGCTACACCAACTTGATGTTCTATACCAGTGCCAGCTGGTTGGATGAAAACAACCTTCGCAAGAAAGGTCCTGTCAACACTGCTCAATTTGGGATTCAGAATTTCTGGGTTGCTCAATATCCCGCTCCGAAATTATCTGTTGAAGATGCTAAGAGTTTACGTTACAACGGCAAAGCAGGTGCTTGGCAATTCTCTTCTCAAGCAGAATTGCTTCCAGGAAAGCATCTCTTTGACCACAGTGTAGACTATACCGGTCGCTTTACAGCGAACGCAAAACCTGCAGCTGACCCAACAGAAGGCAGATTAAGTGGGAAAATTGACATTGTCAATAACGACACCATGGCGGGTCGCTTTGACGTTGTCATCTCAAATGTTAAGGCACCAAATGGAGTTCGAACCGTTTCTGTACCGATCTGGTCAGAAACAGGTGGTCAAGATGACCTTGTTTGGTATACAGCCAATCGTCAAGCAAATGGGACCTATACCGTCAATGTAAAAGCAGCGGACCATAAAAACTCAACCGGTCTTTACAATGTCCATCTTTACTATGTTCAGAACAATGGACAAATGACGGGTGTGGGTGGAACAACGACAAATGTTTACATTGGAAAACGTCCAGAGGATTTAAAACCAAGTGGCACGTTGACGATTGAAAATAATAATGTTGAAACAGGAACCTTTGATGCAGTTATTCGCAATGTAGTAGCTCCAAATGGCTTGAAAGAAGTCTTGGTTCCAACATGGTCCGACAAGAACTGGCAGGATGATCTAGTATGGCATAAAGCGGTTCGTCAAAGTGACGGCAGCTACCGTGCAACGATCAAAGCGAGTGATCATAAGAACGACACAGGTAAATATAATGTCCATGTACATTTTATCGATGCAAACAATCGTCGAAGTTATGTGACAGAGACAGTTACAGAAGTTAAACAAATTAATCAAATTAAACCAAGTGGTACGTTAACGATTGAGAACAATAATGTTGAAACAGGCACGTTTGATGCAGTTATTCGTAATGTTGTTGCACCAAATGG
>JAQCUL010000015.1:0-42323 GCA_027685415.1 Streptococcaceae bacterium AF13-5-6.0
TTGGGAATGACCCCTGCCAGCACACGGCACAAAGTCGATTTGCCGGAGTGGCTATTCCCGATAATCCCAACCACCTGGCCGGTATGAACCTCCGCGTTAATCTGACGCAGTTGTGGTTGCTCAGTACCCGGATAACGGGTGGTCAAATTTTCAATTACAATCCGTTTATCTTCGTCCATATCTTCCACCCAATCAATAAAATTGCCAATCCAGTCAGACCAATGTGCAGCGTCCGCGACAGGCGATACACGCGCTGGGAGGTTCTGACAGTCCGGTTGGGATTATCAAAACCTCTCAGTTGGAGAGAAATCGACCGCGCCATCGATTGATCCAAGGTCTTAATCACCAATGGAATTAGAACCGGCAGGACTGACTTTAATTTCTGAATCAACGTTTTTTGCGGATTGGTTCCGCGAACTTTTTGTGCCTGCTGGATTTTCCGCATATTGCGCATCATTTCCGGCAAAATATAACACACCGACATCAGAACGTAGACGGTTTTATAAGACAATCCGGACAGTTCCAAATAGGCCGCGTTTTCTGAAATACTCGTGGTCACCATAAAAAAGCCACTGGTCAAAATAATCACCAATACTCGACAACCCAGAGTGGTAGCGTAAATCAGGCCTTCTTTGTAGAACGACACCCCAAGCACAGAAAACAGCACAGTTTGATTCCGACTGTAAAATAACCCTTGGATGATCAGCATGGTGCAAATCAGAAACAGGCTGAATCCCAGCGCCTTAAAGATGGTAGAACTCAATTTGGAAAATAACAATAGCAGTGTTGCGACAAGAATTAATCCGGCCTGAAGCAATAAATTCATACTGGCAAAGCTCAACAACGTCATGTCCAAGATGAACAAGAGCTTAGTAATCGGATCGATCACCTGGTACCACTTGAGCTTGACCCGTGGCGCTCCAGAAATCAATGTTTGATCAGTCATCATTTATCACCGCTAAAGAAGTGCACCATCCGCTTCGGCAGCTGACGATAGATGAAGAATGCCAGGTAGGCCACGCAGACTTTATCCAAAATATCCAAGACAAACTCATCGATAAATGAGGCCAGCCACACTGGTGCATGATTGGCGACCATTACCGCAAACAATGAGTCACCCCAAGCGATACCGGTCTGACCACCCCAAAAGATGACGTTGAGTGGCGTTGAAATGACAGCTGAAACGATGGCAATAATAATAGCAGAAACAAATACTCGTCGCGCTGACAAGAACCACCCATTGGCGTGCAAAACTCCGACAGTAATCCCAATTCCGATGCTGGTAATCGCATACACGGTTGAAATTGGCGATAAGGTCAGCCCATAGATCACGTTGTTGATGAAACCACTGATGGCACCGGCAACCGGCCCAGCCAACATGCTGGCAAGAAAGGTTCCCAAAGACCCCAGCCAAACGGGCAACTTTAACCCCTCCGCCAAGGCTTTGGCAACATAGTTAATCCCCACGGCAGCGGGAATCAAAGTCATGGTGGCAGCACTTAACTTAAATTTCCACATACTGGTACGATGAATCGGTTCTGTTTTCATAATCTTCTCCTTTTGTTTTTAAAGAGCCGTGTCTGTTTAGACTTTCGGACGCAACGCTCTATAGATTTTTGATTTGAACCGCTTCACCTTTCACAGATCCCTTAGTCGACATCAGGGTTTCTCTTGAAAAGGATTGTTCAACAGTTCACAACTAATCATACGCCTATTTCATCAGAAGTCAAGAATTTTCTGAAGTTTTCTTGAAAACGTTCGGGAATTGAAAAATAGAGCGAGCGCCCATGAGAACGATCGCTAAACAATTATAAGAGGCCACTATAAAAAACAAACACCATTTCTGGTGTTTGTTTCATTTTATAAAGGAAGCACTAGCTTATTTTTTCTTTTTCTTCAAAATATAAGCTGCAATGCTTGCCAAGACAAAGGCTAAAACTAAGCTAATAATAGAGATGGTCGTACCTGTATTTGGTAAGAATCCTAAGATTTTGCCTGGTTTCTTCGGCTCTGGTTGGCTTGGTTTTTTAGGTTCAGGTTGACCCGGTTTCTTTGGTTCAGATGAACTTGGAGGAGTTGGTTGTTTTGGAGTTTCTTTTGGAACATGCTTGTTAGTAATCACAACATTTCCTTTACCATCCTCGTCGTTACGAGCTTCATAGCCCTTTGGAACACTGACTTCTCTCACTGTATAAGTGATGGTGTTTCCATTTGCTTTTTCATCTAAATCTGCAAAGGTATGGGTCCACTTGTTTTCAGCTGACAATTCTACTTCTTGACCGACTTTTTGATCATTGGCATAGAGTTGAACGCGAATACTCTTCGGACGAATTCCATCCTTGTCATTCTCATCATCCCACTTCTTAGTGACCGTGACGCTTGTCTTACCAGGTGCATGGGTATTGGTAATGGTATAAGCAGCCTGATCAATTGTAGTCGTATATTCAGCTACCTTCTCTTCTTGAAGAGTATAGACGATTTCTTTTCCATCCTTGAATTTTGGTAGACCTGTGAAGCTTTCTTTCCAATCTGTCGCATTCGTGAGTTCTTTTTGAGCAACTTTTTCACCATTGGCAAGAAGATTCACCACGATACTTGCTGGACGAAGACCATCTTGATTGTCTTGGTCATTCCAGATCTTGGTCACTGGAATATCGATCACCGCAGGAGTATGCGTATTGGTCAAGATCGTGTGAGCAGCATCAGAGGTATCAGCAGTGACTTGGTAGCCTTCAGGAACAGAGACTTCTTCCACACGGTAGCTGATCGCTTGGCCAGCTTTCTTTTCAGCTAATTTGCTAAAGGTATGAGTCCATTGATTGTCCGCTGACAATTCAACTGGGTCTCCTACTTTTTCATCCCCAGCATAGAGTTGAACCTTAATGGATTTTGGACGAAGACCATCTTGGTTGTTGGCATCTTCCCATTTCTTCGTGACTTTCATCTCTGTCAAAGCTGGTTCATGCGTATTGGTCAAGACAACATTGGCCTTGTCCTTATCATTTACCGTTACTTTGTAACCATCTGGGACAGTTACTTCTTTGACTGTATATGCAATTGCTTTTCCGGCTGCCTTGGCATCAAGGTTTTCAAATGCACCTTTCCAGTCATTCGCAGCTGAAAGTTCTACTACTTGATCCGTCGCAAGACCATCTTTGTATAATTGAACTTGAATGCTGGCTGGACGGAGACCATCTTGGTCGTCTCCATCTTCCCACTTCTTGCTCACTTCTACTTTGGTCTTTTCTGGTTCGTGCGTGTTGGTCACGACTACTTGACCTGGGTTAGTTGCTTCGACAGCTTGTGTGTAGCCTTCTGGAACATCGATTTCTTTTACTGTATAGTTGATAACTTGGCCAGCTTTCTTCTCGTCTAGGTTTGAGAAGGTATGGGTCCATTTGTTATCTGCTGACAATTCAACCGCCTTACCAACCTTTTGATCACCAGCATACAATTGAACCTTGATTGTTTTTGGACGAAGGCCATCTTGGTTATTGGCATCCTTCCAGTTTTTCGTAACAGTAAGGCTTGTCTTACCTGGTTTGTAAGTATTGGTAATCGTAGTTCCATCAATCTTAGTAGTGTAATTGTCCACTTTGTCTTCTGTCACTGTGTAGACAACTTTTTGACCGTCTTTATAGACGGGTAGGTCTGTGAAGGTATGAGTCCATTCATCTCCTTCACCAGTCAGGTCAAGTGCTTGCACCTCTGTTCCATTTGCCAAAAGGTGAACTTTGATGGTAGATGGGCGAAGACCATCTTGGTTTTGAGCATCATCCCAGACTTTCTTGACTGTTACCGTCGTGGTCTCAGGAGTGCGCTTGTTGGTGATGGTGGCTTTTCCATCTGTGAAGCTGGCTTCTTCTGTATCGACCGTATAATGAGTCGGAACTTTCACTTCTTTAACAGTGTAGGTATTGAGCTTGCCGTCACTGTCTTTATCTGGAAGATTCGTAAAGTGAGCTTTCCAGTCTGTTGCGGCTGAAACCGTGACTGGTTTTCCTTGAGCTTTGCCATTCTTATAGAGTTGGAATTCCACACTTGCTGGGCGAAGCCCTTCTTGGTTGTCTTGGTCATCCCAAACTTTTGAAGCTTCAAGATCGAGATACTTGATATCTGCTTCATTAGCGATCTCAACTGGGACTGCTTTTGATCCGACTGATTTTCCATCCACCGTGACGTGGTAGATTTGTTTGTCCGCATCATAGGTAACAACCACGGCATGTTCTGTTTCATCCAACTTATAGTTTTCAGGTGCTTTGGTTTCTTTTAGCGTATAGGTTCCTTCTGTTAAGGTGTTAAAGGAAAGTTCCCCTTTTTTATCAGAAATTGCCGTCGCAACAACCGCTCCATTTGCATCAGTCAAGGTAAATTCAGCACCTTCAAGAACTTTCTTAGGATCATCCTTGTCCACCTTCTTGACGTGGAAAGCAGCCGAGAAGATTTGTGCAGTTACGGTATTAGACTCACGATTTCCTTCGTGACCTTTCGCCTTGTAACCAAACTGGTTATGGGCTTGAACAAGACCAGAACGACCGCCGTTGTCTTCATTATCTTTGGTGCGTTTTTGCATCAAGGCCTTGACTTCATCGGTTAATTCACTTGGATTTACAACTGGGACACCAAAGCTTGCTTCTCCACGCGCAGGAATCGTAGTACCAGCATTTGCAACTAACTTGATTCCTGTTACTTGACTGTAATCAGTCACAGCTGTCGTCCAGATATCCTTGTCAGCAGCTTGCGCCATGGTATCTGTCGTAACGCCTGTATCAGTTGTATAGTAGACCGTCCATCCTTCTGGAGCTGTCACTGGTCCACGAAGGCTGACCGTGTATTCTGTCATCCGACCAGATCCGTCTAGTGTGTTAACGTCTTTTACTTTTGGTAGGACATCATAGACGACTCCGTCTTCTACTGCCTTATCCGTATTATTTTTAATGGTGAGTTTGTAGTTAAAGGTTTCACCTGGTTTGAAGGTACGTGTCACAATCGAAGCGTCTGACAGGTCATCATTTTTAGCGATATATTTGCGTGCATAGATTCCTTCAGCAGCAACAATCGTATAGTTTGATTGAGCATATGGAATTTTATCCGTTGTTGAACCATTTCCGTTCAGATCATACACATCTTCCGTGACCCGATCAGGGTTGGCATTTTCAAGATCGTGGATCCCATTTCCAGCGACATAAACTTTATTGGTGAAGGTCCCACCATCGTCTTTCCCTTTCAGATCGGCCACGATAAATGGTAGACGCACGCGATTAAGATCTTCAAGAGAAGCTTTAATAAACTCTTTTTGATCCAAATGCATGATGAGAGCTGTCCGTCCAGAATTGTGGTAGTTTTCAATGACATCGTAGCTCTTTAAGAATTTCATACCTTTTTCATTAGAGGCAAGGTTTCTCTCAAAATCTTTATAGTCGACTTTAAGGGTATTTGGATCATAAAGATCAATGATTCGCAGGTCTCCATAATCCTTATCAGGATCTAAAACTACTTTGGTTGCCATCAAACCAAAACGAATATTTTCTCCATCAGTATAGCGAACATCATTGTAATCAGTCCTTTTTGCAATTTCAAAACTCTCCTTCAATGGGATCAGCTTGAAAGTCCAATCTGCCGACTGATCTTTGGCAACATTTGACTGTGTTTTATAGGTCACACGGCCTGTGTTCTTGTAGACATTTTTGGTTGCATCGTTTTCATCGTAACGCGTCTTTTCAGGATCCTTGAAGCTTGTATAGCTATTGAGGGTAATCCCCTGACCAGATTGAAGGACAAAATCATCCTTCATTTCCATCCGCCAGCCCACAACGGTTCCATACTTGGTCAAATCAATTAGACCGTTCCCGTCTTTATCTGCTTCTGACTGAATTTCTTTCGTACTACCATCTTCCATAGTCAGGATGATTCGTTTGACAATGGTATGGATTTGTTTCCCAATCCCATAGTTTCCTTCCATCAGGCGACTATAATCGATCCTGGTAAACTTCAAGCGAGGGTCCACAGTCTCATCGTAAAAAACAAAATTCTTCTGAGGTGAAGGGGTGTTATTATGAAATTTTAGAATCCACTTGTAATTAGCAGCCTTGTATTCTGTTGAATCATAAACATCCCCATCAGCCCGTTTGGCAAAGCTTCCGGCTCCTTCAAGGTCACGTGAAGTCAAACGGAAAATAAGGGAATCTTCAGCTGTAATATCCGGTTCTCCCTCTCCACGATTGGCAGGAATTCCCACAATACTTCCTGAGTTTGTCAAATCCTTACTAAGGACGTCCTTGAGGGTTTGGTCTTTTTCTAATACCAAATCAGGGAATTTCAAGTAGAGGTAACTAGTATCCTTGATTTTGGTCATAAATTCTTGGTGATAAGCTGCTGGATTGTCGCTTGCATCCGCCTTGAAAGTCTTCGTAACGGTTCCATCTCCATTGTCTACCCAGCCTTCCGACTTGGCTGTATCGAGAACAGCTGTACGAGTCTTCCCACTCTTATCTGTGTAGGTTGGCAACTTATCAGTGATCGTTGCTGATTCTAACTGACGGTATTGACCACCGTATTGACCACGCATTCCGTCCAATTGGAAGGCAAATGGAACAGAAGTTGGTGTTTCAATATAGTTCTTACCATCCGCACCTTTGACAATACCTGGCATTGCTTCCGCATAGTCCTTAGACATGGCTTCGTTCAAGTTTTGGTTGATGTACTTGGTGAAACGATAATCGTTGTACTTAGGCTTCCAAATGATATCATTGAGCGCTGTTTCTTGCCCATTGATGTTCAAAGTTCCTGTGATATCTAGCGAGTAATTCGTCGGTGGATACCCGATTGTAAACTTCCCGATAAAAGGCAAGGTCAACACTTCTGATTTTTGGTAATTGCTAAAGTGAAGGGTGACTTGATAGTCATCACCAACTTTTGTTACCGTTGGTTTATCATGCTCTGAGGCACTATTAAAGTCTGGAATGCTGACTTCTCTGAGGTACTTGCCTGGTACTTTCAAAGTAATCGCGACATCGTTAATGTCGGTTGTCAAATTTTTAGGGGTAATCTGGATATAGCCAGACATGGTATCCCCTGTAAAATAGGACATGCCACCTGGATGGTCTTGTTTGTCCCCATACAAAAGGGTAACATCCAAGGCTCCATTATCTCCAACTGCTAGCTGGTTGGCATAGGCAGTTACAGCCCCTTGACCAATCTGGCCTAGCATCATGAGAATCGTTAAAATGGCAAAACCTTTTTTCAAAAAGTTTTTCCATAATAAACTAAGCTTTTTCATGTTTTATCTCCTTACTTTTGTTAGCCTTCCAAAAAGGCCCTCCCTTTAATTTTATCAATTATTTTTTAGAATATCTATTGCTTTTCAAATTAAATAATAAATATTTAATAATATAGACATTATTTGCACTAATGTCTATATTATAAGTCACTATCTGGTAATGATTTCCCCTTCCTTCTATCCAAGGGCAATCAAATGAAACATCTATAAATGAGGTAGAGCAGGCCTAACAATCCTTATCCCCCCTTAATTTGTCCATACAAAAAACCTCAAACACAACTGTTTGAGGTTTGTACACCCTACTATTGGTTGGTTATTTCATCTAACTCTGCACCATTTGAAGGAATCTTTTGTTTTTCCCTTCTATCTCGTACCCACAGCATGGCCAGCCCAAAGAGATGGCTGCCAAACAAGGCCGTCACAAAAATCAGCTTGCCCCTGTCTGGATAAGAAAGAGGGAGAGTCCTAAAGCCATAGCGCGCCAACTCGATAAAGATCGGATGCGAAAAGTAAAGCGCCACACTCATCTGTTTTAAATACTGTAGATCATAGGTTTTTAAAAAGGAAGTTCGCAGACAAGCATTGACCAAATAGACCGTCACAAAGGGAAGGAGAAAGAAAAAGTTCTTATCGATTCCTTCATGTTGAAAAATGATCATGCCTTCTAAACAGAAGAGTCCAAAGGCAAGAGCTACTTTTTGCCAACGGTGAACCCTAAAATTTTGTGAATGAAAATGATCATAGAGATAGTAACCCATAAAGATAAAAATGGGCGTGTAAAAGAGACCATTTCGAGCGGTGAAAAATAAATTGCTGTAGAGCTGGTAACCTTTGAGAAGACTCGTGGTGTCTAGATAAGCCGAATAGGTCTCAATCAAGCCCCAGCAATAGAGGAGCAAGGTGATCACCCCTGCCCAAACCATGCCCAAGCGTTTGACCAGTTGATTGACCAAAAACCAGCCTAGTAAAAAGGCTGGGATATACCAGAGTTGGTAACACATCCCCAGATAGACCAGAGCAATCAAGATTCCTGCTGGAAAGAGATAGACAGGGAGTTTGAGGCTAGAAAAAAAGATCCAGGCATATGGTAAATAGACACAACTCCAAAACAAATAGGTTTTTACGATTTTGACCAGATAGGCCTTCATTTTCTGAGAATTCCCTAGGGATTGCTTGAGGAAAAAGCTGGCACAGACGATAAAAAATGGCACCGCTAGCCGGCCAAGCATACTCTTGAGACCAAAATGTACTGGCTCATAAGAGGTCAAGCGACCACTATGCACCAATATCACTGCAATCGCAAAGAGGTATTGAAAAAAGCTGATACTAGAGGTGTTATAGAGGGGATTCTTTTGCATGGTCCTACTCCTTGCCCAAAGCAGTTTCTATGGTTATTTTAGCATGAAAGGGAAGGCCAAGCAAGGAATCTTACATCCTTATCTACCTTTTTTCCTCTATTTTTGATATACTCAAAGCATGCATAAACAAACGATTATTGATTTTAAAGAGCTTGGTTTGCGCCACCTTTTCACCAAGCCTATAAAGGAATTAAAAACTAGAAACCTCGACCAGGTAGAGGCTCTTCTTAGAGAAGTCGAAGCCTACCAGGAGCAAGGCTTTTATGCGGTTGGCTATGTCAGCTATGAGGCTGCTCCTGCTTTTGAGAAAAAGTTTGCTGTCCATCCAGCACCTCTTATGGGAGAGTATCTCATCTATTTTACGATCCACGAGGAGGTCGAAACTCTTCCTTTTCCAGAGGACTATGAGGCTGTGGAGCTTCCAGTCAATTGGAAGGAAGAGATAGAGGCGCCTGCTTATCAAAAAGCCATCGAGACCATCCATCACCATATTCGCCAGGGAGATACCTACCAGGTCAACTACACTGTCCAGCTTTCTCAAGAACTAGAAGCTGATCCTTTGGCCATCTACAACCGCTTAGTGGTAGAGCAGAAGGCCCATTACAATGCCTTCATCCAGCACGATGATGTCTCCATCCTCTCCATCAGTCCTGAGCTCTTTTTTGAGCAAGATGACCGGCTACTGACCACGCGCCCTATGAAGGGGACGACTCGTCGTGGTCTCACCAACCAAGCCGACCTCAAGGAAGCCACTTGGCTAGAAGCTGATCCCAAAAATCGAGCAGAAAACATGATGATTGTCGATCTCCTCCGCAATGACATGAACCGGATTTCGGAAATTGGAAGTGAGCAGGTGACCCATCTCTGCCAGGTTGAGCAATACTCTACGGTTTGGCAGATGACCTCGACCATTGAAAGTCGCTTACGCCCCGAAATCGACCTAGTCCAAACCTTCCGAGCTCTCTTTCCTTGTGGCTCGATTACAGGTGCACCGAAGATTTCCACTATGGAAATTATTCAACAGACAGAGGTTACTCCTCGTGGCGTCTACTGTGGAACAATCGGTATCCTTCTTCCAAAAGGCAAACAAATTTTTAATGTGGCTATCCGGACCCTTCAAATGCAGGGAAATCAAGCCATCTATGGCGTAGGTGGAGGCATCACCTGGGACAGCAAATGGGAAAGTGAATACCAGGAGACTAAGCAAAAGTCTGCTGTCCTCTACCGACAAGAGCCTCACTTTGAGCTCCTGACGACCGGCCGCATCCACCAAGGAGAGTTGACTTTCTTAGACCAACATTTAACACGTTTGAGGGAAGCTAGTCGCTACTTTGCCTATCCTTTTGATGAGCAAAAACTCCTGAAAGAACTTCAAGAAAAGCTTGCTCATTTGAAGTCCAACCTTGACTATCGTTGTCGGATTGCCATACAGAAAAACGGGGCCTTCCAGCTGACCATCACCGAGCTGACAGACTTGCCAGCTAGCTATCTACAGGCCCAACTGACCGAGCAGAAGCTTGATTTAGCGACACCAGTTACTTATTTCAAAACGAGTCAGAGAGACCATCTCGGCCAGTCAGATCACGAGCAAATTTTCCATCTGCCAGACGGAAGCTTGCTAGAGACGACGATTGGCAATCTCATCCTTGAGATTGACGGCAAGCTCTATACCCCACCAGCTCATCTCCCTTTGCTGGACGGCATTTATCGGCGCCATCTTCTTGAGACCCAGCAAGTTGAAGAAAAACTCTTAACTCTGAACGATTTAACAGACGCTGATCGTATTTATGCCTGCAATGCTCTTCGTGGTCTCTACGAACTCGATTTTCAAAGAAAGGATTCCTGATGAAACTAATTTTTTTACATGGACTAGGGCAAGATGTCCTCTCTTGGCAAGGAGTCCAATTTGCACTTTCACCCTTGCACTCCAAAACTTTTGATATTTTCTCCCATCCAAAAGAAAGCTATCAGGAAGTCAAAGAAAGGTTGACGGAGCGCCTCCAGCAAGAAAGCGAACCCTTTATTCTGGTAGGACTCTCACTAGGTGGCGTGCTCGCTCTTGATCTCTCCAGACAAGACTTCCCGCAACTCAAGGGCTTGGTCCTTGCGGGAACTCAATACAAACTCAACACCAATCCCCTCTATCGGCTCCAGATCCTTCTCTTTCGTCTACTTCCCAAGCATGTCTTTGAAAAGCAAGATGCCAATAAACAACAGATGCTTCAAATCTTGACCGAATTAAAAGGGCTCAATTTAACCGATACCGTTAAAGCTTGCCCTCTTCCTAGCTTGGTGATTTGTGGTAGCAGAGATTGGGCCAATCAATCTTCTTCTAAAAAATTGGCCAAGCTCCTGCCAAAAGGCCGCTATCAAGAAATCGCAGACGGAGGCCATCTACTCAATACCGAGAAACCCTATGAACTCGCGCAAGCCATCAAGGAGTTTGTTGCTGGGTTTTAAAATGAAGAGGCTACATTAAAAAAACAGTTCCACTTAATGTAGATAAAATATTTTTTCATATTACATAACTTAAAAAATCAAGAAATTTAAAGAAATGTTTATTTTTAAAGTTATGCATGAATTTCTTGAGGCTTTCCGCCGTGAGAAAAGTGCCTGAAACACAATTGTTTCAGGCACTCGGGAGTTTTGAGACCTTAGACTCAAAACTAAGTCATGGAACTTCTTTGAAGTTCGCTGACGTCCGTACTCACCTAAGGAAAGCCTCTAGGAAAACTTAGTCTTAAAGTCACGGCTAACTTTTTAAAAGTTAGTCGTTTTTTTAGAAATATTTGAGAATTGCTTGATAGTTATTTGAAAAGCAAGCTGTATACTAAGAGTGTAAAGAAAACAACTAGTCATTTGGACGAAGGAGAAAACCATGGAAAAAGTATTAGAAATTTCCCATTTGAGTAAAAAATTCGGTCATCAATACGCCTTAAATGATGTGAATCTCACCATTCGCAAAGGCGACGTCTACGGCCTGATCGGTAAAAATGGAGCAGGGAAAACCACCCTCATCAAAGTCATCACCCAGCTGATTCAAGAAACTGACGGAAGCGTCTCTCTCTTTTCTTCTACAAATCGCTCCCAGTGGACGCAAGCCCTGAAACGGGTCGGATCCGTCATCGAGAGTCCCGTGGCCCACAAGCATATGACCGCTTATCAAAACCTGGTCTACTATTGCAAGGCTCGCCATATTCCCAATCCCGACCAGGTCATCAAAGAAACCCTGAACTATGTCGGCCTGAATAATACGGGTAAGAAGAAATTCCGTGATTTTTCACTAGGGATGAAACAACGATTGGGAATTGCGATTGCGCTCATTGCTAAGCCCGACTTCCTTATTCTGGACGAACCCATCAATGGCCTCGATCCTGTCGGGATCAAGGAATTCCGTCAGATGATCAAGCGCCTCAATGATGAACTCGGCATGACCATCCTCATTTCCAGCCACATCCTCTCTGAACTTTATCTGGTTGCCAATCGTTTTGGTATTGTCGACCAAGGACGCCTGATCAAAGAAATTAGCAAGGCTGAATTCGAAGAACAAGGAGAAGATTACATCATCCTCAAGACTAGCCAGCTAGCCCTTGCGAGTCAACTGATTCAGGATCAGCTCCATCACCGCATCAAGGTCATCGATAAGGACGGAGAAATCCATATCTTCGGACAGACTCATGATATTAAAGTCATTGTCAAAGCCCTCGTTCAAGCGGATATTGATGTGGACGAAATCTACTATGCCCGCCAAGATCTGGAAAAATTCTTTACGGACTTGGTAGACTAGTCAAACCACCGTCTTGTTTTACTTATCCCACATGTTTCATTTAGGAGATTTATCATGTTGCATACCATTCAAGCAGATTTTTACAGACTTTTTCGCTCCAAAGGCTTTTGGATCACAGAAGCCATTCTCGTTCTCAACATCCTGTCTGGAGTCATCTTTGGAGCTACAGGCCACGTCGGCGTCAATACGGAATCCAAATTACCCCAAGCAACCGAAGTTTGGACAGGCTTTAAAGCCCTGACCAACTACTCTTCCAGCATCAGTGTGACCATCCTCTTTACCATTATTGTCATCACCTTGGTCCTGGGAACAGACTTAACGCAAAACTTATACAAGAATAGCCTGGCCTATGGGGTTTCGCGTACCAGCTACTACTTTGCCAAAAGCGCCGTTGTCCTGACCATTGCTCTCTTTCAATTTCTTGTTTCTTATGGTCTCGTCTTCTTGATCGCGACTCTCTACAATGGACTTGGCACCATGCCAGAGCACTTCCTTGCTCATTTTGGACTGACCGTGCTGATTCAGTTCCTTTCCACCTTGGCTTGGGTCAGCATCATTTCCTTCCTTCTTTACGCTAGCCAATCCATCACCTTGGCCTTCGTTGGCTACTTCATTGGAAATATCCTCTTAAGCCTTCCTGCGCTTTTCTTTAAAGATATTGACATTCTCCACTATCTAAACTTGGAATTCCAATATTCCTTGGTACAGAGCACCACAGCAACAACCAACACTCTCTCTATCGCCCTTGGATTCATCCTTGTTTTCGGCTTCCTGGGACTCGCTACTTTTAAACACAAGGATTTATAACAAAAAGGCTTGAGCGGTGCTCAAGCCTTTTTTCTTAGTGTAATGGTCAAGATAAACCAGTCTGCCTCCGTTGCCAGTTGCAAGTCGCCCCCTAAGATCTCTACAAAATTTTGAATGATGTAGAGCCCTAAACCAGAAGACTCTTCTGTATCCGATAAATTTTCTGAGTAGAAGCGACTAGCCAATTGGTCTAAGTGCTGAATCGGTTGTTGCACAATATTGCGCAGCTCGACCCGAATCGTGTCCGCGTCCGAGGTCAAGGTCAAGCGAGCCTGATCCTTTCCATGCTTGAGGACATTGCTGAGCATATTTTGCAAGAGGCGCTCCCAGAGCTCAGGATCGGTCGCATAATGAAGATGCTCTTCTAGCTCTACCTCTAGGGCAATCCCCGCCTCAGACAAGCTATCATAATACTGGAACAACTGCTGGGTCAGGACTTGGCTGAGATTAACGTCTGTAAGCCGAGGCTGAATAGCTCCCTCCATCAAGCGTCTGTATTCCAAGAGAGATTCCAGGCGTTTTGAGACGACTTGAAGATTGGAAGCAATTTTCTTCAGCTTTTCCTCTTCCTGCGTCCCACCCTTGATGATTTGTTGGGTATAGCCCGATGCAATGGTCAAAGGCGTTCGGATATCATGAGCAATATTACTGATGGCCATATCCAAGGTCTTTTTCTCTTGAAAGGCAATCCGATTGGTCCGCTCGATCTGATCAAAAAGATCACTGACCTGCTTGGTCAAGGCGACCATTTCTTTTTTTGAAACACGTGACGTTAACCGCACCCCACTCCCATTTTGGAGCTTCTTTTGAATCTGCTCCTGCAAATCTTTGAGAGCAGAGAGTAGGCGAAGGTAGCCAAGTCCCAAGAGAAGGACAAGGACGACAAGAATTAGAACTAAAACCCACATTACTTGTCTCCTTTCAAGCGAACACCCAAGCCCCAGACCGTTTCAATATAGTCCTCATCTGGGTCAAGCTGGGCAATTTTCTTTCGAAGATTGCTCAGTTGGGCATTGAGGGTATTGTCTCCAGGCAGATAGACTTCTTCCCAGACCGCTTCATACAATTCTTCCTTGGTGAAAATCTTCTTTGGATGCGCCAGTAAGGTTTCAAAAATTTGAAATTCTTTTTTACCCAAGCGAAGCGTCTGTGCGCCAGACTCCAGTTCAAAGGTTTCTGGATTCAGAACCAGATTTTTAAAAGAGAGCTTTTGCGACGCTTGAGCTTCCTGTGCTACCGTCGGTTGATTTCGCAACTGCACCGTCACCCGAGCCGCCACTTCATCCAGATTAAAGGGCTTGACAATATAATCATTGGCACCAGCTAAGAGGTACTGGCTAATGAGTTGTTTGTCTCCCAGAGCGGTCATCATGATAACCGGTGTCTGACTCTGCAAACGGATCTTCTCCAGGACCTGGTCCCCATTCTTCCCTGGAAGCATGATATCCAAAAGGACCAAATCAACGCCTTCTTGCTGGAAGAGCCGCAGCCCTTCTGTACCCGAAAAAGCCTGAAGCACCTCATGATCTTCACTTAACAAACTATACAAAATTTCTTGGATATCATTATTATCCTCGATTAATAAAATCCGTGCCACTTGCCTCGCTCCTTTTTCCTTTGAACTCCAAATCATTTCTATTTCTCTAGCCTATCAAATAAAGGGACCTTCGTCAATGAAAATCTGATAAAATTCTATTGTCCCCAGGTAGATCTGCATGTTAGGTCATCACAAGATGAACTTGACGATCCTTTCTTTCAAAGGGTATAATAGGACCAATGACACAATAGGGAGACTCATCTATGAAAAATAATGCTAAAACTAAAATCAGTCTTGTATCCATCCTTGTCATCCTGGGCGTTGCTGCAAGAATGTTGCGAGTCATCCACCGCCACCAAATCAGGGAGCAAAACAAACAAACCATCCAAACGACTAAAAAGGTTGCAGAGTTTCAGAAAACACTAGACGAGGAAGAAACGAAGAAACGCAACGAAACCTTCAACAAGATTTATAATGAATCCCTTGTTCGGACAAAATTTGAGAACTGGCAAAAAGTCGATGAACTTCATGGTTTGGGACAAAGAACTGGGCAATTTTATATCTATAACTTTGAAAAAAAAGAAGAGATTCTCTTAGAGAATACAGATCAAGCATTTGTTCTACCCATTCGAGACAAGAATCATAACGTCACATTTCAGGCTATCTTTGCCCACAAGGACGGTCAGTGGCATATCCTAGATCCAGACGGAAGTTCACAGTTGCAGCTAGGAGCAGCCAACGTTTCCGCTGAATCTAAGTTTGTCATCGAGAACAATGTCTTAGATTACGACCAGTAAATCCGTAATGACTTGGCTAAACTACATACAAAAAGCTTAGGACCCCAGCTTGTGGTTGGGATTCTAAGCTTTTTAGTTTATAGGAGAGAGTTGGCCAGCAAGTACCGAAAACTTTTATTTAACAGAAGCCCCATTTGTCGCAATGACTTCTTTGTACCAATAGAAGGATTTCTTACGTGAGCGCTCCAAGCTTCCCTTGCCTTCGTTGTCCCGGTCGACATAGATAAAACCGTAGCGCTTCTTCATTTCTCCAGTCCCGGCAGAGACCAGGTCAATACAGCCCCAAGTCGTATAACCCCAGAGGACAACACCATCTTCATGGATGGCATCCCGCATGGCCTTGATGTGGGCAGCCAGGTAATCAATCCGGTAGTCATCTTCAATCTCCCCGGCTTCATTTGGGGTATCAACGGCGCCCAGTCCATTTTCTACGATAAACATAGGCTTTTGATAACGATCCCAGATGGTGTTCAACGTAATGCGGAGCCCAAGAGGGTCAATCTGCCAACCCCATTCTGAGCTTTCTAGGTAGGGGTTCTTCAGAGAAGCAAAGATATTGCCCGCTGTTTTCTCCCTTTCAGCTGGATCCCCTGAAGCGACCCGACTGGCATAGTAGGAGAAGGAAATAAAGTCCACTGTATGATCTTTCAACAATTGAAGGTCCTGCTCCGTCATCTCAACCGTGATTCCCTGACGCTCCCACTCTTTCTTAGCATAGTTAGGGTATTCCCCACGCGCCTGCACATCGATAAAGAAATAGTTCTTGCGGTCTTCTTCTAGACCAGCCCAGACATCTCGCGGAGCACAGGTATGCGGATAGTTTTGCCCTGCTGCTAGCATACAGCCAACCTTGTTGTTAGGATCAATCTCATGGGCTAGCTTGGTAGCAATGGCTGAAGCGACCAACTCATGGTGAGCCGCCTGGTATTTGACTTGCTCCTCATTCTCCCCTTCTTCAAAGCAGAGACCCGCTCCCATAAAAGGCGCATGGAGGATCATATTGATTTCATTAAAGGTCAGCCAGTATTTGACCAAGCCCTTGTAGCGAGTGAAGAGGGTCCGGCAGAGACGTTCATAACATTCCAACATCTTGCGACTACGCCAACCTCCATACTCGGTAATTAAATGCATGGGACAGTCAAAGTGAGTAATGGTCACCAAGGGTTCAATGCCATACTTGTGACATTCCTTAAAAAGATCTTCATAAAACTGTAGACCTGCTTCATTCGGCTCTAGTTCATCCCCTTTCGGGAAGATCCGAGACCAGGCAATGGACAAACGATAGGTTTTAAAGCCCATTTCCCCAAAGAGGGCAATGTCTTCCTTGTAGCGATGGTACATATCAATGCCATCCTTAGCCGGATAAAAATAGCCCTCTTCAAAGTCGAACATCTTCTTCTGACCCGTAATAATGGCGTGACGGTCAGGCCCAATCGGTACCACATCCACATTGGCCAAGCCACGGCCATCTTCATTATAAGCTCCCTCACACTGGTTAGCAGCCGTTGCACCACCCCAAAGGAAACCATCTGGAAATTGAAGTTTATCGGTCATCTCTCTACCTCACTTGATTTGATAGTTCTATTATACCCTTCTCTCTCCAAAAAATCCTACAAGATCCTATGAAAAACTGATACTATTCTAAGGTAACTCCTACACCTGAGAACATAAAAAGATCGGATGGCTCCGATCTTTTTATGTTCCACTCCAAGAACGTTTAAATTTTTTGATAATATAATTACCTATTTCATACGATAAAAATCAATCACTAAACCAGCTGGGCCTTCAACTAGCAGGCTTTCGGTTCCCCAATCGGTTACAACTGGACCGTTTAAAACTTGGATACCAAGCTCTTTCAACCGTTTGTAGTTCTGGTCTACATCCTCAACCTCGATATGAAGAATGATTCCTGACTGAAAGTTTTCCAAAGGAACCAAATGATTTTGAGACAACATGAGACAGTGACTGCCAATCGTGAACTGAGCAAAACTGTCGTCAACATAATCGGCTTTTTTATCCAAAATATGCTCCAAGTCAGCACAGACCTGGGGAATATTTGAAACGATAATATCTAATTGATTTAAATTCATTTCTTATCCTCCACAAAAAGACCGGATTGCTCCGATCTTTTTAAGTTTCTCTCTATGAAAATCAAAGAATAAACAAGGCATCGAACCGCAGGCAGTACTGGAGTACGGCAAGGTGAAGATAACGCAGTTTACATTTGATTTTCCACGAGAGGAATTATTTGATTGCGCGTGATTGCAATCCTTCTTCTTCCAAGAAGAGGCGGAATGGTACGAGTTCTTCTGCTTCGTATTTTTCCTTGAAGGCTTTGATCGCTTCTTCTGAGTGTTGTTTTGGATCCAACTCAAGAACTTCTACTGGAAGTGGACGGTGTTGCGTGATGCGAGCATCGATGACAACTGTCTTACCTTCTTTGTTCAATTTAACAGCTTCTGCAACAACTGCATCGATGTCTTCGATACGGTCAACTGTAAATCCTACAGCACCTTGCGCTTCAGCGATTTTCGCATAGTCAGCATTAGGGAAGTCACAACCAAACAAGTGTTTATTTGTGTCTTCGTATTTGTCCTTGATGAAGGCATATTTACCATTTGAGAAGACAACGTTGATAACTGGAAGGTCATATTGAACGTTTGTGATAACGTCTGGGTAGCACATGTTGAATGCACCGTCACCCATGATGTTCCATACTTGGCGATCTGGATTGTCTTTCTTAGCAGCGATACCACCAGGAAGGGCAATACCCATTGTCGCAAAGAGTGGAGATGTACGCCACATGTTCTTAGGTGTCATGTGAAGGTGACGAGTAGATGTTTGAGTAGTGTCACCTACGTCGATTGAGTAGATAGCGTCTTGATCAGCATGTTTGTTGATTGCATTGTAAACTTGATACAATTGCAATTCACCCTCAGTTTTACCTTCGAGTTTGTTCATGTAATCACGCCAGTTTTGGTTGTTCTTCACGTTTGCACGCCACCATGGAGTAGATTCAACTGGATTCACTTTGTCAAGGATTGCTTTCGCTGCTTGACCTGCATCACCAAGGATTGAAGCGTCTAGGGCATGACGTTTACCAAGTTTGTAAGGGTCGATATCTACTTGGATGAATTTTTCAGTATTTTTGAATGCTTCGTATACTTCAGCAAATGGGAAGTTTGAACCAAGGAAAAGAACTGTGTCTGCTTCAAAGACAACTTCGTTGGCTGGTTTCCAACCAACACGGTAAGCAGAACCTGTCAAACCTTCGTAGTTCCATTCGAACGCTTCGAAGTTTTTACCAGTTGTGATGATTGGGGCTTTGATTTTACGTGACAATTCAGTAATCACTTCACCAGCTTTCACACCACCGTAACCAGCGTAGATAACTGGACGTTCCGCATTGTTCAAGATTTCAACCGCTTTGTCGATCTCCACTTCGTTCAAAGCAGGAGCGATGAATGAACGCTCGTAAGAACCTGAACCGTAGTATGAGTTTTCGTCGATTTCTTGGAAACCAAAGTTGACTGGAATTTCAACAACCGCAGGACCTTTTTTAGAAACGGCAGCACGACAAGCTTCGTCAATGACTTTTGGCAATTGCTCTGCGTAAGCTACACGTTTGTTGTAAACAGCGATACCGTTGTACATTGGGTTTTGGTTCAATTCTTGGAAGGCATCCAAGTTCAATTCGTTAACTGGACGTGATCCAAGAATGGCAAGGAATGGAGTGTTATCCATAGCTGCATCGTAAACACCGTTGATCAAGTGAGTTGCACCAGGTCCACCTGAACCAACTGCAACCCCGATAGAGCCACCAAATTTAGCTTGCATAACCGCTGCAAGAGCACCAGTTTCTTCGTGACGAACTTGCAAGAAACGGATATCTTTGTCTTCAGCCAAAGCGTCCATAAGTGAGCTAAGTGTTCCAGATGGGATACCGTAGATCGTATCTACGCCCCATGTTTTCAATACATTAAGCATTGCTGCAGATGCAGTAATTTTTCCTTGAGTCATTCTAACTCTCCTTTAATTCTATTTTGATCCCTTAAAATGCAGCATAGCGCTTCTACTTCATCTTTGCGATCATCTCGCCTTGAAAATGAGTTTTTTCTGACTTTTCTCATGAAAACGATTTACAAAACGATTACAGTATTAATTTATCACAAAGAGATTCACATGTATAAGGATCTGCTCAGAGATGCTCAATCCCTATTCCATAACAGATCCTCTTTTTGAGAAATTTTCACAAACTATCCTACAATAGGGTATTATACTATATTTTCTTACCCTCTATTTTCCCTTAGAGCTGTAAGGAATGATAAAAAAGTACTACAGCATGCTGTAGTACTCAAATTGATGGCAAAGTATTTTTAAAAAAACTTTCCTTAGGTGAGTACGGACGTCAGCGAACTTCTTCGAAGTTCCATGACTTAGTTTTGAGCCTAAGGTCTCAAAACTACCGAGTGCTTGAAATGATAATGTTTCAAGCACTTTTCTCACGGCGGAAAGTTTTCTGTATTTTCTTGATTCAATCTAAAAATTGGAACTTATTTTACTTTATTCGTTGAATCACTTAACTTATATTACTTAAAAAAGTTTGACTACGTTCTAATCGCTACTGCATACTGTATCACTTCTTATTTTCATTAATCAATCTTTGCGACATTGAGGAGCAGCGAGCTGGTCAAAACAGACAAAGAACTAAGGGCCATGGCAAGACCTGCTAGTTCTGGATTGAGGGTCAATCCCAGTCCTACAAAGACTCCAGCAGCAATTGGAATCCCAAGGATATTGTAGATAGAGGCCCAGAAGAGATTGAGTAAGATGCGACGGAAGGTCTTTTGACTCATGTCAAAGGCGCGCACAACGCCAAGCAAATCATTTTGCGTGAGCACGATGCCACCGGACTCGATCGCAATATCCGTTCCAGATCCCATGGCAATTCCAACATCTGCAATCGAGAGAGCTGGAGCATCATTGATCCCATCTCCAACAAAGGCTACCTTACTACTTTCTTGCAGTTTTTGGATGGCGCTAGCTTTTTCTTGAGGAAGGACATCAGCAATGACGGTGTCAATTCCCACTTGCTTAGCAATAGCTTGGGCCACCCGTTCATTATCCCCTGTTAACATGACCGTTTTCAAGCCCCGTTCTTTGAGCTTTTTGATCGCTTCTTTTGAGCTGGCCTTCGGAGCATCTTGAATGGCAATCAAGCCAATCACTTGCCCATCCACAGACAAACTGATCACTGTTTTGGCCTGCTCTTGCAAGTCTACCATCCGTTTTTCAAGCTCCGGATCCATCGCTGTCCCGTCATGAAGTTTGCCATTTCCCAAGGTCACCAACTGCTGGTCGATCTGACCTTGGACCCCTTTTCCTTCAATCGCTTGGAAGTTTTCCACAGGGGATAGCACCAAACCTTTTTCTTCTGCTTGGGATAACACCGCTTGGGCTAGTGGATGTTCTGAAAAAGTTTCAAGACTAGCAGCCAGTGTCAAGACACGCGCTTCATCTCCTACCACATCGGTTACGAGCGGTTGGCCAATGGTGATGGTCCCTGTCTTATCAAACACAACGGTTTGAATCTTTTGCACTTCTTGAAGAACTGTTCCATTTTTAATCAGAACCCCCATCTTGGCACTACGACCAGTTCCGACCATAAGGGCTGTTGGCGTCGCCAAACCAAGGGCACAAGGACAGGCAATAATGAGGACAGAGACTGCATAGAGCATGGCCTCTTGGAGCGACGCGCCCAGAAGCACGGACCAAACCCAGAAAGTCGCAATGGCCAAAATCGTCACCACTGGAACAAAGATACCTGAAATCTTATCCGTCAAATCTTGAATAGGAGCACGACTGGATTGGGCCATTTTGACAAAGTCCACAATTTGAGATAAGAGGGTCTCACTACCGACTTTTTCAGCCTTAAAGAGAATGGTCCCATTGCTGTTGATAGTGGAGCCAATGACTGCATCACCAACTGATTTTTCCACAGGCAAACTTTCACCTGTCACCATCGACTCATCAATGGTCGTACTTCCTTCTACAATCGTCCCATCAACCGCGATCTTTTCCCCAGGACGGACCCGAATCAAATCACCAATGTGGATATCTTCCGCCGCCACCTCGACATAGTTCCCATCACGAAGAACTTGAGCCGTTTTTGCCTGCAAATCCAACAACTTTTCCACAGCCTCGGAGGCATTGTTACGCATCCGTTCCTCAAAGATTTGCCCTAAGAGGATAAAGAAGATGATAAAACCCGCAGCCTCAAAGTATACTGGCTGACCAGTAAAAAGGGCAAATACACTATAGACATAGGCTACCAGGGTTCCAAGAGCTACCAAGGTATCCATATTGGAATGGTGCTTCTTAAATGAGGCCCAGGCACTCTTGATAAAAGGAACTCCTGCCACTAGCATAATCGGCGTTGTCGCTAGAAAAGTCCCCCAGCGACTGACTTGATGGGATACAAATCCTGCCATCATCCCGATCATCAAGATCAATAAGGGAAGGGTAAAGATACTAGTAATCCAAAAGCGACCCAGTAAACCTAAGACACGACGGCGTTTTTCCACAACCGTGTAGGAACCCTTTTGCATCTTCATTCCACATGAAAACTCGAAGTCCCCTGTTTCTGTCGGGGTAAAGGAGATCACCTTATCCACACCGACTTCCAAAGGCTCTAAAATCCCCTGATCTTCAAACAAAATTTCCTTGTAACAGCCGGAAGGATTGACCCGATGGAAGGTGATTTCAGCAGGGATCCCTTTTTGAAGTTGAAATTCCTTTGGACTATAGCCTTTTTCTGCTGTAATACGGATCTTTTGCACTCCGTTTTCCACAACTGCTTTTTGTTTTTCTACCATACCTACTCCTTTATTCCACAATCATGTGACCATGCATCATGTTCATTCCACATGAATACCCATATTCGCCCGCTTTTTCTGGCGTAATTTCAATGACATGTTTTTCACCCAAAGGCAAATCTTCATGAACGCCAAAATCCGGAAAGATCACTTGAGCCAGACATGAAGATGGATCCTTGCGATTAAAGATGATCCGGGCTGGAACATTCTTTTTCAGAACGATGGTTTCAGGCGAATAGCCCCCCATGACTTCGACTTCAATTTCTTGATAACCTGATTTCTGACGAGCGTGGTCGCTTACCTTTTCATGCTCTGCAAAGAACCACCAAGCAATAAAAGCAACCCCAAGTAAACAAACAATACTAATTAACAATCCAAACATTGAAATTCCTTCTTTCTATTACATACAATTGCAAGGGACTGTTTCGACAGCCTCTGCTTTCTTTTCTTCCAGGACCTGCTGCAGCTGATTAAGATCTGCAAGCGTAAAGTCACTCTCCTGAATCAAGTTTTCAAGCACCTGGACAATTCTTTTTGAGCAAACCTTGTCTTTCACCTCCTCAACCACCAAGTCTAAACTCTGGTCCTGCTTCAACAAAGCCGAGTAGACAAAGGCTTTGCCAGATTTTTCTCTGGTCAGACAGCCCTTTTCAACCAAGCGCGTCAAGAGGGTCTTGATGGTCGACTTCGACCAGTCAAAGCGCTCGGACAAGACGGCGATCAAATCCCTGCTGGTCTGCTTGCCTTCCATCCAGATAATTTTCATGATGCGCCATTCCGCATTGGAAATTTGCATGGCTTCTCCTTTCTAAATCTACATTTGTAAATCTTATGATGCTATTCTACTCCTAAGATTTACATTTGTCAACCAAAAAGACAAAAAAATTTCCTCTTGGAAATAGAGGAAGGTAGACAATCTGTTTTTACAAAAAATCATCTAAAGAAATCTAAAAAGAAATAGAATTGATTTCAATTATAAGAACCATTCAAATATTTCCTGAAACTTTCCGCCGTGAGAAAAGTGCTAGAAACACTATTGTTTCTAGCACTCGGGAGTTTTGGAACCTTAGGTCCAAAACTAAGTCATGGAACTTCAAAGAAGTTCGCTGACGTCCGTACTCACCTAAGGAAAGTTTTTAAGAAGACTTTATCTTCAATCTGAAATCTTCCTTTGAAGATTTGTCTGGTTGGGCTTTTTTCGCTCCTATTTTTGTCTCTATAATGTCTCCTGCAGAGCTTGGGCTAGGATGCGGTAACCTGCTACACTTAAATGGAGGCCATCAGTCGTATAGGCTTCTGCCAACTGCCCCTTTTCATCCAATAAAGACGAATACACATCGACATAGCTGACCTGGTGGTAGGCCTGGGCCAATTCTTGATAGGCTTGATTGAGGGCTTGAATTTTTTCATTGGTCCGCACATAGACCTTTTGTTTGTAGCGCTCTTCTTGACTCACCGGTAGAACCGAGATCAGGTTGATGTGGGTAAGCGGAAAGTCCCGCATAATTGCTTGTAAGACCGCTTCTACATTGTCCAAGGTTTCCTTTTGAGGAATTTCTTTTCCGATATCATTGGTCCCGATCAAGAGAAAGATCTGATCCACCGCCGTTCCAAAAACATGGGCGTCTAGATGCTGACGAAGGAGATCCGTCTTATAGCCTCGTACTCCTCGATTGACCATGTGTTTTGGACTTTGTAATAGTTCATGAATGGGGAAATACTCTACGATGGAGTCCCCGACAAAGATCAAACCAGGCTCCTTCAGAGGGGCTTGATTGAGCTCCCGATAGGTTGTTATGACTTTCTCCTGCTCCTTTAAGAGCCAGTCTTCTAACAGTTGTACCGCCATCTACTTCTTTCCTTTCACTTGTTCCCAGGGGGTCAATCCTAGATACTCTTCGATCACCTGGTAGACACCACCTTCCTGATGGCTCGGTGCTAGGTGTTTGGCAACAGCCTTGACTCCTGCTTCTGCATTGGCCACAGCATAGGAGTGACCTGCCATTTCAAGCATTTCGATGTCGTTTCCGCTATCCCCAAAGGCCATGACCTGGCTGGCATCAAGCTGCCACATCTCCATTAATTGAGCCAGACCCCAAGCCTTGTGAATGCCTGCTTGTAAGAGATCCATGCTGCCAAAACCGCTCGAAACTGCCATCAGCTGATCTCCAAAAGCCCGCTGGACTTCTTGGCTCACTTGATCGAGACGATCCAAGCCAACCACCAAGCTCATTTTAAGCACCTGATCAAATAGATCTGCTGTCAATTCCGGAACAAACTTCATCCGCTTGTACAAGTCTTCAATCACTTCCGGCTGCATGAATTTCTCAACCTCTGTAAAGACCGTTCCTTCCTTGACAAAGCCACCATTGACAGCTGACACAACCAGCTGGTCTGAGATTTCCCGCCCCTTAAAATAAGCAAGAACCGCCTCTACTAGCTCTCGATCCCAGAATTTCCCAAGAATCATCTGATCATCCTCAAAAATCCGAGCTCCATTGGCTACGACCAGGGTCACCCGCTTGACCAAAGGACCCAAGAGCTGGCGCATGCGATGGATTTCATTTCCTGTCGCAATGACAAAGCGAATCCCTTTTTGATCCAAGTGGTCCAATAGCCTTTCCAGGCGCGGAAGATCCACCTCTCCTCGCTCATCTAATAAGGTCCCATCCATATCTGTTGCAATCAACTTAATCATACAATCTAACCTTCTCCCTTTCAAAGGGTGTAAATTATCTGGTTCCATTATACCACAGATCAAGCAAGTCAAAACCACCCGTGAAAACAGGTGGCTTCCTCTTGGGCTGAAGCTTGCTACTGATGGCCAAAGAATCTTATAAATACAAGCCCTTTTCTACACTTTCCTGAACCAACTCTTCTGTCAGTTTCCATAATTCTTCCGATTCACTTTTTATGAACTTTTTCTTTTCCAATACCATCTTTGAACGGATATGATCAGGATTATAATTGACTTCTGACACTTCCAAGTGATTGATCAGTGGTACCAATGCATCAATCACTCTTGCATATCTTGCCTCAGGACTCTGCCCTTTTTCAAACTCCAACCACGAATTTTTCATATTCACATATGTTGTTTCTGGAAGGAGGCTCATTGTTTTTTCTATAGATTCTAGCTCTCTATCATGAGCATGAAGCTTTTTTTCATCATCAAATACCCAAGTATCTCCAGCATAAATCTCACCTAAATCATGGATCAGTAACAGAGACATGACCTTTTCCATATTCAATTTTTCAGGATAATAATCTTGAAGAACCATCGCAGCGATCGCACCCTGCCAAGAATGCTCGGCACTATTTTCAAACCGTCCATCAAGGGTTCTATTAAACCTTGTTACCGACTTTAATTTCTCGATTTCTTTAATAAATTCAACTGTCTGATTCAAATCACTCATGGCGACTCCAACCTCCCTATTCAAAATTACGACTATCATACCAGAAATCAGGGTTTCCATAAATGAATTCCCGTATTTGCAAAAAGAAAATGTCCCCCTTTTTGGGAGTACCTTCATTTTTCTAACAAGACTACATGGACAAGCAAAAAAGCTAACCTATCTTTACCGGTTAGCTTCTATTTTTCACCCAACAAAGGCCCAAATAATGGCAATCAGCACTGCTGGCAGGAGATTAGCGACCTTGATTCGTTTGCCCCAGATGAGATTGATCCCTACACAGAGAATGAGGCTGGAGCCGACTAGCGACAGATTCGAAAGGGCTTGTGGAGTCATGATCGGTGCGATCAAATGGGCCAACAGCGTGATCAAACCTTGAAGGATCACAAGTGGTACCACCGCAAAGATCGCGCCCTTTCCTTTTGAAACGGTCAAGACCAGAACAATAACCATATCGAGAATAGCCTTGGCCAACAAGGTCGAGGTATCGCCTGTCAGGCCATCCTGGACAGCTCCGACCACCGCCATAGCCCCAATACAAATGGTCAAGGCCGTGGTCATAAAGGCATCAACAAAGCTGGTATCGCCTTGGTTGCCCGTCTTTTCCTTCAGCCAGATCCCGAGGTGCTCCAAGCCCTCCTCAATTTTCAAGAGCTCCCCAAGCACCGTCCCGATCACTAGACTCAGAATCAACATCATACTGCCGTGACTTTCTACATGACTTCCATGCACCACCAGCATCTTTTCCAAGGTCCCTGCGATGCCCAAGACAAAAACAGCAACTCCTGTCACTTTCAGAAGGGTCTCATGAAAATCTTCTGACAAACGTTGACCGATGAGCAATCCTAAAAGCCCACCAAATACGACCCCTAAGGCATTATAGAAGGTCCCCAAACCGATCATTTACAAACTCCTTCGTTCATTTTCATTCTTTTTCAATTTCTTTCAAAGACCAGTGGCCCGTCTCTTCATACTGGTCAATCAAGTCCTTGGCTGTCTGCGTAATCTCCTCTGGATAATGCAGGCTTTCTAGCGTATTGACCGCATTCTTGGTCACGGCTGACCCTGGCTTGATCTGGTAGTCAAAGACGATCTTGCCATCCACATAGCGACTGTCAAAATGATAATTATCATTGACCTCACCAGAAGCTGCGACCAGCTCAATATCATGACTGGAGATCATGTAGAGGCAGTTTTGGGCAGCTAACCAGCGGACAATCCCAAGGCCTGATCCGATCCGCTCGATGGTATTGGTCCCTTTAAAGAGCTCGTCAATAAAGAAGTAGTGAAAGCCAGGCTTTTTCAGATGCTGAATCATGCGCAAAATAGCTTTACTTTCGGTGATGAAGTAGCTATCTCCAACTTCAATATCATCGCTGACATCCATAGCCGTTAGGACATGACCGTAAGGAAGGGCCAATCTTTCTCCATAGGCAAAACCTAAGCCTTGAGCCAGAATGGCATTGATGGCGACAGTTTTCAAATAGGTCGATTTCCCAGAAGCATTGTCTCCACTGATGACCATGTTTTTTTGAAAATGCACATCATTGGCAATCGGATTAGACAGCAAGGGATGATAGAGCGTCTCGCCCTCAATGCCACCTGTCTCCATAAAGACCGGCTCACAGACCACTTCTAGATCCCGCTTATGGCGCAAGAGACTAATGGCGACTTCCATCTCTCCAAGGAGATCCAGAAGCTTCTGGGCCTCTTTTTGATGAGCCTTCACCTGATTGTAAATATAAACCTGAGCGATCTGCGGGAGTAAAAAGAGGACGTTGAGGTAGAGGAGAATAATTTCCATTTCCGAAGTCCCCGTTGGACTCTGCAAGACACTGGCAAGGATCCGCGTTTTCTTAAAGGGTTTGACCGCTTGCTTCAATTCTTCTTGTTGTGGCAAGGCTAGATGGCTCAAGCGTTCTGCCGAAGCAAAGATGCGGACCAAATAGCTAACATTGTCCAGACGGATTTTGTTGGACCAATTGCGCAAACTCGAAAAGACGATATTAAAGACCACACTGATAATCAAGAGGGTGATCGCCCCAACTGGTTCAAAGGGAATGGCAAAGAGGCAGACAATGGGAAGACAGGCCAAGGCTAGATAGAGGGGTAAACCTGCATAATGCTTGCCGGGATTTGCGACAATGCTCCGCGCCATGTTGTGGTTTTTCTTGCCCAGTTGGTTGAAAATGACCTGGACCTTGAGGCGCAAATCAGGATGCTCTTCAAAGAAGGCTTCTACGTCATGAAGCTGGTCCTGAGGCTGGAATTCCAGCAGGCGCATTTTTTGATAGAGAGCCTCTGCTCCAAGGCTCGATTGGGTATAGTTGAGCTGATCAAAGACCGCATCCAAAGCCAAATCATGCCAGGTCTGATCATCCACTTGGCTATCGATCGTCTTTCCCTTAGCTGGATAAGCCAGACTATCTATCAAACTTTCTTCTGTGTCTTTCTTGCGAAAGAAAGGCGCTCCATCCCAAGCCTTCTTCAGCTTTTGCTTGAGGCGGATGGCCGTAAGAAATTTGGTTGCCCAAATCACCACGATCAATCCTAGGATCCCAAGCGGGATCCAGTTCACATTTCCTTCCATGCTCTATTCCTTTCCACTCTGAGGCCAGTCCAAGTGGACATGTTCCTTCATTTCTCGGTATGCCGTGTCCACTCTCTCCTTGGTCTCCTCATCCAGCTTGTCGCGGTATTTGCCACCCTGGATAAAATCTTCCAAAATATAGGTCTGGTACTTGTACAAGTCATAGCCTTCAGGAGAATAGGTTCCTTTCGGAGTCCGACTGACCCAGGTTGGATGAGCAGTAGCCGTCTTAATCTTTGTCTTGCGACCGACCTTTTCGATGGTCACATCCATCAAGACTCCTCGCTCTGTCCATTGGGCAGTCTCTATACCTTCCATAGTTTCCAGACGTTGATTGGAGAGAAAATTCCCCATCGAGTAGATGATCAGCTTGTTTTGACCATCTTTATTGACCACTTCAGCAGGCTCTACAACATGGGGATGCCCGCCAAAGACAATATCAGCCCCCCAAGAAACCATCTTATGATAGAGCTCTTTTTGCTCTTCTGTCGGCTCCAACTGGTACTCGATTCCCATCTGGGGCATGACAATGGTGATATCAGCCTCTTGCTCTGCCTTTTGGATCTCCGCCTTCATCCGTTCTTCGTCTAGGTCAGACAAAACATTCGCCTGCTCTTCTGGAGTAAGGGTCGTTTCCATTCCATTAAAGCCGTAAGCGTAGGCTAGAATAGCAATCTTGATGCCATTCACTTCCTTGATCACTAAGGGGGCCTGGCCTCTCTTTTCATGCGTGTAAACACCGACAGGGGTGATGCCTGCATCTTCAAAGGCCTTGGCTGTCGAATAGACCCCTTCTAGACCTGAATCCAAGATGTGGTTGTGTCCCAAATCCATGACATCATAACCAGCATCCTTAATGGCTGGTACGACTTCGCTCGGCGCATTAAAAAGAGGATATCCTGACAAATAATAATTCGGGTTAATGGTTCCCTCAAAATCACCCAAGGCTAGATCCGCCTTTTGTAGCCAGGGTTTGACATACTCATAATTTTCATGAAAATCATAAGTCCCATCTTCTTTTTGCGCGCTCATATAGACCAAATCATGATAGAGCTGATCTCCATTGGCCATGATCCGAGCTGTATGAGGAATCTGATCAGCCGGTGTTTTTGCCTTGTACACTACTTCTGGCCGTTTCGTCGCAGTGATCGGAAAACCTTGGAACTTTTGGACCCACAAGATGGCATTGGCTACGATAAAAACGACAGACAAGAGCACATAGACAAACTGTTCATTGGTCAGCTGAATCCTTGAAAAGAGACGATCAAAAGCCCAATCAAAGGCCACTGACAACTCTTTCCCCATCGTTTTGATGGTCCCTTTAACATTTTCCCACTTCTCTAACATTCCTACCTCTTCTTCGTATCCGGTTTCTCCAATGATCCGCCAACAAATTGAGCTGTCATTGAAATACTTTCTCTTCATTGTATCACAATTTTTAAGAAGAGAAAAAAGAGAGCAGGACAGAAGCGCTATTGTTTAGAACCGCTTCTTTGTCCTGCTCCTGCACAGTTGATGGATTCATGTAAATGATCGATCATCACTTCTTATTGTTTGATTTGGACAAGCTAATTGCAACCATAACAAGACTTAGGAAAAAGGCCGAAAGCAACCCTTTTGTCGTCCGATTCATAAAAGGTTGATGGAATACAAAATGATTATAGGTAGTAAATCCTAATCCAATCAGAGTTACCATAGCCGAAAGTGAAAAAATCGTTAACCACAAATTTCTTTTTTTCATCATTAACTCCGTTTTTCGATCTACTAGAAAGACCCTCTTATTTCAAAGCCTTTAACAAATACCCATAACCTTCTTGCTCCATATCCTCTTTTGGAATAAAGCGCAGAGAGGCCGAATTGATACAATAGCGTAGGCCACCTTGGTCTTTTGGTCCATCGGTAAAGACATGTCCGAGATGGGCATTGCCTGAGCGGGAACGAACTTCGATCCGCTCCATCCCGTGGCTATGGTCCTGGTAATAGTGGACCACATCTTTGGCAATGGGACGGGAGAAACTTGGCCATCCACATCCAGACGCAAACTTATCCTTGGCAAAGAAGAGAGGCTCCCCCGTCGTAATATCCACATAGATCCCCTCTTCGAAGGTCTGATCATAGGCATTGTGGAAAGGGCGTTCCGTCGCACTTTCTTGGGTGACTTGATACTGCTCTGCTGTCAGTTTCGCTTTTATGATTTCTTGATCTGGCTTCTGATAGGCTGCCGGATCAATCAAGGGCTGCTCAGCATCTGTCACATCGATGTGGCAATAGCCTCCAGGATTCTTTTTGAGGTAGTCTTGGTGGTAGTCCTCAGCTAGGATGTAGTGGCGCAAGGGTTCCAACTCAACCGCGATTTTGTGGCCCAGTTGCTTCTCTTCTTCCGCAAACACTTGGGCGATCACTTCACAGTCTGCCTCGTCTGTATAATAGACACCCGTCCGATATTGGCGTCCTCGATCATTTCCTTGCTTGTTAATGGACAAGGGATCGATCACCCGGAAATAGTAGAGCAGAATCGCTCGTAGGGTGATTTTATTTGGATCGTAGATGACTTGTACAGTCTCTGCATGATCCGTTTCCTTGATCAGTTGGTAATTAGTCGTTTCCACCTGGCCATTGGCATAGCCCACCGTCGTATGTTCTACACCAGGGATCCGTGAAAAATACTCCTCCAAGCCCCAAAAACAGCCACCTGCTAAATAAATCTCTGCCATCTTTTTTCCTCGCTTCCTGCATTCCCCACAGGGAACGCTTGACATCTATTAGCTCCATCATAATCCAAGAGCCTCAGATTTTCAAGGATTCTGCATCAAAAATCCCTTCTACTATATGTAAAAGGGATTCAATCCTTCTTATTTTTCAAATAAGAAAAAGAGCGAGTAATAGAAGTTCCAAAACGATAGGGTTAACTGATGAAGAAAATCGTGAAGGACTACCATGACCAATACCTCCTCTGAATATCTGTGGACAAACTCAAGGAACATCAACTACAAAACCACTGTAGGTCCATAGACCTGTAACTGAGGCTTCACAACCTCGTAATGCCAGTGATCATAAGCTCGCCAAGCTTGAAAGGCCTCTTCGTTCAAAGCTAGCCCACCCAGACCAATCAATAGACTGGCGGTCTGATAAAACTTTTCCAACTCGATCAACAAGCGATTGTCTACCCGCCTAGCCTTTCGTAAACCTTTCAACATCTGATCTAGATTTTCTTTAAATCGAAGGGTATCTGGACTAGGGGTGAATCCCTTAGAAAAGGCTGTTTGAAGAAGGGTGATCGTCGTTCTTGCCTCTTGAATCACATCCCTTTCTCCCATCGAAATCACCTTCCTTTTCACCTCCATTGTACACCTTTTTCTCTCTATAAAAATGGAAAATTCCTAAAACTAGGAACAGAATGAGGTTGGGACAAAAGTCCTAGCCTCTCAATTATTTTTGGATTGTCGAGCAAGACGCAGTGGTTGAGTGGGCTCTACTACGCTGATTTCATCAGCTTTTACAGCCCTACTCAACTGTGCGGAGGTGGGACGACGAAATTGAATTCTAACGAATTACCGATTTCTGTCCCACTCTCATAAAAAACTTCCCCAAGTTTCCACTTGAGGAAGTTCTTTTCGAAAGATTAGTCAATGTAGTGCAATTTCCCACGGAAGTCTTCCAGGCTTTGGTATCCTTTTTCTTCCATGATGGCTTTGAGCTCCGCAGTGATGCGTTCAAATGCTCCTACTCCTTCTTTATGAAGCGTCGTGCCGATTTGCACCATACTAGCCCCACAAAGGATATGTTCAAAGGCATCGCGACCGGTCAAGACACCTCCTGTCCCCACAATCTGAATTTCTGGATTCAGACGTTGGTAAAAGGCATGGACATTGGCGAGAGCCGTTGGTTTGATGTATTCTCCACCAATCCCACCAAATCCGTTCTTAGGACGAATCACCACGGATTCATCCTCGATGTAGAGGCCATTTCCGATCGAATTGACGCAATTGACAAACTTGAGCGGGTATTTGTTAAAGATCGCTGCTGCTTGATCAAAATGAACGATATCAAAATAAGGTGGCAACTTGATGCCTAGAGGTTTGGTGAAATAGGCAAAGACCTCAGACAAGATCCGATCTGTCGTATCAAAATCATAGGCGATCTGAGGTTTCCCAGGGACATTGGGACAAGATAGGTTCAACTCTGTCAAGCCTTTAAAGTCACTATCTTGCACCTTTTTCAAGATGGTATGAGTTTCTTCAGGAGACATGCCGACGAGAGATAAGAAGAAGGTCCGGTCTGGATCCGTTTCTTGCAACTCCAATAAGTAATTCAAATAATAGTCCAACCCTTGGTTAGGTAGCCCCATTGAATTGATCGAACCAAGCGGCACATCTTGGTAGCGTGGCTCTGGATTACCAGCACGGAATTCTAAGGTCGCTGTCTTGGTCACAAAGGTCCCCGCAGCTGAGTTCTTCACTTCTTCTAATTCCTCAGTGGTCATACAGGCTACACCTGCCGCATTCATCAGGCAGTTGTCAAATTCAAAACCAGCAATTTGCGTTTTTGTCGATACCATCTTGTACTCCTTTTTTGAAACACCACCAACAGAATTGTTCGGGATGCTCTCTATTTTCTTCTTTCATTATACCATCACTTGGAAGCTTCTGGACTATCAAAGCTAAAAATTCTTCCAAACATTCGGACTTTCCTAGTCGCGATAAAATTTTCAGAAAATTCAACTTTTTTCTTTACAAGCCAAAAAAAGTCTGCTATAATGATCCATGTAATAAAACATGACATTGTTTGTCAACTGTCTCAAAACCACTCCCCTAGCGGGTTTGCTGGTTTTCGTTTCATTCACAAAGGAGAATTAACATGACAACTGCTAAAGAATATATCCAAAGCACTTTCGAAACTGTAAAGGCTCGTAACGGCCACGAAGCTGAATTCCTTCAAGCTGTTGAAGAGTTCCTCAGCACTTTGGAACCTGTTTTTGAAAAACATCCTGAATACATCGAAGAAAACATCTTGGCTCGTATTACAGAACCTGAACGCGTAATTTCTTTCCGTGTTCCTTGGGTTGACCGTGAAGGAAACATCCAAGTAAACCGTGGTTACCGTGTTCAATTCAACTCTGCTGTAGGTCCTTACAAAGGTGGTCTTCGTTTCCACCCAACTGTTAACCAAGGGATCTTGAAATTCCTCGGTTTCGAACAAATCTTCAAAAACGTCTTGACTGGTCTTCCTATCGGTGGTGGTAAAGGTGGATCTGACTTCGATCCTAAAGGAAAAACAGACGCTGAAGTGATGCGTTTCTGCCAAAGCTTCATGACTGAATTGCAAAAACACATCGGTCCTTCTCTTGATGTCCCAGCTGGTGATATCGGGGTTGGTGGACGTGAAATCGGATACCTTTACGGTCAATACAAACGCCTTCGCCAATTTGATGCTGGTGTCTTGACTGGTAAACCTCTTGGTTTCGGTGGTAGCTTGATCCGTCCAGAAGCAACTGGTTATGGTTTGGTTTACTACACGGAAGAAATGCTCAAAGTCAACGGCGACAGCTTTGCTGGTAAGAAAGTCGTAATCTCAGGTTCTGGTAACGTTGCTCAATACGCTCTTCAAAAAGCAACTGAACTTGGTGCAACTGTTATCTCTGTATCTGATTCAAACGGTTACGTGATCGACGAAAACGGTATTGACTTCGACCTTCTTACAGACGTCAAAGAAAAACGTCGTGCACGTTTGACTGAATACGCTGCTGAAAAACCAACTGCTACTTACTACGAAGGTTCTGTATGGACTTATGCTGGTAACTATGACATCGCTCTTCCATGTGCAACTCAAAATGAAATCGATGGCGATGCTGCAAAACGTTTGGTCGCTCAAGGTGTGAAAGTTGTCTCTGAAGGAGCAAACATGCCAAGTAACATCGATGCCATCAACGTATACAAAGAAAATGGTATTCTTTACGGACCTGCTAAAGCAGCCAATGCTGGTGGGGTTGCTGTATCTGCTCTTGAAATGAGCCAAAACAGCCAACGTCTTTCATGGACACGCGAAGAAGTGGACGGACGTTTGAAAGACATCATGACCAACATCTTCAACACTGCTAAAACAACTGCAGAAACTTACGGTCTTGGTAAAGATTACCTTGCAGGTGCCAACATCGCTGCCTTCGAAAATGTCGCAAACGCGATGACTGCACAAGGTCTTGTATAATCAATCGATATTTTTCTTTGAAACCTTCGGGTCAAAGCCTCTCAACTCCTGAAACCAGTATGTTTCAGGAGTTTTTTTGTAGCTACAGACCTCTGTCAAGACACCCCGTCCCAAGTGAGGAAAGCCATTTTTTAGATAAGGGGCTCGACTATCTCTAGTGGCGAGATGTGAGCCCTCTCTTTTTCTGTATCTTTTTCTAAAAAATTTTTATTTTTTTACTTTACCCCCTTGCATTTTTAATGAATTAGTATTAAACTATAGCAAAAGGAGGTGTGCTTATGTTTCTTTTAGCTCAAGAAAAATCAGATACGATCGAATTCCTTAAGTCTGAATTGATCCAATTACTCTTCAATATGCGACAAGAAATCGCAGCTAGCCGTCAATCACAGACCGGTGCAGCTTGCCATCATATTGAATATTGCATGGACAAGATCCAAAGGGCAAAAAGTTCCGTAACCATTGCCCTCCCCATCGAATCCTTAAATCTCGAAATCACGACTATGTTGCGCCAGCAACTCATCGTCTTGCCACCAGAGGCTCGAAAAAATTGGGACCAGATTAAAAAGCTGGATTTCAAATACTGCCACTTAAAATAGACCAAAAAAGAGAGTGGGACAGAAATCGGTAATTCGTTAGAATTCGATTTCGTCGTCCCACCTCCGCACAGTTGAGTAGGGCTGTAAAAGCTGATAGAATCAGCGCAGTAGAGCCCACTCAACCACTGCTTCTTGCTCGACAATCCAAAAATAATTGAGAGGCTAGGACTTTTGTCCCAGCCTCTTTTTTGTGTTACATGATCCCGTTCTTTCCTGTTGGTAGGCTAATCCCTGCTTCCATCAGGGCATCATGGTAGAGTTTATAGTAGGTATGATAGACCGTCGTCTGGGTGCCATTTTGCGCAGTCATCGCAATGCGGAAGGAATAACGACCATTTTTTTCGATCTGTGGGCCTAAAATCGTAGGACCTGTCAACACTTCTGGGTGTTTGTCTTGTTGAGACTGATTGACCTGAGCAATCACCTGATAGATCTTGTCGAGATCGGTATTTGCATCTAGCGGAATATCGATTAGCACGCGCATATCGCCACGTGAGAGATTGCTGACGACGGTGATGTTGCGATTCGGAACAAAGTGGAGAGTCCCATCAAAGTCTCGCACCTGGGTCGTCCGAATCCCGACACTGCTGACGATGCCGGCAATATTAATAGACCCATTCGTGAGACGAACATTGTCTCCCACATCCAGCTGGCGTTCTAAAAGGATGAAGAAACCATTGACCAAATCGGAAAGAAAGCCCTGGGCTCCCATCCCAATCGCCACCCCAGCAATCCCAGCACCAGCCAAAAGACTAGAGACCGGAAGACCTAGAATCGACAAAATCCAGTAGATCAAGATGAAATACAAACAATAGTTTAAGAGGCTCTCAACCAAACGGAGAATCGTATTTTTACGGGCTTCATCCTGCACCGTATACTTAAAGGATGGGGTTAATATCCGCTTAACCAGGCTATGGATGACCTTTTTAGCAATAAAAAATAAAAGAAAGACAAAAATCAGAGAGATACATTTTGATATCAGATCATCAAAAATCTTCGTCCAGTCTATTTTACTGAAATAACGTTGGAAAGCTTGACTCATTTATTCGGGCCTTTCTAAGAAAGAATAGTATGATTATATCAAATATTCGGAAATAAGGCTATTTTTTAAAAATTTCATTGCTTTTCCCCCCTAACTATCGTATAATATTCCTTAATTATTTTTTAAGGAGGTCCTACATGATTCATCGATTGATTACCACTTGGAATAAAACCAACCTTATGAAAAGGATCGCAATCGGGATTGTACTTGGAGTCATCCTAGCACTTATCTTCCCGAAAGCAACTGGCATTGGACTCTTAGGAGAGTTCTTTGTTGGGGGGCTCCGTGCGATCGCACCTCTTCTGGTCTTTGCGCTCGTCGCAAATGCCCTCTCCCAACACCAAAAAGGGACAGAGACCAATATGAAAAAGGTCATCGTCCTCTATCTCCTAGGAACCTTTGCAGCTGCCTTCGTCGCTGTTTTGGTCAATTACATCTTCCCTATCACCATTACCCTGACTGGAAAGGCCGCTGAAGGATCCTCTCCAAACGGGATTGGCGAAGTGATTAGTAACCTCTTGCTCAAGATCGTCGACAACCCGGTCAATGCCTTGCAGCAAGCCAACTACATTGGGATCCTTTCTTGGGCAACCGTCTTTGGGATTGCCATGAGAGAGGCGAGTGAACATAGTAAAGACCTCCTCCAAACTCTAGCAGACATCACTTCAAAAATTGTTGAGTGGATTATCAACCTAGCTCCATTTGGGATCTTAGGCTTGGTCTTCACGACCATCGCTGGTCAAGGACTCAGTGCCCTTAGCAACTACGGGATTCTCTTACTTGTTTTGGTTGGTACCATGGCATTTGTAGCCCTGGTCATCAATCCATTGATCGTCTTTTTCATGATCCGCAAGAACCCTTATCCCCTTGTTTTTAAATGCCTCCGTGTCAGTGGGGTAACAGCCTTCTTCACCAGAAGCTCTGCAGCCAACATCCCTGTCAATATGCGTCTCTGTGAAGAATTGGGGCTGAATCCAGATACCTATTCTGTCTCCATTCCACTTGGTTCAACTGTAAACATGGCAGGCGCAGCCGTGACGATCAATATTTTGACGCTCGCTGCTGCCAATACCTTGCACATTCAGGTTGACTTTGGAACGGCGCTCATCCTGAGTGTCGTAGCGGCTATCTCTGCTTGTGGAGCATCTGGAGTTGCGGGAGGATCTCTCCTTCTCATTCCTGTTGCTTGTAGCCTCTTTGGCATCACCAATGATTTGGCCATGCAAGTCGTCAGCGTCGGCTTTATCATCGGGGTCATCCAAGACTCTTGCGAAACAGCCCTCAACTCTTCGACAGATGTGCTCTTCACCGCCATCGCCGAAATGAGTAGCTGGCCAAAAGAAAAACGCTATTAAATGAGCCTATCTCAAATAGACAAGAAAACCCAGACCTCGCGATCTGGGTTTTCTTATTTCTTAAAGTATTGTTTGCTTTCTTTGATGATGACAGGGGAGAGAGCTAAAAGGGCGATCAGGTTGGGCAAAGCCATCAGCCCATTCACAATATCCGCAATCACCCAGACCAGATCCAGCTTAAGGAAGCCTCCTAGTCCAACCATAAAAACAAAGAAGGTCCGATAGAGGTTGATATGTTTGACGCCAAAAAGGAATTCGAAACACCGCTCTCCGTAATAAGACCATCCAAGTATGGTCGTGGTCGCAAAAAGCACCAAGCATAGCGTTAGAATGATGCCTCCGACTGGGCCAAAGACGCCTGTAAAAGTATCCTGAGTCAGGGTACTAGTGCTGCCCTTAGCCATCCACTCACCTGAAACCAAGAGCGAAAGTCCTGTCAAACTACAGATGATAATGGTATCAATAAAGGTTCCTGTCATGGAGATCAACCCTTGCTCGACGGGCTCATTGGTCTTCGCCGCTGCTGCTGCAATGGGTGCAGATCCGAGACCCGATTCATTGGAGAAAACTCCACGCGCCACCCCTTTTTGGATAGCCATTTTGACCGTTGCTCCTGCGAAACCTCCCATGGCTGCAGTCCCTGTAAAAGCACCAGAAAAGACCGATTCCAGGGCTGGAAGCAATTGGTCCAGATGCAAGGCAATGATCGTGACAGTCGCAAAGATATAGGCAGCAGCCATAAAAGGAACCACTTTTTCAGAGACTTTGGAAATCCAGTGAATCCCTCCAAAGATGATGGTCGAAACCACCAGAGCAATTACTACACTAGCCACTTCTGGAGCCGTTCCAAAACTAGCTTGAAGGGATCCCGTAATGGAATTAACCTGGGTCATGGTTCCGATCCCAAAGAGGGCTACCAGCACTCCTGCAACTGCAAAGAAAATAGCCAGTGGTCGCCACTTCTCTCCCATCCCGTGAAGAATGTAGTACATCGGACCACCTGAGATATGACCGTTGTCATCCTTGGTCCGATAACGAATGGCTAAGAGCCCTTCTGCATACTTGGTCGCCATTCCAAAGAAGGCTGCCATCCACATCCAAAAGAGGGCACCTGGGCCACCTGTCTGAATCGCTGTAGCCACCCCTACAATATTCCCCGTCCCTACAGTAGCTGCTAGAGCTGTCGCAAGGGCTCCGAAGCTTGAGATATCCCCGTGTCCCTCATCTTCTGCAAATATCAGGCGAAAAGCTTTTGGAAGGTAGCGTATCTGAAGCAAACCCAAGCGAAGGGTCAGGTAGATCCCTGTTCCTACCAAGAGCACCAACAGCGGGGCGCCCCACACTAGATTATCGAGCTGCTGAAAAAACTGCAATACATGATCCATTTTCTGTCTCCTTTTTCATCGACCGCTCGACAGAAAAGAGAAAAAGAAAGAGCACATGTCAAACATGTACTCTGGTCCTGCTTAAAATAGGGGCTTCCCCTATTTTTCGCTCTGTCCTTTTACCTGAGAGTTTGAGTAGATGTATCCTCTACCTTGCCCCTTCGGTGCCATTTCTGGTCTCTCCAGAGTTCCGTCCATTCACAGTCACTCGCGCTCCTGCAAACTTCATTCGGTCGTATGTAATTTTCTCTATTTTAATTGATTTTCAAAAGTTTGTCAATCGTTTCTGAAAACATCTTGCAAACCACCCGAAAATTTACGATTTTTAATCACTCAAGGAGAAGTGATTGGTCATGAGGTTGCTAGCATCGAGCAAAATCTTGTCCAAGAGTTGATCTGTCGCTTCCTGGATTTGATCACTCATAGCTTGGTTTTCCGCCTCAAAATCAACGGTGTCACCTGCTGCAAGTGCACGATCGACCTTATTGATGCGCGCATGTCCCCAGGCCATTGTCGTTTCTTGGTAATCGTCCAAATCACCAACATGGTGAGCATAGTGAGGGTCAGCTAGTCCCGCAATAATCCGGTTGGCCCAGTAGAAAGAATCCGTAGTTACCTTAGCCGTCGTATTGGCAAAGTAGTCTGGCGTTGTATCCACTTGGGTAAAGAAAGGAACAGCTGTATTGTAAGGCATGGAGCCATAAGAAATCCATTGGATGCCTGTCGTTTCTTGTGGTTTATTGGGACGCAATTGCAGAATCGCTGTCTGGCTGGTCCGGTTGATCCCGATCGTCCGGAAGGTCCGCTGACTCACGTGATCTCCTTCAGGGCCATAAGGATCGTAGATAGTGTCTTGGTAGTGGTTGCTCAAGACATATTTGACATCTTCAATCGTCACCTTGCGATAAGGTTTTTGACACCAAGGAATCTCAAAGCTCCGTGGATCCTGCTCGATTTCAGGATTGAGGAAACGCTGGATGGCCCAAGCCCGCGGTGTATTGTAGTGGCGGTCCTTGTCTTTTTGGCTACCAAAGGCATAGCGAGGATTAAAACCTTTCCCTTCTTGATCTAAAATCAAATGGTGCTCTGTGACAAAACGTTCAAGATCCGGGTCACAAAGAAACTCATCGGGATTGCCAAATTCAAAATAATCACTTCCCAGTTGGTTGGGGTTGGTCACATAGGCATCGTCAGGGACACGACGCGCCATCCAGTGGTGACCTCCGATGGTTTCCAACCACCAGATTTCATTCACATCTGAAATCGCGATCCCGTTAGACTCATAAGTTCCATAATCTTCCAAGATCTTTCCGAGACGCAAGACCCCTTCACGGGCAGTCTTGACATAAGGCAAGACCAAGGTCAGCATGTCTTCCTCACCGATGCCACTCTCTACAAGAGGATCGGCCCCTAGCACACGGCTATTAGTCGTAATGGTCTCTGTCTCACTCATGGCGACATTGTAGATATTGATCCCAGCTTCTCCCCAGATCCCGTCTTTCGGAATGGCATCTGGTACCGCCGTATAGCGAACTGGATTATCTGGTAAGTCGATTTCAAAAGATGATAAAATAGACTTGTAATGACGCGGTTGATCTTCTGGTTTGACCACGATCAATTTCTTAGGCGTAAAAACGCCATTTTGAGAATCCTCTGTTCGTGCTACAATGGTCGAACCATCATAGCTAGCATTTTTTCCGACTAGAATCGTTGTACACGAATCTGCACTTTCACGTTTACGCATGCGTATCCTCCCAAATCATTCATTGCCTCTATTATAGCACTTTTAAAAGGGAGGACCTACTGAAAATCAGATTTAAAAGTGAATCCTTTTCAACAACTTTCAATCATTTTCATTATGTCAGATTTTAAAAATCCTAGCTGATAAACAGCTAGGATTCGATTAGCCTTTAAACGTGACAATGGTTGCGCCACTTCCACCCGCATTTTGGGGGGCATATTCAAAACTTTTGACATGTTTGTTGCGACGGAGGTACTTGGTCACCCCTTCACGGATAACTCCCGTCCCGATCCCGTGGATGATATCGACTTGGGCCATGTTGTTGAGCAGGGCCTGATCGATAAAGCCATCGAGCTCTTGCATAGCCTCTTCATAGCGTTTTCCACGGAGGTCCAGACGCGCTCTTGGCCCACTCGTGTTCGAACGTTTGACGACATTCACCTGGCGTTTCTTAGGTTGAGCCGCTTCTTTTTCAGCCTTGATGAGGTTGAATTCTTTTTCTTCCAAGGTCATCTTGATCAAGCCGACTTGCGCCTCCCAGCGGCCATCTTTGAGTTGCTTGACCAGGGTTCCGCGTTGGCCATAGCTGATAACCAAGATTTCATCACCTACCTTAGGAGCACGCGCCTTTTTAGCTTTTTTCAAGACCTTGTTTTTAGAAAGGTCAACGGTTTCAGGCGCTAGTTTTTTCAACTGAGCCTTGGCCTCAATGATCTCATGTGGTTTTAACTGGGATTTAGCGTGAAGCCCTTGAAGGATACGGTCACTCTCTGAGAGGGCCATGTCCACAATTTCCTTGGCCTCTTCTCTTGCCTTATTGAGCTCTGTTTCTCTCTCTCTGGTCAATTCGTTATAGAGCTTTCGAAGAGCGCGATTGAATTTGAGATTTTCTTGCTCGACCTCTTGAATGGTATCCAAGCGCTTGCGACTTTCTAAGGTCTGCGCCTCCAATTTTTCAATAATTTGATTGACATCATTATCCGTATTGGTCATCTTCATGGCATCCTGGATAATAGTCTCAGACAAGCCCAAACGGCGGGCAATTTCAAAGGCATTGGAGCGGCCAGGAACTCCTTGCATGAAGCGATAGGTCGGACGCAGACTCGCTGTATCAAATTCCATGCTGGCATTTTGCACTCCTGCAGTCTCAATCCCGTAGGCCTTGAGCTCTGGATAGTGGGTTGTCGCCATGGTCTTAATCCCGCGTAAGCGCAGGTCTTCTAGAATGGCAATAGCAAGGCCAGCCCCCTCTTGAGGATCGGTTCCAGCCCCCAACTCATCCAGAAGGATCAAGGAGGCGGTATCCACTTGATGTAAGATAGATACGATATTGGTCATATGACTGGAGAAGGTCGACAAGCTCTGCTCGATCGATTGTTCATCTCCAATATCTGCAAAGACCTGTGAGAAGATCCCCACACGACTACCTGGATCCGCTAGGATGGGAAGACCAGACTGGGCCATAATTTGCGCTAGTCCCAGCGTTTTTAGCATGATGGTTTTCCCCCCTGTATTGGGACCGGTAATCACAATTTCTGTCAAGTCCTCGGTAAAATGCAG
>JAQCUL010000016.1:0-27481 GCA_027685415.1 Streptococcaceae bacterium AF13-5-6.0
GGTTAGAGCGCACGCCTGATAAGCGTGAGGTCGGTGGTTCGAGTCCACTCGTGCCCATTTTGGAGAATTACTCAAGAGGCTGAAGAGGACGGTTTGCTAAATCGTTAGGTCGGGTAACTGGCGCGGGGGTTCGAATCCCCCATTCTCCGTATAATTTCCAAGTTTGAGATATCATCTCAAACTATTTTTTATATTTTTGAAGGTTTTGTCTATGTTCTTGAATCGATTCTTTAAAATTTTTAGTTTTGTGTTTGTTTTAACTGTTTCAGGAATTTTATTTCTTTTTCCATCTGTTAGAACTTCGATTGTTTTAAAATCTTCTGATCTATTAGCTATTGTTGATAAGGCAGTATCGATACCATTTGTTGTTGTGGAATCTAAGGCAAAGGATTTAAAGAATTTATCTGAATTAAATGATGAAAACCGTTCGTTAAAATCACGTCTTTATCAAAAGGATATTGACCAGTCAAAACTTAACCGTTTGGAATCAGAAAATAGAGAATTAAAGGATTTGATGTCAATCAAGAATTCTGTATCGGGTTCTAAACAAGTCGTTAGTGAGATTATTGACCGTAATTATGGTTCGTGGGATCAGGAATTTGTTATTGATAAAGGTAGTTCAGATGGAATTTCTGATTCTATGTTTGTTCTTTCGTCTGGTGGCGTCATTGGTGTGGTAGAAAGTATAGAGAAAAATTCTAGCAAAGTGAAATTATTAGTCGAAGATACTATTTCTTCACAACACCTGACGTTTAAAATTGATAGTCAAGGTCAATCTATTTTTGCTTTATTAAATGGTTATGACGAGAAGACAGGTGAGTTTCGGTTGTTGCAAATTGGAGATCCAGTTGAAATTAAAAAAGGATCTCTGGTTTCAACAAGTGGTTTAGGAAAATATAAGAGTAGTGACTTACCTCTTGGTACAGTGACTTCTACTCAAAAGGCATCTGATCAGTTAGGGCAAGAAATTCGTGTGAAACCAAAGACTAATTTAGATGTCAATCGTTATGTACTATTGATTGGAGAGTAGTGTGAAAGTCATACGTAAGTACCATTTTTTCCCTTTAATCTTATTCTTATCTTTATTTGTTGACGGACAGATCTCTTTTCTTATTTCTCGTTTCTGTCCAAGCTCCTTTAAACCTACTTCATTTTTATTCCTATATGGTTTTATGTTGTTGAGTCTCTATTTCTCTGAGATAGCTAGTATTTGGTGGGGAGTCTTCTTTGGTTTTTGTTTTGATGTGTATTTTTTACACACCCTAGGAATTGCCTTCCTAGTATTTCCTTTACTACAGGTGATTTTTTATCGGTGTAATCAGATTATTTTGGTCAATCGATTGACTCGTTTTTTTACATTTTTATTAACTATTCTATTATCTCAGATTTTAACAAATCTTCTTTTGATTCTTTTTGTCGGTATAAAATTTAACTGGATTACACTAATTATTTACCAAATTGCCCCAAGTTTAATTTTGAATGTACTTCTATTAATAGTATTACAGCCATTACTTGAAAAGATTTATTTATAAACTCGAAATAAAAATGTAACAATAGCGTAATATAAATTTTTAAAAAATTTGTTATACTAGTTAGTGTCTTATTAGAAAGGGAAAATTTATCTAATGAAGAAAAAATTATTTGCCACAATCTTATTGAGTACAGTTGCTTTATCACAAGGTGCTGTCGTAGCTGGTGTATCAGCTGATTCAACAGATGATAAGATTGCTGCTCAAGATAACAAAATCAATAGTATTAATCAACAACAACAAAGCGCACAAGCTCAGGTAGATCAAATTCAAGGTCAAGTATCTGAAATTAAAAAACAACAAGAAAATCTTCAAGCTGAAAATGATCGTTTGAATGAAGAATCTGAACGATTGTCAGCCGAGATCGATGAGTTGTCAAAAAATATTGTTGCTCGTCAAGAATCACTTGCAAATCAAGCACGTAGCGCTCAAACAACTGGGACTGCAACAAGCTATATTAATGCGATTGTTAGCTCTGGATCTTTGACAGAAGCTATCTCACGTATTTCTGCTATGAATGAAATTGCAGATGCTAACAACAAAATGTTGCAAGAGCAAAAACGTGATAAAGAAGAGATTGCACAAAAACAAAAAGAAAACAACGATGCTATCAATACTGTCATTGCAAACAAACAGCAATTAGAAGATGATGCGCAAGCTTTGTCAACAAAAGAAGCTGAGTTGAAAGTAGCACAATTGAACTTGGCTGCTGAAAAATCAACTGCTGAAAACGAAAAGAATGCTTTGTTGCAACAAAAAGCTGAAGCTGAAAAAGCAGCAGCAGCGGCGGCAGCAGCTGAAGCAGCTTACCGTGCAAAACAAAAAGAACAACAAGCAGCTGTAAAAGCTTCTGCTAATACAACTCTTCAAGCACAAGTTCAGGCAGCAGCTCAAACACCTGCTGCAACACCAGCGGCTGCACAAACTCAAGCAGCAGCTCAACCTGCTGTTCAAACTCAAGCAGCGGCTGCGCCAGTAGCAACTACTTCTCGTCCAACTTATAGTACATCTGCATCATCTTATCCAGTTGGTGAATGTACATGGGGTGCGAAGACATTGGCTCCATGGGCTGGTGATTACTGGGGTAATGGTGGACAATGGGCAGCAAGTGCAGCGGCAGCAGGATTCCGTACAGGATCTCAACCACAAGTTGGTGCCATTGCATGTTGGAATGATGGTGGATATGGACACGTAGCAGTTGTTACAGCCGTTCAATCTACAACAAGCATCCAAGTTTCTGAGTCTAACTATAATGGTATCCGTAGTATTGGTAACTACCGTGGTTGGTTTAACCCAACAACAGCACAAGGTACTGTTACTTATATCTATCCAAACTAAGAATTACACTGAAGCAGAACATTTGTTCTGCTTCTTTTTTGATAGAATTTAGGTAGTGATAGATTTTGTCATTTCCATAAATTAATATTTGAATATTTGCTTAAAAAGCGATAAAATGATTACAGGAGAAATTTGTGCTGACTGTACAATATGGTTTTAGATTTTACTGGAGGAAATCATGTCATTTTCTGATTTAATGCTCTTTGCTTTGTCGTCAAATCAAGAATTGGCTCAACGTGTGTCTCGTGAAATGGGACTACCGCTTGGAAAGTCAACGGTTCGTCAATTTTCTGATGGAGAAATTCAGGTTAATATTGAAGAATCAATCCGTGGGAAAGATGTTTATATTTTGCAATCCACTAGCTCGCCGGTTAACGATAATCTAATGGAAATTTTGATTATGGTAGATGCGTTGAAACGGGCTAGTGCGCAATCCATTAATGTGGTGATGCCATATTACGGCTATGCTCGTCAAGACCGGAAAGCTCGAGCTCGTGAACCAATCACTTCTAAGTTGGTAGCCAATATGCTTGAGGTTGCTGGTGTTGATCGCCTCTTGACAATTGATTTGCACGCCGCTCAGATTCAAGGTTTCTTTGATATTCCTGTTGACCACTTGATGGGTGCGCCTTTGATCGCCGACTATTTTGAACGTCGTGGGATGATTGGGAAAGACTATGTTGTTGTCAGTCCAGACCATGGTGGTGTGACTCGTGCTCGAAAATTAGCTGAATTTTTGAAGACACCGATTGCGATTATTGATAAACGTCGAAGTGTCGATAAGATGAATACGAGTGAAGTGATGAATATCATTGGGAGTGTTGAAGGCAAGACTTGTATTTTGATTGATGATATGATTGATACAGCTGGTACAATCTGTCATGCCGCGGACGCCCTTGCAGAAGCAGGTGCTGTTGAAGTTTATGCGAGCTGTACTCACCCTGTTTTATCAGGACCAGCGATGGACAATATTCAAAAATCAGCCATTAAGAAGTTGGTGGTGTTGGATACGATTTATCTACCGGAAGATCGATTAATTGATAAGATTGAGCAAATTTCGATTGCGAAACTCCTTGCAGAGGCCATTGTTCGCATTCACGAAAATCGTCCTCTTTCCCCTCTATTTGAAATCGGAAATGCCAAAAAATGTTAATAATAAGGAGGCTGGAGACCAGCCTCTTTTGTATAGGAGGAAATACAAATGGAAATCAGAAAATGGTTGGAAAATCTAAAAAAAGAAAAGAAACGGAAAAAACTGGTTCAAGCAGCTAAAGAACTAGAAGCAAAGGCTGATCCTAGTTTGCCCAAGAAACGATTGCCAAAAAATGGGGTGGTAAAATAGTTTGAAGAAAAAGAAGAAGTTTTATCATTTCTTTTTCTTTTTGTAGAATTATCTCAATATCGTAATTTTTGGTATCAAATAGACCATGATTTAAAATTAATTTCTTGATATTACAGTGTTTTGTTGAAAAAACACTTGACAAACCCAACATATATGTATAAAATGTTCACTGTAGAGCAATCTATATTAAATATGAAAAAGGAGATAAAACTATTATGAAAAAAGTTTTATTATCAAGTGTATTAGCATTGTCAGCAATTGCTAGCGTTTCTTATGCAGCTACTAAAGTTCCTTCTATCCCAGGAGTAACTGCTCCAACTACTGGAACAGTTACAAAGGCAAATGCTGCTAATAACCACAACAACCGTTTTGGTTATGCTGTTTCTCCATTAAGAGGAGAAAAAGCTATTAATTTTGCAGGTGCTGAAACTTATCCAGCTAAGCCAGTTGCAGGTACTGATGGTAAACCTTTGGATGATGCAACTCGTAAGTTTGGTGACAATACTCGCTTTGGTGCAGGATTTAACGCTGCTAAATCAGCTACTCCAGCTACTCCAGCTACTCCAGCTACTCCAGCTACTCCAGCTAAGCCAGCTACTCCAGCTAAGCCAGCTACTCCAGCTACTCCAGCTAAGCCAGCTACTCCAGCTAAGCCAGCTACTCCAGCTAAGCCAGCTACTCCAGCTACTCCAGATCCAAAAGCAATTCCTGGTGTAACACGTCCAACTACAGAAATTGTTACAGAAGCAAATGCTGCTAATAACCACAACAACCGTTTTGGTTATGCTGTTTCTCCATTAAGAGGAGAAAAAGCTATTAATTTTGCAGGTGCTGAAACTTATCCAGCTAAGCCAGTTGCAGGTACTGACGGTAAACCATTGGATGATTCAACTCGTGAGTTTGGTAACAACACTCGCTTTGGTGCAGGATTCAATAAATAATCTAAGTTATTTATCTATTTTCATTAACTTTTATTAAGTTAGTTAAAGGAGAAAACAAATTGGTTTTCTCCTTTTTCATTTTACTAAAAATATAATTTTTCTGTTTAATTGTTTTGTATTTAAAAATTTTAGAACCCTAATTGTCAAGTCGAGTTCAACAAAGTTGTTCCTCTGATTAAGTGAATATCTTTCAAGCTGTTTGAGTTAACTCAAACAGCTTTTTTGCGGACTGATAGCCATGAATTCGTCTAGGTCTTTCATTGATAGCCTTTTTATAGTCCTCTAAAAGGTTCTGGTTTAGCTCTTTTAACGAAGCCCCTTCGGAATGAACTCTCTTAGTAGTTCATTGTCGTTCATAAGATGAATATGCTTGTGCAAAATAAACATCTAATCCCTCTATCTTACTCAATGATAAAAATTCCTTTCCATTATCTGCAGTTAAGGACTTAATGGGATAAAGTTTCATATACTCTAAGACTGCTTGATTGACATACTTTGTTTTTTTCCCACAAGTTTCTTTGTGACAGCATAGCGTGTCTATCGTTCTACCAAGGTCAGAATAGAAGGTTCTCCTATTGTCTTTCCACCCAGAACAGAATCGATTCCCCAATCTCCAAAACGGGAACGATTATTGCTTTCCTCTGGTCTTTCTTCAATTGACTTTCCTAGATGTTTCTTGGTAGAGGGGAGCTTGCCCTCTTTTTACGGATTTAGAACCATGAACTAAAGTAGAAATACAATAATAAAATTTTATATTTGTAAAGAAATATTCATTTGAAACAGGAAAAAAATTGATAGTTTTTTAAAAAAAACTAAGAAAAGTCTTGACATAGGCAGAATATCCTAGTATACTAGTCATAGTTACGAAGTAACGAATAATTTTTGAAAAGAAAAAAAGGAGATAAAACAATGAAAAAAGTTTTATTATCATCAGTAGCAGCTCTTGCAGTATTTGCTGCAGCAGCACCTGTATTTGCACAAGGTGAAAACCCAAATGCATCTAACCAATTGATCCAAAAGAAATATGTTTCTTGGCGTGATGCAGCAGATGAAGCTAACACTCAAGTAGCAGCTCATGAAGCTGAAATCAATGCTGAAGCTGAAAATGATCCAGCAGTTGTAGCAGCAAAACAAGCACTTGAAGCATACGGTTCAGGTCATGAATACGAAACTTACGTTGCAAAACTTGAAGCAGCTCGTGCAGAAGCACGTAACACAGTTCGTAACCGTTACATCCAAGTTTTCCAACAAAATTACATTAATGCTGCTAAAGCTCAAGGTAACTACTACGATGAAACAGCTGTAGAAGCTAACCGTACAAATGAACAACGTATTGCAGATGACATCAAAGCTCAAACTGGTAAAGATGTTACTGTTACTACAGATGAAAAAGGTAACGTTGTAGTTAAAGACGAAAAAGGTAACGTTATTGGTACTGTTGACAAAAACGGTAAGCTAGTTAAAGCTGATGCTAAAGCTGGTAAAGCTCTTCCAAAAACAAGTGCAGTTAAATAATTTGGTAATTAATTAGCTCGTAAAATATCACTGGACCTTCGGGTTCAGTGTTATTTTTTAGAAAAAATCAGCAAGAGGAGATCAATACAATGAAAAGAGCTGAAAATAAAGGTTCAAATAAATTAGGTGTTATGATTGCTGCTCTTGTTGCAGTTGTTGTGATTGTAGCTGGATTTATTTTCTTTAATCCATTTGGAGGAAGCAAATCCTCTAACACGGCTAAAAAGGCAACTGGAACAAGTTCAACCAAGCAAGAAACTAAATATGAACCAAGTCAAGAAGAAAAAGATTACTTGAAAAATCGTTTTGCTCAGTTAACAGCTGTTAACCCTGAAGCTATTGCCTACGTTTATGCTCCTGGTACACAGTTGGATGAACCTGTTGTTCAAACTGGGGATAATGCAACATACTTGGATAAGACTTTTGATGGTGGAAATGAGCCCTATATGGGAACGGTCTTCATGGATATGGATAACAAGAAAGATTTTAGCGATCGTTTGACTTGGCTCTTTGGGCATGCTCGTGGTAGTAAAGTTGGTGATCACCGGATGTTTAATGATGTTAATTACTATGACAAACAAGAGTATTTTGACCAACATCCATATGTTGTCATTGAAACACCAGAACGCAAGTACTACTATGAAGCAATGTGTTTGGTGATTGTCCCTGAAACAACTGCTTTTTACCGAACGAGCTTTAAGGATGATGAGGACTTTACAACACAGTTGAAGAAGGTTTACGAAGACGGTCAAACCAAAAATCCTAATATTAAGATCAAAGCATCTGATAAATACTTGGTCTTGTCTACTTGTCGTGAAGAGGACGAAACCATTCGTTCCAACCTCTACCTCCGTCAAATTCCTGATTCAGAAATGAAGGATTTTGTGGCAAAACATGCGGATCAATTGAAATACGTGGCAACACGTGGCCAACAATAATGACTTGAAAGACTTAGCATTGCTAAGTCTTTTTTGCATGGAAGGATTGTTGAAATATCCTTTGATGATGAGCAAAAGATGGGGATCTGGCTTGTTCTTTTGCGATGGGGTCCTATTTATAGTATAATGAATATAAGTGTTTTGGAGGTGTTCTATGGATTTAACGAAACGTTTTAATAAAAATCTGAATCGGATCGAAGTTTCTTTGATTCGTCAGTTCGATCAATCAATTTCTTCCATTCCTGGTGTCTTGCGTTTGACCTTGGGGGAACCGGATTTTACAACTCCTGAACATGTAAAAGAAGCAGGAAAGGCTGCCATTGATGCGAATTTTAGCCATTACACTGGGATGAGTGGTTTGTTGGCTTTGCGTGAGGCTGCGAGTCAGTTTGTGGCGGATAAATATGGTATTCACTACCGTCCTGAAGATGAGATATTGGTGACGATCGGTGCAACAGAAGCCCTATCTGCAACCTTGACAGCAATCTTGGAACCTGGGGATGTGGTGCTTCTTCCTGCACCGGCTTATCCGGGTTATGAGCCTATTGTGAATCTGGTTGGGGCGGAGATTGTCGAAATTGATACGACAGCAGATCGTTTTGTCTTGACTCCTGAAAAGTTGGAAAAGGCGATCCTAGAGCAGGGTGAAAAATTGAAGGCTGTTATTCTCAATTATCCAGCTAATCCAACGGGAGTTACCTATTCGCGCGAACAGATGGCAGAATTAGCTGCTGTCTTAAAAAAATATGAAGTCTTTGTGATTTGTGATGAAGTCTATTCAGAGCTGACTTATACCGGAGAAGCGCATGTCTCTATGGCATCCTTCATTCCTGAGCAGACTATTGTTATTAATGGCTTATCTAAGTCTCATGCCATGACAGGCTGGCGGCTTGGCTTTATCTTTGCGCCTGCTGCATTGACGGCCCAACTCATCAAGAGCCATCAGTATTTGGTAACGGCTGCTGGAACCATGAACCAGTATGCTGCGATCGAAGCTTTGACGGAAGGTCGGGATGATGCGGAGCCAATGAAGAAGGAATATGTGAAGCGTCGGGATTACATCATCGAAAAGATGTCCGCGCTTGGGTTTGAGATTATTAAGCCAGATGGAGCCTTCTATATTTTTGCTAAAATCCCAGCTGGTTACAACCAAGATTCCTTTGCTTTCTTGCAAGATTTTGCGCGTGAAAAAGCGGTTGCTTTCATTCCTGGTGCTGCTTTTGGTCAATATGGTGAAGGCTATGTGCGTTTGTCGTATGCAGCCAGCATGGAGGTTATCAAGGAAGCAATGAAACGCTTGAAGGAGTATATGGAAGAACATGCTGGAGTCAATTGAGACCCGGGGAATTGTCCTGTATAATCGGGAGTTTCGTGAGGATGACAAGCTGGTCAAAATCTTCACAGAGAAGTCAGGGAAGCGGATGTTTTTTGTGAAACATGCGGGAAAATCACGGTTGAATCCTATGTTACAACCTTTGGTAACGGCAGATATGTTGTTGAAAATCAATGATGATGGGTTGAGTTATATTGATGATTTTCAAGATGTGCAGGTTTATAAGAAAATTAATGCAGATCTTTTTGCCCTTTCTTATGCGACCTATGTTCTGGCGCTTGCGGATGCAAGTATTCAGGATAATCAGGTGGATCCAGCCCTGTTTGCTTTTTTGGAAAAGACCTTGTCTTTGATGGAAGAGGGACTGGATTATGAGGTTTTAACCAATATTTTTGAGATTCAGATTCTATCACGATTTGGAGTTATCTTGAATCTGCATGAATGCTGTTTCTGCCATCGGGTTGGTCTTCCTTTTGACTATTCCTTCCGGTATAGTGGGGTGCTTTGTCCGGATCACTATGATCAGGATGAGAGACGCGCTCACTGGCATCCGAATGTTCTCTATTTATTGGATCAGTTTCAAGCAGTACGATTCAGTGAGTTAGAGACGATCTCCCTACAAGCAGAGATGAAAGCAGCTCTGCGTCAGGCAATTGATCAGTTGTATGAGGAGTATGTAGGGATCCATTTAAAAGCTAAAAAGTTTATCGATTCCTTGAGTGATTGGGGAGCGATTATGAAAGATTCATCTGGAGGTGAAACATGAAAAAAATTGCAGTAGATGCAATGGGGGGCGATAATGCACCTCAAGCCTTGGTTGAAGGCGTGAATCAAGCCATTCGTGATTTTGATGATATTGAGATTGTCTTGTATGGCGATGAGGCAAAAATCAAAGACTATTTAACCGCAACAGAACGTGTATCGATTGTGCATACGGAAGAAAAAATCGATTCAGATGATGAGCCAACGCGGGCCATTCGTCGGAAAAAACAGGCTTCGATGGTCTTAGCTGCCAAGGATGTGAAGGATGGTGAGGTCGATGCCATGCTATCTGCGGGGAATACAGGTGCCTTGTTGGCAGTAGGTTTCTTTATTGTTGGCCGCATCAAGGGCGTGGAACGTCCAGGTTTGATGTCGACACTTCCGACGGTTGATGGTCGTGGGTATGACATGTTAGATTTGGGTGCTAATGCGGAAAATACACCGGAGCACTTGCATCAGTATGCTGTGATGGGGTCTTATTATGCTGAAAATGTTCGTGGTATTCAAAAACCGCGCGTGGGTCTATTGAACAATGGGACAGAAGCTAGTAAGGGAGATCCTTTGCGCAAGGAAACCTACCAATTGTTATCTGAGGATGAGTCGATTCATTTTGTTGGAAACGTGGAAGCGCGTGACTTGATGGATGGCGTTGCTGATGTCGTTGTGGCGGATGGTTTCACGGGAAACGCTGTCTTGAAAACGATGGAAGGAACGGCTTTTGGGATCTTGAAGCAATTGAAACAAGCAATTGCCACAGGAAACTGGAAGGCGAAATTGGGAGCTTTTCTGCTCAAGGACCGTTTGAAATCATTGAAGCAAACCTTGGATTTCTCAGATGTTGGAGGAGCGGTCTTGTTTGGTCTTCAAGCACCTGTTGTTAAAACGCATGGTTCGAGCGATGCCAAAGCTGTCTATAGCACGATTCGTCAGATTCGGACCATGTTAGAGACAGATGTTGTTGGAAAATCAGTGAAGGAATTATCGAAGGAAGGGTAATGTATGAGTAAACAAAACGAAATTTTAGTTACAATTGAGGAATTTCTCAAAGATCGCAAGGGTCCAGACTTTCAAGTATCTTTGGAATCTGACTTACGTAAGGATTTACAGGCGGATTCTGTTGAATTGATGGAATTTATTATCAATCTTGAAGATGAATACCAAATTGAGATTCCGGACAAGGCTATTGATGAATTTAACACAGTAGGGGATGTTGTCGACTATATCGAAAAACGAACTGCTGGTCACTAATGAAAAAGAGATCGTTCAGAGATTGTTCTGGATGATCTTTTTTTCTGTCCTTTTTATTCGGATTCTGCTTATATTGTACGGAATTTTATTGAAAATACACTTTGTATGTGATAGAATGAAGGTGATAAAATACGAAAGGCGAACAAAGTCATGACCAATCAACTGATTTATACTGGAAAAGCTAAGGATATCTATACTACTGAGGACGAACATGTGATTAAGTCGGTCTATAAGGACCAGGCCACTATGCTGAATGGTGCTCGTAAGGAGACTATTAAAGGAAAAGGTGTGCTAAATAATCAGATTTCGTCTCTTATTTTTGAAAAATTGAATGCTGCGGGTGTTGCGACGCACTTTATCGAACGTATTTCTGATACCGAACAATTGAATAAGAAGGTTAAAATTATTCCTTTGGAGGTGGTTCTTCGCAATGTGACTGCGGGTTCTTTCTCAAAACGGTTTGGCGTTGAAGAAGGTTTGGACTTGAAAACTCCAATCGTTGAATTTTACTACAAGAACGATGAGTTGGACGATCCATTCATCAATGATGAGCATGTGAAGTTTTTGGATATTGCCAATGATGAGCAAATTTCTTATATCAAGGAAGAAACGCGTCGTATCAATGAATTGCTGAAGGATTGGTTTGCACAAATTGGTCTTCGCTTGATTGACTTCAAATTGGAATTTGGTTTTGATAAGGATGGCAAGATTATCTTGGCAGATGAATTCTCACCAGATAATTGCCGCCTTTGGGATGCTGAAGGGCACCATATGGACAAGGATGTTTTCCGTAGGGATTTGGGCAGTTTAACGGATGTATATCAGGTTGTATTGGAAAAATTGCAAGGTTTGAAGTGATCTTTTTGAAATAGAAAACCTTCGTCTTCGATAACCTATTTGAATAGAAATAAAGGAACTAAAATGGATAAACGTATTTTCGTTGAGAAAAAAGCTGATTTTCGTGTGAAATCGGACTCTTTAGTAAAAGAATTACAGCATAATCTTCAGTTGAAAACGTTGAATGATCTTCGGATTGTTCAGGTTTACGATGTCTTTGGTTTGGTAGAGGACTTGTTTGCGCGTGCGGAAAAACATATCTTCTCTGAGCAAGTGACTGATACTGTTTTAGATGAAGCTGCGGTTCAGGCTGATCTTGAGAAATATGCTTTCTTTGCGATCGAAAGCTTGCCTGGTCAATTTGACCAACGTGCAGCATCTTCACAAGAAGCTTTGCTTTTGCTTGGTAGTTCAAATGATGTAACAGTGAATACAGCACAATTGTACTTGGTTAACAAGGATATCGATGCGAATGAGTTGGAAGCTGTCAAAAACTACCTTTTGAACCCAGTGGATTCTCGTTTCAAAGATATCACTGTTGGTATTGCGAAACAGGATTTCTCTGAGTCTGACAAGACCATTCCAAGCTTGGATTTTTTTGAAACTTATACGGCAGAAGATTTTGCACAGTATAAGGCTGAGCAAGGATTGGCAATGGAAGTGGATGACCTTCTCTTCATCCAAGATTACTTCAAGTCTATTGGACGGGTGCCAACTGAGACGGAACTGAAGGTTTTGGATACTTACTGGTCTGACCACTGCCGTCACACGACTTTCGAGACTGAGTTGAAAACCATCGACTTCTCAGCTTCTAAATTTGAAAAACAATTGCAAGCGACTTATGACAAGTATATTGCCATGCGTGATGAGTTGGGACGTACAGAAAAACCTCAAACCTTGATGGATATGGCGACTATTTTTGGCCGTTATGAGCGTGCTAATGGTCGTTTGGATGACATGGAAGTGTCTGATGAAATCAATGCCTGCTCTGTTGAAATTGAAGTGGATGTCAATGGTGTCAAAGAACCATGGCTTCTCATGTTCAAGAACGAAACGCACAACCACCCAACGGAGATCGAACCATTTGGTGGAGCAGCTACTTGTATCGGTGGTGCCATTCGTGACCCATTGTCAGGTCGTTCATACGTTTACCAAGCTATGCGTATCTCAGGTGCTGGTGATATTACAGCTCCAATTTCAGCGACTCGCGCTGGTAAATTGCCACAACAAGTGATTTCTAAAACAGCAGCTCACGGTTATTCTTCATACGGTAACCAAATTGGTCTTGCCACAACTTATGTTCGTGAATACTTCCACCCAGGTTTCGTTGCTAAGCGTATGGAACTAGGTGCCGTTGTCGGTGCGGCTCCTAAGGAAAATGTTGTCCGTGAAAAACCTGAAGCAGGTGATGTCGTGATTCTTCTCGGTGGGAAGACTGGACGTGACGGTGTCGGTGGTGCGACAGGTTCTTCTAAAGTTCAAACGGTTGAATCTGTTGAGACAGCTGGTGCTGAGGTTCAAAAAGGGAATGCCATCGAAGAACGTAAGATTCAACGTCTTTTCCGTAATGGGGAAGTGACACGTTTGATCAAGAAATCAAATGACTTTGGTGCTGGTGGTGTCTGTGTGGCGATCGGTGAATTGGCAGATGGACTTGAAATTGATCTAGACAAAGTGCCATTGAAATACCAAGGTTTGAACGGCACAGAAATTGCTATCTCAGAATCTCAAGAACGGATGGCTGTAGTGGTTCGTCCAGAAGATGTAGATGCCTTCGTTGCTGAATGTAACAAAGAAAATATTGATGCTGTTGTCGTTGCGACAGTAACTGAAAAACCAAATCTTGTCATGCACTGGAATGGTGAAACCATCGTTGATTTGGAACGTCGTTTCCTTGATACAAACGGTGTACGTGTGGTTGTAGATGCTAAGGTGGTTGACAAGGATGTCAAGCTTCCAGAAGAACGTCAAACATCTGCTGAAACTCTTGAAGCGGATACTCTTGAAGTCTTGGCTGACCTGAACCATGCCAGTCAAAAAGGGTTGCAAACCATCTTTGATAGCTCAGTCGGTCGTTCAACAGTCAATCACCCACTTGGTGGTCGCTACCAAATCACACCAACGGAAGCTTCTGTACAGAAATTGCCAGTTCAACACGGCGTGACAACAACTGCTTCTGTTATGGCGCAAGGGTTTAACCCTTATATCGCCGAATGGTCTCCATATCATGGTGCGGCTTATGCGGTCATCGAAGCAACCGCTCGTTTGGTTGCTGCTGGTGCAAACTGGTCTAAGGCTCGTTTCTCTTACCAAGAGTATTTCGAGCGGATGGATAAACAAGCAGAGCGCTTTGGCCAACCAGTATCAGCTCTTCTTGGATCCATTGAAGCTCAGATTCAACTTGGCTTGCCATCTATCGGTGGGAAAGACTCGATGTCTGGTACCTTTGAAGAGTTAACCGTACCACCAACCTTGGTTGCTTTTGGTGTCACAACTGCAGATAGCCGTAAGGTTCTTTCTCCAGAATTCAAAGCTGCTGGTGAAAATATTTACTACATCCCAGGTCAAGCTTTAGCACAAGAAATTGACTTCGATCTTATTAAATCTAACTTTACTCAATTTGAAGCTATCCAAGCTGACCACAAAGTGACAGCTGCATCAGCGGTCAAATATGGTGGTGTGGTTGAAGCTCTTGCCCTTGCAACATTTGGGAACCATATCGGAGCTAACGTCGAATTAGCTGACCTTGACACTAGCTTGACAGCCCAATTGGGTGGATTCGTCTTCACATCGCCTGAAGACATTGCAGGTGTTGCCAAGATCGGACAAACAGTGGCTGACTTTACACTCACTGTCAACGGTGTAACGCTTGATGGACACAAACTTGACAGTGCCTTCCAAGGTAAATTGGAAGAGGTTTACCCAACGGAATTTGTACAAGCAACTGAGTTGGAAGAAGTACCTGCAGTGGCATCAGATGCTGTGATCAAAGCTAAAGAAACAGTTGAGACACCAGTGGTTTACATCCCGGTATTCCCAGGTACCAACTCAGAATATGACTCCGCTAAGGCCTTCGAAAAAGAAGGAGCAAAAGTCAACTTGGTACCATTTGTCACGCTGAATGAAGAAGCGATTGTCAAGTCTGTTGACACCATGGTTGACAACATCGAAAAAGCTAACATTATCTTCTTTGCAGGTGGCTTCTCAGCAGCGGATGAACCTGATGGATCAGCTAAATTTATCGTTAACATCTTGCTCAATGAAAAAGTACGTGCAGCCATTGATAGCTTCATCGAACGAGGTGGTTTGATCATCGGTATCTGTAACGGATTCCAAGCTCTTGTTAAATCAGGTCTTCTTCCATACGGTAACTTTGAAGATGCAAGTAGCACCAGTCCAACCCTCTTCTACAATGATGCCAACCAACACGTGGCTAAGATGGTTGAAACACGGATTGCCAACACCAACTCACCATGGCTTGTCGGAGTAGAAGTTGGTGACATCCATGCCATTCCAGTATCACACGGTGAAGGTAAATTTGTCGTGACAGCTGAGGAATTTGCAGAGCTTCGTGACAATGGTCAAATCTTTACCCAATATGTTGACTTCGAAGGGAAACCAAGCATGGATTCTAAATATAATCCTAACGGATCTGTAAATGCTATCGAAGGTATCACAAGTAAGAACGGTCAAATTATTGGTAAGATGGGTCACTCAGAACGTTTCGAAGATGGTCTCTTCCAAAATATTCCAGGAAATAAAGACCAACATCTCTTTGCATCAGCGGTTAAATACTTTACTGGAAAATAAAAGGTATACAACATGACATACGAAGTTAAATCTCTTAATGAAGAATGTGGTATTTTTGGGATCTGGGGACACCCAGATGCTGCAAAACTGACTTATTTCGGATTACACAGTCTTCAACACCGTGGTCAAGAAGGGGCGGGGATCCTTTCGAATGATGTGGGTCAACTAAAACGGTATCGTGATACGGGTCTTCTCTCAGAAGTATTTCGAAATCCTGCTAACTTGGATAAGTTAACAGGAACGGGAGCGATTGGCCATGTTCGCTATGCGACAGCTGGGGAAGCTTCGGTGGATAACATCCAGCCCTTCCTCTTTCGCTTTCATGATACCCAGTTTGGACTAGCCCACAACGGGAATTTGACCAATGCTAAGTCCCTCAAACGGGAGTTGGAAAATAACGGAGCGATCTTTAGCTCAACTTCTGATTCAGAAATCTTGGCCCACTTGATTCGTCGGAGCCACAACCCTTCTTTCATGGGTAAGGTGAAAGAAGCCTTGAATACGGTGAAAGGTGGATTTGCTTACCTTCTCATGCTGGAAGATAAGCTGATTGCCGCCTTGGATCCAAATGGTTTCCGTCCTCTTTCGATTGGGAAAATGGCCAACGGAGCTATCGTGGTTTCATCTGAAACCTGTGCCTTTGAAGTGGTTGGAGCAGAGTGGATTCGGGATGTAAATCCGGGTGAAGTCGTGATCATCGATGATAACGGCATCACTTACGATAACTATACAACGGACACCCAATTGGCTGTTTGCTCAATGGAGTATATCTACTTTGCCCGCCCAGACTCCAATATCCAAGGGGTCAATGTCCATACAGCCCGTAAACGTATGGGGGCTCAATTGGCACGTGAATTCAAACATGAAGCAGATATTGTGGTCGGTGTACCTAATTCATCACTTAGCGCAGCCATGGGATTTGCGGAAGAATCTGGCCTACCAAATGAAATGGGCTTGATTAAAAACCAATATACCCAACGGACCTTTATTCAACCAACACAAGAACTACGGGAGCAAGGGGTTCGGATGAAGCTCTCTGCCGTATCCGGTGTCGTGAAAGGCAAACGGGTTGTCATGATTGATGATTCTATCGTACGTGGGACAACATCACGTCGAATTGTGAAGTTATTGAAAGAAGCAGGAGCTACAGAGGTCCACGTAGCAATCGGTAGCCCAGCCCTTGCCTACCCATGTTTCTACGGGATCGATATTCAAACACGTAAGGAATTGATTGCTGCCAATCACACAGTAGAGGAAACACGCGATATCATTGGTGCAGATAGCTTGACGTATTTGTCAATCGATGGCTTGATTGATTCTATTGGAATTGATACAGATGCTCCAAATGGCGGTCTTTGTGTAGCTTACTTTGATGGAAAATATCCAACGCCTTTGTATGACTACGAAGAACGCTATGTGGAAAGTTTGAAAGAACATACTTCTTTCTATTAAGAGCAGTGCAAAAGAAAAGGAATGAAACAAATGACAAATAAAAATGCTTATGCTCCACGTCTCACTACTGACTAAAAGCTAAAGCATTTGTCAGTAGACGCTTTGCCCTATGGGACCAAAGCTAGAGACCTGACTAGTATTTTTAGATAAAAAAATTGTTTATCTAAAAATACGTCGCACTCTTTCTCAAAAAAAGAAAAGGATTAAAAAATGACAAATAAGAATGCATACGCTCAATCTGGTGTGGATGTTGAAGCGGGTTATGAAGTTGTTGAACGGATCAAAAAACACGTTGCTCGTACGGAACGTGCTGGTGTCATGGGAGCTCTTGGTGGCTTCGGTGGTATGTTCGACCTTTCAAAAACAGGTGTCAAAGAGCCTGTTTTGATTTCAGGTACAGATGGTGTCGGTACTAAACTCATGCTTGCTATTAAGTACGACAAACACGATACGATCGGTCAAGACTGTGTGGCCATGTGTGTTAACGATATCATCGCTGCAGGTGCGGAGCCCCTTTACTTCCTTGACTATATCGCAACTGGTAAAAATGAACCAGCTAAATTAGAGCAAGTCGTTGCTGGTGTTGCAGAAGGTTGTGTGCAGGCTGGTGCAGCCCTTATCGGTGGCGAAACAGCTGAAATGCCTGGTATGTATGGTGAAGATGACTATGATTTGGCTGGGTTTGCTGTCGGTGTTGCAGAAAAATCTCAAATCATTGACGGTTCAAAAGTAGCTGAAGGGGATGTGATTCTTGGACTTGCTTCAAGCGGTATCCACTCAAATGGTTACTCACTTGTTCGTCGTGTCTTTGCAGATTACACAGGTGAGGAAGTTCTCCCAGAATTGGAAGGGAAGAAACTTAAAGACGTTCTTTTGGAACCAACTCGTATTTACGTCAAAGCAGCTTTGCCACTCATCAAAGAAGAATTGGTTAACGGTATTGCTCACATCACAGGTGGTGGTTTCATCGAAAATGTACCACGTATGTTTGCGGATGACTTGGCTGCTGAAATTGACGAAAGCAAAGTGCCAGTTCTTCCGATTTTCAAAGCCCTTGAAAAATATGGTGAAATTAAACATGAAGAAATGTTTGAAATTTTCAACATGGGGATTGGTCTCATGCTTGCAGTGAAACCAGAAAATGTGGAACGTGTCAAAGAACTTCTTGACGAACCTGTTTATGAAATCGGTCGTATTGTGAAGAAAGATGGCGCAAGTGTGGTGATTAAATAATGGCTAAAAGGATTGCTGTTTTTGCCTCTGGCAACGGGTCAAACTTTCAGGTGATTGCAGAACAATTTCCGGTAGAGTTTGTCTTTTCAGATCACCGGGATGCCTATGTCTTAGAACGTGCCAAGAACCTTGGTGTGGTGAGCCATGCCTTTGAACTCAAGGAATTTGACAATAAAGCAGCTTATGAAGAAGCGATTGTTCACCTCTTGAATGAACACCAAATTGACTTGGTTTGCTTGGCGGGTTATATGAAAATTGTTGGCCCAACCTTGCTAGCAGCTTATGAAGGCCGTATTATCAATATTCACCCGGCTTATCTCCCTGAATTTCCAGGTGCTCATGGTATTGAGGATGCTTGGAATGCAGGCGTTGCTGAGAGCGGTGTGACTATCCATTGGGTGGATTCTGGCGTTGATACCGGTAAGGTTATTCAGCAAGTGCGCGTGCCGCGCCTTGAAGGGGATACCCTTGATACTTTCGAAACTCGCATCCATGAAACAGAGTACAAGCTCTATCCAGAAGTCTTGGAACGTTTGGGAGTGGAGAGGAAGTAAGAAGGAAATCAAGTTTTGATTGTGTAATCTTGGTAGGAGAAAAATGATTAATCTAAAATTAGTAGATGAGAGCAGTTTTCAGACAGTGCTGGATTTGAAAATATCTGAAGCTGATGAACGAGCACGTTTTGTAGCTCCCAATGTTCGTTCTTTAGCTGACGCATGGCTCTACCGAGAGAATGGGGATGTGTTTCCAATGGCAATCTATTGGAATGAGCTAGTAGTTGGTTTTCTACTGTTGGAAATAGATAAGGATGAAGCAGAATACTTTATCTGGCGGATAATGATTGGCCAGCAGTACCAAGGAAAAGGTTATGGACGAAAAGCCTTGGAAGTTCTGATCAAAGAGGCTCAGATGGATAGAGATTGCAACCATATTATCGCAGATTATGTAGTTGGAAATGAAAAAATGAAGTACCTGCTGACTAGTTTGGGTTTTCAGGAAACAGGATTTATAGAAGAAAATAACGAAGTCGCTATGCGCTTGGATCTAAAGAAAGAGGAATAGAATGACTAAACGCGCACTAATTAGTGTTTCAGACAAAGCGGGTATTGTTGAATTTGCCCAAGAACTTAAAAAACTTGGTTGGGACATTATCTCAACTGGTGGTACTAAAGTTGCCCTTGACAATGCTGGGGTGGATACCATTGCCATCGATGATGTGACTGGTTTCCCAGAAATGATGGATGGTCGTGTGAAGACTCTTCATCCAAATATCCACGGAGGTCTTCTTGCTCGTCGTGACCTCGATAGCCACCTTCAAGCGGCTAAGGACAATAAGATCGAATTGATCGACCTTGTTGTGGTCAACCTTTATCCGTTCAAGGAAACTATTCTCAAACCAGACGTAACTTACGCTGACGCGGTTGAAAACATCGATATCGGTGGACCATCCATGCTTCGTTCAGCAGCGAAGAACCATGCTAGCGTAACAGTTGTGGTAGACCCAGCTGACTATGCTGTGGTGCTTGACGAATTGGCAGCCAAGGGCGAAACAAGTTACGAAACTCGCCAACGTTTGGCAGCGAAAGTCTTCCGCCACACAGCAGCCTATGATGCTTTGATCGCAGAATACTTCACTGCTCAAGTGGGTGAAGAAAAACCTGAAAAACTCACTCTGACTTATGATCTCAAGCAACCAATGCGTTATGGGGAAAACCCTCAACAAGACGCAGACTTCTATCAAAAAGCTTTGCCAACGGATTACTCTATTGCTTCCGCTAAACAGTTGAATGGGAAAGAATTGTCCTTCAACAATATCCGTGATGCGGATGCCGCTATCCGGATCATCCGTGATTTCAAAGACCGTCCAACCGTTGTGGCCTTGAAACACATGAACCCATGTGGGATTGGTCAAGCTGACGACATCGAAACTGCTTGGGACTACGCTTATGAGTCTGACCCAGTATCCATCTTCGGTGGTATCGTCGTTCTCAACCGCGAGGTAGATGCTGCGACAGCTAAGAAGATGCATGGTGTTTTCCTTGAAATCATCATTGCACCAAGCTACACAGACGAAGCGCTTGAAATCTTGACTACCAAGAAGAAAAACTTGCGGATTCTTGAGCTACCATTTGACGCTCAAGATGCTAGTGAAGTGGAAGCAGAATACACTGGTGTTGTTGGTGGTCTCCTCGTTCAAAACCAAGACGTGGTGAAAGAAAGTCCAGCTGACTGGCAAGTGGTTACCAAACGCCAACCAACTGAGACAGAAGCGACAGCTCTTGAGTTTGCTTGGAAAGCTATCAAGTATGTGAAATCAAATGGTATTATCGTGACCAACGACCACATGACACTTGGTGTTGGCCCAGGTCAAACCAACCGTGTGGCTTCAGTCCGCATCGCTATTGACCAAGCCAAAGACCATCTTGATGGTGCTGTTCTTGCTTCAGATGCCTTCTTCCCATTTGCAGATAATGTGGAAGAAATCGCTAAAGCAGGGATTAAAGCGATCATCCAGCCAGGTGGATCAGTTCGTGACCAAGAGTCAATCGAAGCGGCTGATAAATACGGCTTGACCATGATCTTTACAGGAGTCAGACATTTCAGACATTAATCAAAAAAGGCACTCATCGTTGAATGAGTGCCTTTTTGTTGGTTAAGAAGACCTTAATCGGGGTAGATGTAGGTGACGGTTCCCCAGATGGGGTTGGTTGGATCGAACCAACCGCGGAAGTTGTCAATATAGCGATGGCCGTTGTAGTTAGCTTCTTGGATCTGAATTTTTTGGTCATGTTCGACATCCGTAACCAAGGCGACGTGCCCATATCCCCCATTGTCCCAACAGGCGATGGCACCGACCTCTGGAGTGTCTCCTGTCCGGAATCCCGCAGCGCGTGCACTAGCTGCCCACATGCCCCCGTTTCCCCACCAGTTATGGGCCCAAGGGGCTAATTCTTTGGCTCCCCAGGTACATTCACCGATCGGATAGGTGTTTCCCGGGTGTGTCGCGAGTGGCGTGAGCTTTGGTTTTGCCTTTTCTACTTGAAAGGTAGTGGGGAATAGCCCTTTTAGTTGTCCCTGGCTTTTCTGATAGACATGTAGGTGAAATAGACCAGTTCCCTTGTGTTTTTGGGCCTGAAAGCGCAGTTGGAAGTGTCCAGGGGCGATCTTCTTTGCGGGGTACCAGACCAGATCGTCCTGCCCGTTTTCTTCAGACCAGATGGGGAAGACAATCTCCTCCACATCCTCGAATAACTTCAGGTCTACCTCGAATTCTTGTGAGGAGACAGGTTTGATCGTGATCTTGGGTTGGGAGGAGGCGAGGTCTTTTTGCTGGACGCTGGTCGTGAGAGGGTAAAGACCGGTTAGCTGCTCATTTGCCTCCACTCCATAGACATGGACATGATAAAGTCCGGCTTGATCAGAATGGTTGGTCAATGGCACTTGTAGGTCAAATCCCTTGTCACTGCGTTCTACAGGATACCAAATCAGATCATCTTGGCCATTTTGGTCAGACCAGACGGGAACTTGGATCTTTTGATACTTATCCGGGATGTTTCCAAGATGAATCACCAGTTGCCCCTTTTCGGCATAGATAGCATTGGTCGCTTGATCTGCATGGGCAATAGAGGCTTGCATTCCCCATGTCGCACAAGTCAGTACTACAAATTTTTTGATCGTTTGCATAATACTCCTTTTCGTCAATTAGTAGGTCTCACCTATACTATTCGGAAAAAAATGAGAAATAGGAGAAAATAGCAAAAAATGTTTGGATTCTACTGAAAATAGGAGACTTTTGCTGAAATCATTAGAATAAAACGAACGATTATGATATAATTTAATAAAATAATTCGCAAAAGAGGTTCGAGATGAAACTTTTGGTTGTTGGATCTGGCGGTCGTGAGCATGCGATTGCCAAGAAATTGTTGGAGTCTACAGACGTTGAGCAGGTTTTTGTGGCTCCTGGGAATGACGGGATGCGATTAGATGGTTTGGATTTGATCAATATCGGAATTTCCGAACATTCTAAGCTGATTGACTTCGCAAAAGCGAATGATGTTGCTTGGACCTTTATCGGTCCAGATGATGCCCTTGCGGCGGGTATCGTGGATGATTTCAATGCAGCTGGTCTCAAGGCATTTGGTCCGACCAAGTCTGCAGCTGAGTTGGAGTGGTCTAAGGATTTTGCTAAAGAAATCATGGTCAAGTACGACGTTCCGACAGCGGCCTATGGAACTTTTTCAGATTTCGAGGAAGCCAAGGCTTATATCGAGGAGAAAGGCGCTCCAATCGTCGTCAAGGCAGACGGCTTGGCCCTTGGGAAAGGTGTCGTCGTTGCGGAGACAGTTGAGCAAGCCGTTGAAGCCACTCACGAGATGCTTTTAGACAATAAATTCGGTGATTCAGGTGCGCGTGTGGTCATCGAGGAATTCCTTGACGGGGAAGAGTTCTCTCTCTTTGCCTTTGTCAATGGGGACAAGTTCTACATCATGCCTACGGCTCAGGACCACAAACGTGCCTATGATGGGGACAAGGGTCCTAACACTGGTGGGATGGGTGCCTATGCGCCAGTTCCTCACTTGCCACAGAGCGTGGTTGACACAGCAGTTGACACTATTGTCAAGCCAGTTCTTGAAGGCATGATCAAAGAAGGTCGTCCTTACACTGGTGTCCTTTACGCGGGACTTATCTTGACAGCTGACGGCCCTAAAGTCATCGAGTTCAACTCTCGTTTTGGAGATCCTGAAACGCAAATCATCTTGCCTCGTTTGACATCTGACTTTGCACAAAACATCTCTGACATTTTGGAAGGCAAAGAGCCAGCCATCACTTGGACGGACAAGGGTGTGACATTGGGTGTGGTTGTAGCCTCAAACGGCTACCCACTCGCTTATGAGAAGGGTGTCAAGCTTCCAGCCAAGACAGATGGGGACATCATCACTTACTATGCTGGTGCCAAATTCGCTGAAAATGGCCAAGCCCTTCTCTCAAACGGCGGACGTGTTTACATGCTTGTCACAACAGCAGACACCGTCAAAGACGGCCAAAACATTATCTACAAGGAACTCGATAAACAAAACACAGAAGGCCTCTTCTATCGAAATGACATTGGAAGCAAAGCGTTAAAAGATTAACAGATACTATATTTGACAATGGCGAGCGAAAGCGAGTCAAAGTAAGATAATGGTCGCCGTGGTTAAAAGACCAGAACAGCATATGTCTGTTCTGGTCGGGGGAAACTTTGAGACCTTAGGCTCAAGGTTTAGGAATGAAACCGAAGGTTTGCTTTCGTCCCCACCACCTAAGACTATTATCAAAAAAGAAAAGGATATTATTAACTATGAAACCAGTAATTTCCATCATCATGGGCTCAAAATCTGACTGGGCAACCATGCAAAAAACCGCCGAAGTTCTCGACCGCTTCGGTGTAGCCTACGAAAAGAAAGTTGTCTCTGCCCACCGCACACCTGACCTCATGTTCAAACATGCCGAGGAAGCACGTAGCCGTGGCATCAAGGTCATCATCGCAGGTGCTGGTGGCGCTGCTCACTTGCCAGGGATGGTAGCAGCTAAAACGACCCTTCCTGTCATTGGGGTACCTGTCAAATCGCGTGCCCTTAGCGGTGTGGATTCACTTTATTCTATCGTTCAGATGCCAGGTGGTGTACCAGTCGCAACCATGGCGATCGGTGAAGCTGGTGCGACTAACGCTGCCCTCTTTGCCCTCCGTCTCCTCTCAGTAGAAGACCAGACCATTGCAGATGCGCTTGCTAATTTTGCTGAAAAACAAGGAAAAATCGCAGAGGAGTCTACAAATGAGCTCATCTAAAACAATCGGAATTATCGGTGGCGGTCAGCTTGGTCAGATGATGGCCATTTCTGCTATCTACATGGGTCATAAGGTTATCGCGCTGGACCCTGCGGCGGATTGCCCGGCTTCTCGCGTGGCGGAAATCATCGTGGCGCCTTATAACGATGTGGATGCTCTGCGTCAGTTGGCAGAGCGCTGTAATATTCTGACTTATGAGTTTGAGAATGTCGATGCTGACGGTTTGGATGCTGTTATCAAAGAAGGTCAGCTTCCTCAAGGAACCGACCTGCTCCGTATTTCCCAAAATCGCATTTTTGAAAAGGATTTTCTCTCAAATAAGGCACAAGTCACTGTGGCACCCTACAAAGTCGTGACTTCTAGCCAAGACTTGGCAGATATTGACCTGTCGAAAAACTATGTCCTCAAGACAGCAACCGGTGGTTACGATGGCCATGGTCAAAAGGTTATTCGTTCAGAAGCAGACTTGGAAGAAGCATACACTTTAGCGGACTCAGCAGACTGCGTCTTAGAAGAGTTCGTCAACTTTGACCTTGAGATTTCTGCCATCGTGTCTGGAAATGGCAAGGACGTGACAGTCTTCCCTGTTCAGGAAAATATCCACCGCAACAACATTCTTTCAAAAACAATTGTGCCTGCTCGCATTTCAGAAAGTCTAGCTGAAAAAGCCAAAGCTATGGCTGTACGTATCGCAGACCAGCTGAACCTGTCTGGAACTCTTTGCGTGGAGATGTTTGCGACAGCTGATGATATTATCGTTAATGAGATTGCCCCACGCCCCCACAACTCAGGCCACTACTCGATTGAAGCCTGCGACTTCTCCCAGTTTGATACTCATATTCTCGGTGTTCTCGGAGCACCACTCCCAGCGATCAACCTTCATGCGCCAGCTGTCATGCTCAATGTTCTCGGCCAACACGTCGAAGCTGCTGAAACATATGTGACAGAAAATCCAAGCGCTCACCTCCACTTATATGGTAAACTAGAAGCAAAGCACAACCGCAAGATGGGACATGTGACCTTGTTTAGTGATGAACCAGATAATGTGGTTGAATTTGGGAAAGGAATTGATTTTTGAAATGACAGAAGAATTTGATGAGTTGCTGGATGATGAAATAACGACCGTAACACTGACTTATACGGACGATTTGATTGTTCCAGAGATTGCGGATAGAGAGGGGATTCATATTTTAGACAGAGCTGGCAATCAGCTAGTCTTAGAATATTCTTGTTCCGTGAAGGAAGTTAAGGATTATCTGAGTAGTTACGGTCTGCCTAGACATCCTGAGAGAATTTCATTTGAATTTTCTATACATGAAGACTCAGAAAATGATAATCTTTAAAGCTAAATGGAGACCAGTTTATGATTCAAATTATTGTCAACGCTTTTGTTAAACAAGAGAATCCAGACAACTACTGATGGAAAGGAATTGATTTTTAAGTGAAAATAGCGATTCTAGGACTTGGAGTCATCGGGACCACTTATGCCTACGCCTTTCAAAAAGCAGGCCATCAAGTGGAACACGTACTGAGATATAGTAAGAAAAGCACTATTCCGAAGGAGTTGTCGGTTGATCTGCTAGATGGTCGCTATCATTCCAAGGGTGAAAACAAGCATGATACCTATGAGGTTCATGTGGCGGAAGCTGATTCAGAATATGATTTTATTTTTCTGAGTGTGCGACATGGGTTTGTCAAAGAAGCTGTGGAGACCTTGCGAAAAAATAATATCAAAGGTACCCTTGTTTTCTTCTGCAATTTCTGGGATACTCGAAAAGAGGTCCAAGAGTGGGCAGGGGATTACGACTATATTCTGGCCTTTCCGACAGCTGGAGGTCACATGCAGGAGGACCATTTGGATGGTGTCTTGTTTGACCATTTAATGCTAGAAGGTGAGCAAAAAGCACACATTTCTAACTATGCTGATCTGACGACTTTGCTGACTTCTGCAGATTTGAAGTGGGAAGTGCCTCATGATATGGTCGAGTGGATTTGGATTCACATGGCGATTAACGCAGGTGTTACTTCGACAGCTGCGCGTTCGGGAAATCTGGAAAATCCAGAAGAATTGGCTCTGAACTTGATGAATAGTTCTTCGGAATTATCATTAGCTATCAAGGCCATTCGAGAAGCTTTGAAAGTTGTAGAAGCGCGTGGTGTGAATTTGAAACTTTATAAGGCAGAACTCTTACCCTACAAAATTCCGGCTTGGATAGCCGGCAAAGCCATGAAAGTTATGTTTGCGAAAAATGAGCTAACCCGAAAAATCATGACCTTACACAATGATAAACAGGACATCTTCTATTGTTGTCAAAGTGTTTATCAGACTGGTCAGGAGTTAGGTGTGAAGATGCCTATTCTGGAAGCAAATATGAAGGGCATTTCGATTTAGGAGGTTTTTATGATTCAACTTATCGTCAACGCATTTGTTGAAAAAGAGAAGACTGGAGCAGTCGTCGAAGTCTTATATGCTAGTAGCGATCACGAAAAAGTGAAAGCTAAGTATGAAGAGCTGACTGCTCAATACCCTGAAAACTATTTAGCTATCTATGATGTCCCACTGGATACGGATTTGAATACACTCGATCACTATCCATCTGTGTGGATTGGGAAAGAAGAATTTGAGTAAAGCGACAGTCGGTTGCTAACTGATGTAAAACATCAAAAGAAAGGAAAAAACAATGATCGAACGTTACTCTCGCCCAGAAATGGCGAACATTTGGACTGAAGAAAATAAATACCGTGCTTGGCTTGAGGTGGAAATCTTGGCTGACGAAGCCTGGGCTGAATTGGGAGAAATTCCTAAGGAAGATGTGGCTTTGATCCGTGAAAAAGCGGACTTTGACATCGACCGTATTTTGGAGATTGAGCAGCAAACGCGTCACGATGTGGTGGCTTTCACACGTGCGGTTTCTGAAACGCTTGGTGAAGAGCGCAAGTGGGTGCACTATGGTTTGACTTCTACTGACGTGGTCGATACGGCCTATGGTTACCTCTACAAACAAGCCAACGATATCATCCGCAAGGACCTTGAAAACTTCCTTAACATCATCGCTGACAAAGCGAAAGAACACAAGTTCACTATCATGATGGGTCGTACTCACGGTGTGCACGCTGAACCGACAACTTTTGGTCTTAAATTAGCAACTTGGTACAGCGAAATGAAGCGGAACATCGAGCGTTTTGAGCACGCGGCTGCTGGTGTGGAAGCTGGTAAGATTTCTGGTGCGGTTGGTAACTTTGCCAACATCCCACCATTCGTTGAAAAATACGTCTGCGACAAACTTGGTATCCGTGCTCAAGAAATCTCTACACAGGTGCTTCCTCGTGACCTTCACGCTGAGTACTTTGCAGTTCTTGCGAGCATCGCAACTTC
>JAQCUL010000016.1:27491-42020 GCA_027685415.1 Streptococcaceae bacterium AF13-5-6.0
TGAGTACTTTGCAGTTCTTGCGAGCATCGCAACTTCTATCGAGCGGATGGCAACTGAAATCCGTGGTCTTCAAAAATCTGAACAACGTGAAGTGGAAGAGTTCTTTGCCAAAGGTCAAAAAGGTTCTTCAGCAATGCCTCACAAGCGCAACCCGATCGGTTCTGAAAACATGACAGGTCTTGCGCGTGTGATCCGTGGTCACATGGTCACAGCTTATGAAAATGTGTCACTCTGGCATGAACGTGATATCTCTCACTCATCAGCTGAGCGCATCATCGCACCGGACACAACCATCTTGATTGACTACATGCTCAACCGTTTTGGAAACATCGTTAAGAACTTGACAGTCTTCCCAGAAAACATGATTCGCAACATGAACTCTACATTTGGTTTGATCTTCAGCCAACGTGCCATGTTGACTTTGATTGAAAAAGGGATGACACGTGAGCAAGCTTATGACCTTGTTCAACCGAAGACTGCCCAATCATGGGATAACCAAGTAGACTTCAAACCACTTCTTGAAGCAGATCCAGAAGTAACTTCACGTCTCACTCAAGAAGAAATCGACGAAATCTTCAACCCAACTTACTACACCAAACGGGTGGATGAAATCTTCGAACGCATCGGTTTGGGTGACTAATCGCAACGAAAAAGGGAATTTGAAAAATAGACGAAAGAGGCTGGGCAAAAACTGTCCAGCCTTTGATGTTTGGTAAGAATAACTGCAAGACGCAGTGGTTGATTGGTATCTTTGTTCGCTTATGAAGCTCCAAAGATGACCTAATCAACTGTGCGGGGGTGGGAAGACGAACTCTTTTTTACTAGTCGGAGTTCTTTCCCACTCCCTTTTTTAAACTTTTTATAGCTAAACTATCACTAATTATATATATTTTTAAAGAGGTCTTTAGAAATCGTTTTCAACATGCTATACTGGATCTATAAAAAAGACCGAGATGTCTCAGTCTTTTTGGTTCTTAGTGATCGCGGTCACAGGAGATGAACTTGATCTTGTAGTAGTCACCGCGTTTATAGGTTTCCGTGTATTCAAGGATTTGGCCAGTCGCTTCTAGCTTGGTCGTCTTCACTTGTTTGACCGTTGGGAAATTTTCGTCGATCTTCAATACTTTAGCAACCTTGTTTGGTGTAGGAAAGACGATTTCGTTGACTTCTTCGAAGTGTTCATCATTCATATGAATGTGGTAGTCTTCTTTGAAGCGATCATAGATAGAGCTATAGTATTCCAAATTTGGATAGTTTGGATTGATGTATTGTTCAGGAATATAGGTTTGGTGGAAGATATAGGTATCATCCCCTGTCTGGCGAGTCCGTTCGATCTTATAGTAGAATTGCGTTGGGTTGAGGCCTAGTTTGTCTAGGATGCTTAAGGTATTTCCACGTTTAATAGAGAGAACTTTGACTTTGGCCTTTTGGATTGGGAAGGTCTCAACATCTGAAAATTCAACCAGTTTGTGTTTTCGAGCACGAGAAACAAAGGTTCCTTTTCCTTGCTGACGGACAATGTAGCCATCAGCAGCAAGGTCGTTCAAAGCACGGACAACGGTGATAGAGCTGACATCATAAATTTTAATGAGTTCAGCTTCAGTATAAAATTTATCTCCATTTTCAAATTTTCCGGAGATAATTTGCTGCTTCAATTCATCTTTGATGTGTTGGTACTTTGGAATTGCCATAGTGCTACCTCTCTTTAGATTTCTCTTATTTAACCCTATTTTAACATATTTTTTATAAAAGTGTTGACATTTTTTAAATAATTTATTATATTAATAAATGAAAAGGGTTACATATAAGAAAGGGGGGCGTTTATGGGAGTTTTTGAGATTCGCGATGCTTTCTATTTAAAAGATCAACCCTTCAAGATTTTATCCGGAGCGATCCATTATTTCCGAATTGACCCAGCAGACTGGTATCATTCCTTGTACAATCTAAAGGCTTTAGGTTTTAACACGGTTGAGACCTATGTCCCTTGGAATGCGCATGAACCCCGCAAAGGACAGTTTGACTTTAGTGGTCGATTGGATTTAGAGCGTTTCATTCAAACAGCCCAGTCCCTAGGACTTTACATGATTGTAAGGCCGTCGCCCTTTATCTGTGCAGAGTGGGAATTTGGTGGATTACCAGCCTGGCTCTTAGAAGAAGACCTGCGAATCCGCTCATCTGACCCAGCCTTTATCGAATCAGTGGATCGTTATTATGATCGCTTGCTTGGCTTGTTGATACCCTACCAAGTGGATCAGGGTGGTCCAATCCTCATGATGCAGGTGGAAAATGAGTACGGCTCTTATGGAGAGGATAAGGATTATCTTCGTGCCATTCGGGATTTGATGAAGGAAAAAGGCGTGACCTGTCCTCTCTTTACATCAGATGGACCATGGCGAGCAACGCTAAGAACAGGAACCTTGATAGAAGAAGACCTCTTTGTGACGGGAAACTTCGGTTCCAAAGCAGCCTATAACTTTGGTCAGATGCAAGAATTCTTTGACGAATACGGCAAGAAATGGCCCTTGATGTGTATGGAATTCTGGGATGGCTGGTTTACCCGCTGGAAGGAACCTGTGATTCACAGGGACCCAGAGGAGTTGGCAGAAGCTGTCCATGAGGTCTTGGAGCTTGGCTCCATCAATCTCTATATGTTTCATGGCGGGACCAATTTCGGCTTTATGAATGGTTGCTCAGCTCGGGGAACGCTAGACTTGCCACAGGTAACGTCCTATGACTATGGGGCTTTGCTCAATGAGCAGGGTAATCCGACGGAGAAGTATTATGCTATTCAAAAAATGATGGCGACCTATTATCCGGAATACCCACAGCAGGAACCGCTCATCAAAGAGTGTTTGCCAGAACAAACCTTGCAATTGGCAGCCAAGACTAGTCTTTTTGGGAATCTGGACAATTTGGCTCAGGTTGAGACCAGCCTTTATCCCGAAAAGATGGAAGAGTTGGGGCAAACCACAGGTTATCTACTATATGAGACAGACCTTGAGTTGGATGCGGAAGAAGAAAAACTGCGCATCATTGATGGTCGGGATCGGGTACAGATTTACCTGGATGATCAACATGTAGCAACGCAATACCAAACAGAGATCGGTGAAGATCTTTTTATCAAAGGAAAAAAGAAAGCGGTTACGAATTTAAAAATCTTGCTTGAGAATATGGGCCGTGTCAACTACGGGCACAAGCTCTTAGCTGATAGCCAGCACAAGGGCATTCGCACAGGTGTCTGTGTGGATTTGCATTTCCACCTTCATTGGAAGCAGTACCCACTGGATTTACAAGATCTCAGTCAGCTCGATTTTTCAAAGGAATGGCAGGCAGGTGCTCCAGCATTTTACCGATATGATTTTCAGCTGGACCACACCCTTGACACTTATCTGGATATGACAGGATTTGGGAAAGGGGTCGTCTTTGTCAATGGCCATAACCTTGGCCGCTTCTGGGAGGTCGGACCGACCACTTCACTTTATGTGCCTCATGGTTTCCTCAAAGAAGGAGCCAATAGCCTGATCGTCTTTGAGACAGAAGGGCGTTACCAAGAGACACTTCAACTTGTTCAACAACCTACATTCAAAGAAGTAAAGGGGGAAAACTTATGACTATTGTAGGATGCCGTATCGATGGACGTTTGATCCACGGGCAGGTAGCCAATCTTTGGACTACCAAACTAAATGTTTCACGTATCATGGTGATCGATGATGAAGTCGCTCAAAATGATATTGAAAAAAGTGGCTTGAAACTAGCGACACCACCTGGTGTTAAGCTCAGTATCTTGCCAGTCGCAAAGGCTGCGGAAAATATCTTGGCTGGAAAATATGATAGCCAACGACTTTTTATCGTAGCTCGCAAACCTGATCGTTTCCTTCGTTTGATCGAAGCAGGCGTTCAGCTTGAAACGCTGAATGTCGGCAATATGTCTCAATCTGATGAGACACGCGCGATTACCCGCTCGATCAATGTGGTGGACGCGGACGTGGAAGACTTCAACAAGATCCACGAAAAAGGTGTAAAGATTACGTCTCAGATGGTGCCAAACGACACTGCAGAAGACTTTATGAAGTTATTAAAGTAAAAGAAAATTTTTAGGAGGAAATTGTCATGATACAATGGTGGCAAATTTTACTACTTACTTTGTACTCAGCTTATCAAATCTGTGATGAGTTGACGATTGTTTCATCAGCAGGATCACCAGTCTTTGCTGGTTTCATTACAGGACTTGTCATGGGGGATTTAAAGACAGGTCTATTTATCGGAGCTTCTCTTCAATTGACAGTGCTCGGTGTAGGTACTTTCGGTGGAGCTTCTCGTATTGACGCAACATCTGGTGCCGTTCTTGCGACTGCCTTCTCAGTAGCAAAAGGGATTGATCCAGAGATTGCTATTGCTACAATCGCTGTGCCGGTAGCAACTTTGTTGACCTACTTTGATATTCTTGGTCGTATGACTACAACTTACTTCGCTCACCGTGTAGATGCTGCGATCGAACGTTACGACTATAAAGGAATTGAACGCAACTACCTTCTTGGTGCTGTTCCTTGGGCTCTTTCTCGTGCCCTTCCAGTCTTCTTGGCTCTTGCATTTGGTGGTTCTTTCGTAGAAACTGTTGTTACAGGTCTTGCTAATGTACAATGGTTGGCAAACGGTCTGAAACTCGCAGGTCAAATGCTTCCAGGTCTTGGATTTGCGATCTTGCTTCGTTACCTTCCTGTTCGTCGTAACCTTCACTATCTTGCACTTGGTTTTGGCTTAACAGCAATGTTGACAGTGCTTTATAGCAATGTTCAAAGCCTTGGTGCTGCAGTGTCTAGCATTGTTGGTTCTGATGTGTTCGCTAAACTTCCAAAAGAACAAGCTATTACTTTTGTTAACAACTTCAAGAGTGTATCTATGATTGGTATTGCCATTATCGGTATCTTCCTTGCAGTGCAACACTTCAAAAACAGCCAACGTACAGTCGTAGCTGCTCCAGCAAGCAATGTAGAAAGCGGGGAAATTGAAGATGACGAATTCTAATTACAAACTAACAAAAGAAGATTTTAAACAAATCAACAAACGTAGCCTCTTCACCTTCCAATTGGGTTGGAACTACGAACGGATGCAGGCTTCTGGTTACCTTTATATGCTTTTACCTCAGTTGCGTAAAATGTATGGTGATGGCACTCCAGAATTGAAAGAAATGATGAAATTGCATACGCAATTCTTCAATACTTCACCATTCTTCCACACCATTATCACTGGTTTTGACCTTGCTTTGGAAGAAAAAGATGGTGTCAAATCAAAAGATGCGGTGAACGGGATCAAGACAGGTCTCATGGGACCATTCGCTCCTCTTGGGGACTCAATCTTTGGATCATTGGTACCAGCTATTATGGGTTCAATCGCAGCAACTTTGGCTATTGCAGGAAACCCAGCCGGTATCTTCTTGTGGATCGCTGTGGCAGTTGCTTATGACATTTTCCGTTGGAAACAGTTGGAATTTGCCTATAAAGAAGGGGTTAACCTCATCAACAATATGCAAAGTACCTTGACAGCTTTGATCGACGCAGCTGCCGTTCTGGGTATCTTCATGGTTGGTGCCTTGATTGCCAGCATGATTGGTGTTGAAGTTTCTTGGACTCCACACATTGGGGACAAAGCGATTGAAATTCAAGATATGCTCAACCTTATCTTCCCACGTTTGGTACCAGCTATCATCACAGGTGTAATCTACTGGTTGCTTGGACGTAAGGGTATGAACTCTACAAAAGCTATCTTGCTCATCATCCTTGCAGCAATCGCATTCTCAGCATTTGGCCACTTCTTCTTTGGAATGGCATAATGGAGTAAGGTATGGCAAAAGAGTTAGTATTGGTCAGCCATGGTCGCTTTTGTGAAGAGCTCAAAGCGAGCACAGAGATGATTATGGGACCACAAGAATCCATCCATACGGTTGCACTCTTACCAGAAGAAGGACCAGAAGACTTTACTGCTAAATTCGAAGCAACAGTCCAAGGTCTAGAAGACTATATTGTATTTGCCGATCTCTTGGGAGGAACTCCTTGCAACACCGTGAGCCGCTTGATCCTTGAAGGACGTGCGATTGACTTATACGCAGGGATGAATCTTCCGATGGTTATCGAATTCATCAATAGTAGCCTGACTGGTAATGAAGGGGACTACCCTGAACGTGCAAAAGAAAGTATTGTCAAGGTCAATGACCTCTTGTCAAACCTTGATGATGATGAAGATGAGTAGGTTGGTATGGGAGTCTGGGAGCATCATCTCAGGCTCCTTTCCCATTTATCAACGTTAGATTGTAGAAAGGAACAACAGGTTCTATGTTAGACTATACAAAAGAAGACTTGCAGGAGCTAGGAGCAGAGATCACAACACGTGAGATTTACCAACAACCAAGTGTTTGGAAAGAAACGGCTCGCTTGTACCAAGAAAGAAAAGCGGAAATAAAAACTTTCTTAGAAAAAATTGGGCAAGAGCATGACTATATCAAGGTCATCTTGACAGGGGCAGGAACCTCAGCCTATGTGGGGGATACCTTGGTTCCTTACTTGCAGGAAGTGCACGATGAACGCCACTGGAATTTTCAATCCATTGCGACGACGGATATCGTAGCTCATCCTCAAACCTATTTGAAAAAAGAGGTTCCGACGGTTTTAGTATCCTTTGCCCGGAGTGGCAATTCGCCAGAAAGTGTTGCAACTGTGCAGTTGGCCCAAGATCTGGTTGATGAACTCTATCAGATCACTATTACCTGTGCCGAAGAAGGAAAACTGGCCCAGCAAGCCCACGGGGATGAGCGCAATCTATTGCTTCTCCAACCAAAAGAAACCAATGATGCCGGCTTTGCCATGACCTCTAGCTTTACCTCTATGCTTTTGACAGCTCTCTTGGTCTTTGATCCAAGCGAGGAAGAGATCAAGGAAAAACGAGTAGCAGAGCTGGTTCATCTATCTGAGCAAATCTTGGAGAAGGACCGTGCGGTCAAGGAAGTGGTCGATCTGGACTTCGAGCGCGTGATCTATCTGGGGGCAGGACCTTTCTTTGGTCTAGCCCATGAAGCCCAACTCAAGATTTTGGAATTAACAGCAGGCAAAATCGCAACCATGTATGAGAGTCCTGTCGGATTCCGTCACGGTCCGAAATCCCTCATCAATGACCAGACCCTCGTCTTGGTCTTTGGATCCATTGATCCTTATACCCGACAGTATGATCTGGACTTGGTTCGAGAAGTTGCAGGGGATCAAATTGCTCGTCAAGTTGTCCTTTTGACCGACCAAGCTGCTGGGATTGAGCATGTGCGGGAAGTTTTTGTAGCATCTTCAGCAGACTCCCTAGATATCTACCGTGCCTTCCCATACATTATCTATGGCCAATTGATTTCTCTTTTGACTTCGCTCAAGGTGCAAAATCGCCCAGACACACCTTCACCGACTGGTACCGTCAATCGGGTTGTTCAAGGGGTAATCATCCATCCATTTCATAAAGAATAGCCACTAATTTTCTATAAAAAGTGGAGTGTTTCTTCTTGTGAAACTGATACGATGGAGAAAAACAGTGAGAGGAGAAGGTTTGTGAAACAGTATCAAGAAAGCGTGTTTGGGGAATGGCAGAATCAAGAGGTTCGGGCTTATCGCCTCGAAAATGATAAGGGCTACCAATTATCTGTCATGACCTATGGGGCGACGATTTTAGAATATGTGACACCGGATAAAGAAGATCAGTTTACGAATATTATTCTAGGCTTTGATCGCTTTGAGGACTATGTGGGCAATAGCCCTAAATATGGGGCTAGTATTGGCCCGGTAGCAGGTCGGATTGCAGGGGCAAGCTTTGAACTCAATGGAGAGACCTATCATTTGGAAGCTAATAACGGTGCCAACTGCAACCACAGTGGACCGACGGGTTGGGACAGCGCTTTGTTTAGCGTGGAGTCGGTAACGGATCAGGAAATCACTCTGTACACAGAGCGTGCAGATGGTACCGGCGGTTTCCCTGGAAATCTCAAGATCTGGGTAACCTATGGTTTGACTGAAGCAGGTGAACTCGAGATTGCCTATCGGGTAGAAACGGATCAAGATACCTTGGTCAACCCGACTAACCATAGCTATTTCAACCTATCTGGGAACTTCACCCAGCCGATCAATGATCATGTCTTTCAGATCAACCATCAAGGGCTTTACCCTATCCATCCAGACGGTGTCCCTCTTCAGACCGTGGATAGAGAAAGTCCGGTTGTTCAGCATCTCTACCAAGCTATGCTCTTGGAGGATCTTTTTAAGGACTCTGATCCGCAAATCCGTCTGGTAGAAGGATTAGACCATCCGTTTGCTCTTCCAGAAGGGCATGAAAATGCTGGCTTTCTTTACCATCAGCCGTCTGGACGTTTCTTGACTTTCAAGTCAGAAGCCCCAGCCTTGGTGGTATATTCAGCCAATTTCGTAGACGAAACGGTTCATCTGCAAGGTCAACCAATGGTTCAGCACAATGGCTTGGCTCTAGAATTTCAAACAGTGCCAGACGCCATTCACAGTGACCAAGCTGAAAAGGTCATCTTGAGGGCAGGTCAAGTCTTCACCAGCAAGACTAGCTACCATGCCATCGCTAAGAAATAAGGAGGAAAGGGGTGACCCAAACAAGGATGTGAAATCCTTGCTTGGGACCTCCTCTTTTTCTCGAAAAAAATTTTTTAGAAAAACTATAAGGAAATTTTAAGCTTCCTATCGTATACTAATATCATCATCAAAGACCTCCTAACTTTGAATGATAAAACTCCTAAAACTTTTTCATAATAATCTCCCTATAAGAGCCACCAAAACCGGTGGCTTTTTTTCTGGGAGTGAGACAGAACAATTTTTTAAAATTGTTCGTTGTCTCACCCCCGCACAGTTGATTAGGTAATCTTTGGAGCTATAAGAGCGAACAAAGATACCAATCAACCACTGCGTTATGTAATTATTACTAAACCTATTTCATCTAACCAAGCCTGATAGGGACGTAGACGAGCTTAGGTACGTTGACGCAGTTCGAACGCTAGTGAGAACCAGGATCTTTAAAAAACACATTCTATTTATAGTACCGAAGGTATCATTTTTTGCTATAATAGACTGTATGAGTAGAATTTTAGACAATGAAATCATGGGCGATGAAGAGGCCGTTGAACGGACGCTGCGCCCGCAATATTTACATGAATATATTGGTCAAGATAAGGTCAAGGACCAGCTGAAAATCTTTATTGAGGCGGCTAAGCTTCGGGATGAAGCGCTGGATCATGTCCTTCTTTTTGGCCCTCCGGGACTGGGGAAAACCACCATGGCCTTTGTCATTGCCAATGAACTGGGTGTCAATCTCAAGCAGACTTCTGGTCCTGTCATTGAAAAGGCTGGTGACTTGGTAGCCATCCTCAATGATCTAGAGCCGGGCGATGTCCTCTTTATCGATGAGATCCACCGTCTGCCTATGTCAGTCGAAGAAGTGCTTTACAGCGCCATGGAAGATTTTTACATCGACATCATGATTGGCGCTGGTGAGAGCAGCCGGAGTGTCCATCTGGACCTTCCTCCTTTCACTTTGATTGGGGCCACGACTCGAGCTGGTATGCTGTCCAATCCCTTGCGCGCTCGCTTTGGGATTACCGGACACATGGAATACTATGAGCAAGATGATTTGACAGAGATTGTCGAGCGGACCGCCGAAATCTTTGAGATGGAGATTACCCACGAAGCTGCCGAAGAGCTTTCTCTTCGTAGTCGGGGGACCCCTCGGATTGCCAACCGTTTGCTGAAGCGGGTGCGCGATTTTGCTCAGATTATGGGCGACGGCTTGATTGACGACACCATTACAGACAAGGCCCTCTCTATGCTGGATGTGGATCATGAAGGACTGGACTATGTCGATCAAAAGATCCTGCGCACCATGATTGAGATGTACGGCGGTGGCCCGGTCGGGCTTGGGACTCTATCGGTCAATATTGCCGAAGAGCGAGAGACCGTAGAAGATATGTATGAGCCTTACTTGATTCAAAAAGGCTTTATCATGCGGACCCGGACAGGGCGCGTGGCGACCCGCAAAGCTTATGAACACCTGGGCTATCCCTATAATGGAGACTAGAAGAAGATGCTGACGGAAGAAACAATAGTAGAACAGATCCAAGCGGATCCGGAGATGATGACTGTCTTGGCCATTATTCGAGATCTAGACTTGGCAGATGCCTGGTTAGCAGCGGGCGCGGTGCGCAATTTCGTCTGGAACCAGCTTTCTGGCAGACCAGGGTTTGATGCGACGACAGATCTGGATCTGGTCTTTTATGACCCTACGATCAGTTATGAGGAGACTCTGCAGATCGAGCAGGAATTAAAGAAGACCTATCCCCAGTACGCTTGGGAAGTGAAAAATCAAGTCTACATGCACCAGCATAGCCCGGGGACAGCTCCATATCGCAGTGCCTGTGATGCGGTTTCCAAATACCCCGAGCAGTGTACGGCACTTGCAGTTCGCCTAAGGAAAGATGGTCAGCTAGAGCTCTTTCTCCCTTATGGGACAAAGGATATCGAAGACTTCATCGTTCAGCCGACTCCGCATTTTTTAGCCAGTCCAGAGCGTTTAGCGGTTTATACAGAGCGGATGAAAAAGAAAAATTGGCAGAGTAAATGGCCTCCATTAGAGGTTCGTTTTCCAAAATAGAGAAACAGATCAGATTTGAAAAAAGGAATCTGATTTTTCTTTAAAATGATGGAGCCCCTTTGTCATCTTTCTGTCACATTTTTGTTATAATGGTAATAGTATGCTGGTTTTCCATAGTGGAAAGCGAAGGGCTCAGCTAGGTTGGGCAGTCCGAACAAGGAGTTAGGTGGAATCATGAAAAAAATCGTCTTTGTCTGCTTAGGAAATATTTGTCGGAGCCCCATGGCGGAGTTTGTCATGAAGGACTTGACGGATCAGTATGAGATTGAAAGTCGGGCCACCTCGAGCTGGGAACATGGCAATCCCATCCATCGGGGAACCCAGAAAATCTTTCAACAACACCAGGTCCCATATGATCCAGCCAAGACGTCCTTACAGATCAAGGAAGAGGATTTTTACAACTTTGATTTGATCCTAGGGATGGACGAAAACAATGTAGCAGATCTGAAGCAAATGGCTCCTGCAGGAACAGAACACAAGATTCATCTTTTTGCTGCTGAAAGTGTGCCAGATCCGTGGTATACCGGTGATTTTGAGGAGACCTATTCCAGAGTCCTGAGCGGCTGTAAGGCTTGGTTAGATCAGTTAGCAACTTCCTAAGAGTTTGATATGTGAGAGAATGAATATGAAAGAATTTTATGAGACTTATAAGGTCTATCTGACGCGAAAAAATTTAGAAATAGCAGCATTAGTCGTGATTATTCTATCTGCTTTGCTGGTTTTCCTTTCAGCCATTCCAGGTCAGGGCGTCTTGACCTTGGATAAGGGGGCGATCCGTTACGACGGAAGTTTGGTCCGTGGCAAGATGAATGGCAAGGGAACCGTCACCTTTAAAAATGGGGATACCTATACAGGTAACCTCGTCAACGGCTCTTTTAGCGGCTATGGTAAGTTTAAGTCCAAGGATGGTTGGACCTATGAAGGGCAGTTTGTTAACGGCCAGCCGGAGGGCAAAGGCACCTTAACCACAGAAGCCAACGTCGTATACAAAGGAACATTCAAGCAGGGGATTTATCAAAATGCGCATTAAATGGTTTTCACTAGTCCGTGTTACAGGACTCTTATTGGTATTGCTTTACCATTTCTTCCAAAAAGCCTTTCCTGGAGGCTTCATTGGGGTAGATATTTTCTTCACCTTCTCAGGATTTTTGATTACAGCGCTCTTGATCGATGAATTTGCGCGCAAGCAAGGAATCGACTACCTGGCATTCTTGAAACGGCGCTTTTACCGGATCGTACCACCCCTTGTCTTTATGGTCTTGGTCGTGATGCCCTTTACCTTTATGGTCCAACGGGACTACGTGGCTGGTATTGGGACTCAGATTGCGGCGGTCTTCGGTTTTGTGACCAATTTCTTTGAGATGGCAACGGGTGGTAGTTACGAAAGTAACTTCATTCCACATCTCTTCCTTCATACCTGGAGTTTGGCCCTAGAAGTGCATTACTATGTGCTCTGGGCACTTTTGGCATGGTTCTTGGCTAAGCGGGCTAAGACGGTTGGAAAGTACCGAGGTATGCTCTTCCTGGCATCCAGCGGGCTCTTTCTCTTCACCTTCTTGTCCATGTTCATCCGTGCCTTTCTGACAGCCAATTTCTCTACCATCTATTTTTCTAGCTTCACTCACATCTTCCCCTTCTTTGCGGGATCATGCCTAGCAACGGTGACAGGGATTGCTAATGTCAGCCCGAACTTTACAAAGCTGGTGCAGTCTTGGAGCATGAAAAAGACCTTATCGGTCTTGGGTGGAAGCTTTGCCTTCTTGTTTGTGCTCAGTCTTTTCTTGCCATTTGATAGCTTGTGGACCTATCTGTTTGGCTTTTTAGCAGCGACAATCGCAGCTTGTGCCATGATTCTGTCGGCCCGCATTCTCCATGAGAAGACGCCAGATAAAAAAGAACCAGCCATCCTCAATTTCTTGGCAGATACCAGTTATGGTGTCTATCTTTTCCACTGGCCTTTCTTTATCATCTTCTCTCAACATTTGGGAAATATGATGGCAGCCCTTGTGACGACGATCGTTTCCTTGATTCTAACGGCTCTGTCCTTCTATATTTTGGAGCCAACCATTGCAGGCAAGGAGCCTCGTGTCTTTGGCATGAAGATGGATCTCAGTTTTTTGACCAAACCGATCTTTTACCTCATGATTCCACTGGCTCTCTTGATGGTTGGAATCTCCGCCTTTGCACCAACCGTCGGAGCTTTTGATGAGAGTTTGGTAGTGAGTGGGCTCAATCAAGCAGACAGCAAAATGCAGGTCACACGGACGCAAGTGGATAATGCGACTGCAACAGACTATAACGTCTCAAATGGTGTGACCATGATCGGTGATTCGGTTAACTTGCGAGCGCAGGACTACCTGACTAAAGCCATCCCTGGCATCCAGATTGATGCAGTGGTGAGTCGTCAGTTGGAAAATGGAATGAAGGTCTTTGAGACTGACATCTCCAATAAAGTTCTCCTAAAAAATGTGGTCATTGCCCTAGGAACCAATACTGTAAGCAACTACAAAGAATTGCTGGATCAGTATGTTGAGAAACTTCCAAAAGGCCGTCGCCTGATCCTTGTGACACCATATGATGGTCGCTATGCCAACGATCAGTCCAGTGAATCGGTTCAAACCCGTCTTTATGAGTTGGAACTAGCAAAGAAATACGACTTTATCACCATTGCGGACTGGTACCAAGTAGCAATTGAAAATCCAAACATTTGGGTGGGAACAGACTCTGTTCACTTCAATATGGAAACCAATGGTGGGGAACTCTATGCTCAAACAGTCAAAGAAGCCCTTGATAAGGCCGAAAAGGGTCCGGTCAAGAAGTAAAAATGCTTCTCTGAAACTGAAACAAAACAAATCCTAACAAAATAAAACAAAAAGCAACTTTTTACTTGTAAAAAGCTGCTTTTTTTAGTAAGATTAAGAAAACGCTTACATAAATCAATTGAAAATATCACTTTGTGAAGAAAAAAATTTTTTAATTATTTTTTCACAATTTTGCTAGATGATTACTTTCACAGCAATAGGATTGATAAAATTTTCACAAACTTCAAAAAAATCTTTGTGAAAGTTGCTTGGAAGTGTTTACAAAAATCTCAAAATAGAGTACAATTATATTGTGAAATAATTAACAAATCGAAATTTCTTACACTATTCTTGAAAATTTCCGAAAACATGAAAAAAGTTCTAGAAAAGGATAAGGGTTTCAAACATTGGAGGAAAGCATCAAATGGCTGATAAAAAAACTCTCTCACCTGAAGAAAAGAAACTCGCTGCTGAAAAACACGTAGACGAGTTGGTGCAAAAAGCGCTCGTAGCGCTTGAAGAAATGCGCAAATTGAACCAGGAGCAAGTGGACTACATTGTAGCGAAAGCATCTGTAGCTGCTCTTGACGCACACGGTGAGCTCGCTCTTCATGCTTATGAAGAAACTGGTCGTGGGGTCTTTGAAGACAAGGCGACGAAGAACTTATTCGCTTGTGAACACGTTGTGAACAACATGCGTCACACCAAGACAGTTGGTGTCATTTCAGAAGATGATGTCACTGGTTTAACTTTGATTGCGGAGCCAGTCGGAGTTGTCTGTGGGATCACTCCTACAACAAACCCTACTTCAACAGCAATCTTTAAAGCATTGATTTCCTTGAAGACACGGAACCCTATCGTCTTTGCCTTCCACCCATCTGCTCAAGAATCATCTGCTCATGCGGCACGAATCGTACGCGATGCGGCAATTGCAGCTGGAGCACCTGAGAACTGTGTGCAATGGATTACCCAACCTTCTATGGAAGCAACCAGTGCCCTTATGAACCATGAAGGAGTTGCTACGATCCTTGCGACTGGT
>JAQCUL010000017.1:0-40807 GCA_027685415.1 Streptococcaceae bacterium AF13-5-6.0
TTGGGTGAGCCGGAATACGGAAGCCAACCGTATCCAAGCCTGAATGAATCCAGTCAGGCACCTTTTCATTTGCTTGAAGAATAATAGTGAGAGGCCCTGGTAAAAATGAATCAATCAGTTTTGTTAAATAGCTAGGTTGATCTTTCGAATAAAGTCGAATCGCTATTTCATCGGCTACATTTAAATTCAGAGCCTTTTCTCTAGGTCTACGTTTTAATTCGTAAATATAATTAACTGCCTCTTGGTCCAAAGCTTTAGCGAAAATACCATAGACTGTTTCAGTTGGCAGAATAACCGCACGGCCTGCTTCTAATTCTTTCTCAATGTGATCCATTGTCTACTACTACCATTCTATCTTGTCCAAATTGGTCTTTCAGAACTCGAACGCGTTTGTCAGGAAACGCTTCTTGAAAAAGCTCTTTTACTTTGGCTCCTTGCTTATAGCCAATTTCTAGATAGATCTTTCCGTCTGGTGTTAAAACACTTGGTGCTTGCTGGGCAATCTTTTCGTAGATGGCATATCCATCACGATCCGCAAAAAGAGCTAAGTGGGGTTCAGAGGCTAAAACATTGGCTCCAACCTCTTCTACATCATCCCGAGAGATATAGGGAGGGTTGGACACAATCAGGTCATAAGGACCTTCTAGCTCGTCCAGTACATCTGACGACTTGAATTCAAGGACTGCTTCTAACTGCTGGGCATTTTCATGAGCAAGGGCTAAGGCCTCCTCTGAGACATCACTAGCTTGAATCTGCCAGTTAGGTCTAGCAAGGGCTAAGCTAATAGCGATAGCACCACTTCCTGTACCAATATCCAGAACTCGTAAGGATTTCTCATCGTTTTCTTCGAGAATTAGAGCCACCAACTCCTCTGTTTCTGGGCGTGGAATCAGCACGCGCTCATCCACTGTAAAAACATGGCCACAGAATTCTGCACTACCAATAATATACTGGGCAGGGACGTGATGTTTCAACTGCTCAAAGATGGATAGAAGCAAGGCCTGATCCTCTACTTCCACTTCTTTTTGCAAGGCAAGGACAAAGTCTGTAAAAGTCCAGTTTTTTAAAGCACGATACGCGAAGGAGAGGCTTTCTGCTTCCTCTCCAACGGCTATTAATTCTTCTTCATACTGGGCTAATAATGGTCCCAACAACATTATTTGTTCAACTCTTCTAGTTTTTGTGTTTGATCATACAAGACCAAAGCATCGACCACTTCATCTAATTTACCAGATAAGATGGTATCCAGTTTTTGAAGGGTCAAGCCAATCCGGTGATCGGTCACACGGTTTTGAGGGAAGTTGTAAGTCCGGATCCGCTCTGAACGGTCACCAGTACCGATAGTAGACTTCCGCTCAGCGTCCTGCTCATCTTGGGCAATCTGAGCGAAGTGGTCAGCCACACGCGCACGGATGATCTTCATGGCTTTTTCGCGGTTCTTCTGTTGGGTCCGTTCTTCCTGCATCTCTACCTTGATGTTAGTTGGCAAGTGGACGATACGAACAGCTGTTGCAACCTTGTTGACGTTTTGTCCACCCGCACCAGAAGCGTGGTAGATGTCAATCCGAAGGTCTTTTTGATCAATGTCATACTCAACTTCTTCGATTTCTGGCATGACCAGAACGGTTGCTGTAGAGGTATGGACACGACCTTGGCTTTCCGTCACAGGAACGCGTTGTACCCGGTGGGCACCAGATTCATACTTGAGTTTCGAGTAGACCGATTGACCAGAAACCATGGCCACTACTTCTTTGATCCCGCCAACGCCATTGTAAGAGGCTTCCATGACTTCAAAGCGCCAGCCTTGGCTTTCCGCGTATTTTTGGTACATTTGTAAGAGGTCGCCAGCAAACAATTGGGCTTCGTCTCCTCCAGCTGCTCCACGGATTTCCAAAATAATGTTCTTGTCATCGTTTGGATCTTTTGGAAGAAGTAAGATCTTCAGTTTTTCTTCGTACTCTTCTTTTTCAGCCTTAGCATCTTTTAGCTCTTGCTTGGCCATTTCTTCCAAGTCCGCATCGCCGCCTGCTTCCTTAATCATTTCCTCAGCGTCAACGATGTTTTGAAGGACTTGTTTGTACTCACGATATGCTGTCACCGTATCACGAGTGGAAGCCTCTTCTTTTGAAAGCTCCATAAAGCGTTTGGTATCAGAGACCACATCGGGGTCACTCAATAATTCTCCTAACTCTTCGTATCGGTCTTCTACAGCTTGTAGTTGATCATAGATATTCATGTTTGCTCCTTAATTCTTGGTTGTTAGATCATAGATTGCTACAATTTCGTTTTCTATGACTTCGCCAGTTTCTTTAAATCCATAATGGAGATAGCAAGATCTCGCTTGATTATTTTCCGGTTCATAAGATAACCAAAGACTTGTTGCTTTTCCAGCTGGCTCTGTTCGAACAAAGTCAATGACTGCATCCATAGTCGGTTTAAAATAGCCTAAACCTTGAAATCGTTTATCGATCATAAAACGAAATAACAAGTAGTTCCCCTTGCTGATCCCAATTTTCTGGTCATAGGCAATCATAACAAAACCAACTAATACTTCCTTATCATAAACTGCTAAGGGAGCTATAAAATCACCATTTTTATCATATACATAGGCTTCGGCTAAACTAATGGAATTGGATGCAATAAAATTCCTTTGGTTTGGATGAACTTCTAGATTTAAAACGTCAAAATAATTCTCTATTGTAATATCTTTTAAACAAATAGACATTATTATCCTCTCTAAAACGTTCTAGACGCTTTCAGTTGGTATGTCTGGATTAAAATAATGTTTGCGGCAAACGGAGATATAGGTCTCGTGTCCACCGATCTGGATCTGCTCTCCATCATAGACAGGTTTACCCGCTTGGGTACGCAAGACCATGGTTGCCTTGCGGGAACAGTATTGGCAGATGGTTTTGATCTCCTCGATCTTGTCGGCTAACAAGAGGAGGTGTTTAGAACCTTCAAAGAGTTCATTTCGGAAATCATTTTTGAGGCCAAAAGCCATCACCGGCACATCCAGTTCATCCACGACCCTTGCCAAGTCATAGACATGGTGGCGTTTCAAAAACTGAGCTTCATCGATTAAGACACAGTAAGGTTTGATCGTTTGGTTTTTAATAAAGCCAAAGATATCCGTATCGTCTTCAATCGCAACAGCTTCGCGTTTCATACCGATCCGGCTAGAAACCACTCCTACTCCATCTCGTGTATCGATTGCGGAGGTCATGATGACGACGCTCTTGCCTTGCTCTTCATAATTATGGGCCACCTTCAAAATCTCAATGGTTTTCCCCGAGTTCATGGTCCCATATTTATAATATAATTGTGCCATTTTCCTTCAGTTCTCTCTAAAATGTGTTTCATTATCATTTTACCATAATTTTGCTAAGCTTTGTATCCCAAAATGTGATAAAATAGTCCTATAAAAAATTTAGGAGGTGGCCATATGCCATTTGTACGAATTGACCTATTTGAAGGACGCACCTTGGAACAAAAGAAAGCCTTGGCCAAGGAAGTAACCGAAGCTGTTGTCCGCAATACTGGTGCTCCTCAGTCAGCTGTTCACGTCATCATTAACGATATGCCTGAAGGAACCTACTTCCCTCAAGGTGAAATGCGCACCAAATAATGGTTCCACTAAAAAAGCCTTTCTTGCTTGTGATATCACATAGCAGGAAAGGCTTTTTTCTTATTTTTCTTGGGCTTGACGTTCTGCTTTCCGTTCTTCGAATTCTTCGTCACTCATCAAGGTTCCGCCGACATTGGCTGATTTGGCAAAGGCTGTATAGCGACGCAACCAACCGCTGGAAATTTTTGATTTGAAAGGTTTCAAATGTTTGCGACGTTCTGCAAGAGTTGCATCATCAACAAGCAAATCAATGGTACGATTTGGAAGATCGATCACGATTTCATCCCCATCTTCAATCAAGGCGATATTTCCACCTTCTGCTGCTTCTGGGGAAACGTGACCAATAGCAATCCCACGAGTAGCTCCTGAGAAACGACCATCCGTAATCAGTGCCACATCCTTACCAAGACCGCGTCCGACAATCTTAGAAGTTGGTGCCAACATCTCTGGCATACCAGGACCACCCTGAGGACCTTCGTAACGAATGACAACGACATGTCCCTTCTTGACTGTTCCATTGTCAATCAACTCAAGGGCTTGATCTTGTGAATCGCAACAAATAGCTTTACCACGGAAAGTAGTCACAGATGGATCGACCCCACCGACCTTGATAACAGCCCCATCTTGAGCGATATTTCCGTAAAGGATCGACAAACCACCTACAGGTGAAATAGGATGCTCGATTGGATGGATAATTTCTTCATTTTTGATTTCAGCACCAGCTACGTTTTCTTTCAAGGTTTTACCAGTAACTGTGATACGATCACCCTTAATGGCCCCTTTTTTGATCAACTGATTGATAATGGCTGGAACACCACCAGCTTCATGCACATCATGCATAGTGTAAACACTTGAAGGGGCAATTTTAGAGAGATAAGGTGTCTTCTTAGCAATCTCGTTGATATCTTTGAGATCATAGTCAATCCCTGCTTCACGCGCAATAGCGAGCGTATGAAGCACAGTATTGGTAGAACCACCCATGGCCATGTCGAGCGCAAAGGCATCATCAATGGCCTCTTTGGTCACGATATCCCGTGGGCGGATATCCTTTTTAATATTCTCTACCAATTGTTTGGCCGCTTGGCGAACCAATTCCCGACGTTCATCTGAAACCGCTAGGATGGTACCATTTCCAGGAAGAGCAAGACCTAATACTTCCATCAAACAGTTCATGGAATTGGCAGTAAACATACCAGAGCAAGAGCCACAAGTTGGGCAGGCATTTTTTTCCAAGAAATCCAACTCATCCATGCTCATATCACCAGCTTGATAAGTACCTACAGCTTCAAACAAACTTGAGAGTGTCGCCTGATGCCCTGTCATGTCAACACCACCCTTCATGGGTCCACCAGAACAAAATACGGCTGGCACATTGGTCCGCATAGCTGCCAAAATCATTCCTGGTGTAATCTTATCACAGTTGGGAATATAGAAAACACCATCAAACCAGTGGGCATTGATGACTGTTTCAGCAGCATCTGCGATCAACTCGCGTGATGGCAAACTATAACGCATACCGATATGACCCATCGCAATCCCATCATCGACACCGATGGTATTAAATTCAAAAGGAATCCCACCAGCTTCGCGAATAGCTTCCTTGGCAATATCTGCTAATTCACGCAGGTGTACATGGCCTGGAACGATATCAATATAGGAGTTACAAATGGCAATAAAGGGCTTTTGCATATCCTTTGCTGATTTTACTTGCCCTGTTGCATAGAGGAGACCACGCGCTGGTGCTCGGTCGATCCCCATTTTGATCATATCACTTCTCATCTTGTTCTCCTTCTAGTTCTTCATTTCTACCTCCTAATCTTACCACTTTGACATCAATTGTCAAGAACTTTCAGAAAATTTATAATATTCACGGTACACAAAAAGCCTGGTTTCCCAGACTTCATTTTAGTTTGTTTGTTTTTTTTCGATCTGCCAGAGCCGAAGTTGGTAACAAATTCCACTCACGACAAGGCTAGAAATAAGGCCGATCCAATAAGCATAGGGACCCAAGTTAGTCACATGGTCAAGGAAAATCCCTAGTGGGATAGAGATACACCAATAACTAAAGACTCCTAATAAGAAAGGAACCGTTGTATCCTTATAGCCCCGCAAAATCCCTTGTAGGGGTGCTGCAAAGGTATCGGCTACTTGGAAAAAGAGACTATAGGTCATGAAAATCGCTGTTTGCTGCACAAAGACTGGATCCTTGCCATATAGCCCTGCTAGTTGGAAGCGGAATGTATAGAGAAAGACGAGAGTGACAATCGCAAATCCAAAGGCTGTCAGTCGTCCCAAACGGCAATATTGTTTGACCACTTCTGGTCTTCCTGCTCCCAGTTCGTAAGATACGATAATCGCCATGGTACTAGAGATACTAACCGGGAAAGCATACATCAGGGTAGAAAAATTCATGGCTGATTGGTGGCTCGCGATGGTCAGTGATGGGAATTTTGCCATTAACAGACCAACCAACGAGAAAATGATAACTTCTGCAAAGACAATTCCACCGATTGGAAGCCCAAGTCGCAATACTTCTTTCATCCCTTTAAAATCATAAGGCTGCGGCTTCCACAATTGGAAAGGTGCTACCTTGGGATGCTTGCACAAAATCAAAACCGCAATAACCAGCAAGACCCAGTAGGCCAGAGAGGTTCCAAGACCTGCTCCTGCTCCTCCCATCTCAGGAAAACCAAATGCCCCATAGATCAGGATATAGTTAAAACAAGCATTGAGAGGCAAAAGCAAGAGCATCAAGTACATGGATAGACGCGTCATTCCCAAGGTATCGAGGAAGGTCCGCACGATACTAAAGAGCAACAAGGGTAAGATTCCCAGAGAAAGGAAATATAAATAGCGAATGGCTATTTGGGCAACAACATTTTCTAAGCCGATCTGCTTGAGAATCATGGGTGCAATCCCCCAAACAAAGCCTATTAAGAGAATAGCCATACCAAATGACATATAGAGGAATTGGTAAAAATCGCCAGCAATCCGTTCTTTATTTCCCTTTCCTAAATGATGCCCAACAATCGGTGTCAGCGCAGAGACAATCCCTGTCAGGAAAGTAAAAAATGGATTCCACAAACTGGTAGCTGTAGAAACACCAGCCAAATCAAGGGTCCGGTACTGACCGGTCATGGCTGTATCGACAAAGCTGGCTGAATAATTGGCCAATTGGTAGATCAAAATCGGCAAAAATAGACTCAAAAACAAGCGCAAGCGCTCTTTAAAGTGATAGGTTACATACATGATTCTAACTCTCTTCTCATCAAATAAGATTTTCTCCTCTTCCACTCTACTATATGTTTCTTTAAAAGTCAAAAAAACCGAAGATCCAAGGACCTCCGGTTCATGTGAGATTAGTTTTTGTTGCGGTTTAAAATAGCATTGAGAACGATCGCCAAGACACTGGCAACGACAATTCCGTTCGCAAAGAACATTTGGAATCCTGTTGGAAGGCCATTGAAGAGGGTGCTGTTGTTCAAACCAACCCCTGCAGCAATCGATACAGCTGCGATTAAGAAATTGTGCTCATTGTGTTCAAAATCAACACGCGCAAGAATCTGCATCCCTTGAATCGATACAAAACCAAACATGACCAGCATCGCTCCCCCAAGAACTGGACTTGGAATGATTTGCGCTAAAGCTCCAAACTTAGGAAGGAGACCAAGAAGAACAAGGAAACCAGCCGCATAGTAGATTGGAAGACGAGTCTTGATACCAGACAATTTCACCAAGCCAACGTTTTGTGAGAATCCGGTGTAAGGGAAGGTATTGAAGATACCACCGAGGAGAACAGCCAACCCTTCAGCACGGTAACCATTGCGAAGGCGCGTGCTATTAATTGGATCTTTGGTAATATCAGAAAGAGCAAGATAGACACCTGTTGATTCAACCATCGAAACTGTCGCGATGATACACATCATTAAGATGGAGGTGATTTCAAACTTAGGAGCTCCAAAGAAGAATGGTGTTGGAACGTGAACGACTGGTGCTTGAGCCACAGGTGTGAAGTCTACTAAGCCCATAGAAGCCGCAATGGCAGTCCCTGCAATCAAACCAATCAGGATAGAAATGGATTTAATAAAGCCTGTCGTATAGATGTTGACAACCAGAATGATAAGAATAGTCACCACAGCCAAGATCAAGCTTTGAACGGTTGGTTTTGGCGCATTATTTCCCATATTTCCAATCGCTACTGGAATCAAAGTCAAACCAATGGTTGTAATAACAGATCCCGTTACAATAGATGGGAAGAGATTGGCAATCTTAGAGAAGAAACCAGAGACAAGGATGACATAAATCCCTGAGACAATCAAGGCACCAAACATGGCACCACTCCCATGGCTAGCCCCGATCATGCTGAGAGGTGCCACAGACTGGAAGGCAACCCCAAGGACTACCGGAAGACCGATCCCAAAGTATTTATTGAGCTGCACTTGAAGGAAAGTTGCTACCCCACACATGAAGATATCTGTAGAGATGAGGTAAGTTAGCTGATGAGCATTATAGCCCAAAGCTCCTGCGATCATGATCGGCACCAAAATAGATCCCGAATACATGGCCAAAAGGTGTTGCAAGCCTAAAATAGCCGCCTGTGAATGGCTTTCTTGTTTTTGCATTAGATGTCTGCCTCCTTAAATACAACCTGACCATTTTCAAAACGGTCCAAACGTGCGAGGGATACAACTGGATATCCCAACTCTTCTAACAATCCCCGTCCATCTTGGAAGGATTTTTCAATCACGATCCCAATCGCTTCGACTTGAGCCCCGGCTTGTTCGATGATTTGAATCAAACCTTTGGCTGCTTGACCATTCGCAAGGAAATCGTCAATGATCAAAACCTTATCTGATGGATCCAAGAATTTACCAGCAATCGAAACGGTACTGGTGACTTGCTTGGTAAAGGAATAAACCTCAGCCGTCAAAATGCCTTCATTCATCGTGATGTTTTTCGCCTTCTTAGCAAAGATCATGGGAACATCCAAGGCTTCGGCTACATAAAGGGCTGGTGCAATCCCAGATGCTTCAATGGTCACGACTTTCGTCACACCAGCATCTTTGAACCGGTCCGCAAAAGTCTGACCAACTTCTTTCATCAATTTAAAATCCACTTGGTGGGTCAAAAAGGAATCCACCTTGAGGATATTCTCACCTAAAACATTGCCATCTTTTAAGATGCGTTCTTCAAGTAATTTCATACTTCCTCCTACTTTTTAAAAAATCCTCTACTTCATTCATAAAACACAAAAAGGCCTGCTAAGCAAGCCTTGAAATCTCTCTAGAAAGAGAAATAATCCCGACTTACTTATTGTTAGGTGTTCCGGCACCTTGTAGAAACATCACGCCTATTCGTGAAATAAATAAGTAATTCAATTAGTGTGCATCGCCATTCCAGATAGAATTCTTAACGATCACATAGTCAACATGTTTCAAATCTGCTAATTTCCGGCCTCCTGCATACGAGATCGAACTTTGCAAATCTTGTTCCATTTCTGTCAAGGTATCTTGCAAATGACCCTTGGCAGGCAATAAAATCTTCTTACCTTCGACGTTCTTATATGCACCTTTTTGGTACTCTGAAGCAGATCCATAGTACTCTTTGAAAGACTCTCCATCAATCTCTACTGTTTTACCAGGACTTTCAATATGTCCTGCAAAAAGCGAACCGATCATGACCATAGACGCCCCGAAACGAATCGATTTTGCAATATCGCCATGGGTCCGAATACCACCATCCGCAATGATTGGCTTACGAGCTGCTTTTGAGCACCAGCGAAGAGCAGCCAATTGCCAACCACCTGTACCAAATCCAGTCTTCACTTTGGTGATACAAACCTTACCAGGACCGATTCCGACCTTAGTCGCATCAGCTCCCGCATTTTCCAATTCACGAACAGCTTCAGGTGTTCCGACATTTCCAGCAATGACAAAGGTATCTGGCAATTCTTTCTTGATGTGTTGAATCATCCGAATGACACTATCCGCATGACCGTGTGCGATATCAATAGTGATGTACTCAGGCGCATCTGCCTTTAATTGACTCACAAAGTCGTATTCGTATTCCTTAACACCAACCGAAATGGAAGCGATCAAACCTTGATCATGCATGCGTTTGACAAAAGGAATCCGACCCTCTTCATCAAAACGGTGCATGATGTAGAAGTATCCACCACGCGCCAACTGCTCTGCCACATTCTCATCCAAGATTGTCTGCATATTGGCAGGAACAACTGGAAGCTTGAAGGTATGCTTACCAAATTGGACGGTTGTGTCTGCTTCTGAGCGGCTATTGATGATACATTTGTTGGGAATCAACTGAATATCTTCATAGTCGAAAATAGGAAATTCATTTAACATAGATTGAAAAATCTCTTTTCTAAAAACTGACCTACCTATGCGCAAGCGCATCGCTACGTCTCTTGACGTTTCCTTGATAGATTATACCAAAGATACGGACCTAATGCAATGGGAATGATTTTATAGGAAATAACGTTCGGAAATTACAAGACAAAAACCCGCTTCAAAAAGAGAAACAGGTTTTATTTATGAACATTTTGGAGCCAATTGTTCACTTCTCTAGCTACAATTTCAGGCGCCTCTGTATACAGTTCGTGCCCCAAACCTTCTAGCAAGACTTGCTTGATCTGGGGATCTAGTTGCTTCAGAGCATCTTTTCTCCATTCAGGTTCTTCTTGGTATCGAGGCCCGATAAAGAGGACAGGCAGGTCCGCCAGTGGAATCTGGTAAGTCCTCATCTGACGCCGTAGACGCAATAAGGCCAAGACCTTTTCTAGATCCAGATTTAATTCATATTGTTCACTCAATGGATTCCAACGATAGCTAGCCTCTACTGCTTTTCGCGCTATAGACGTAGGATCTGCTTCCTCACCAAGTTCGGATAACACGGCTTCTTCTAAAGTCGCAAAGACTTGCTGCTGCATGAAAGACGCCGTTCCTTCTAGTTCTTCTTCAAGAGGCAGGATCTTTTCCATATCCAGATAGCCACCATCCAAGAGAATCAGAGCTCGAATCTGAGGAAATTCACTTGACAGATAACGAGCCAAATCTCCACCCAAGGAATGCCCCAATAAACAGATTTCTTCCGCCTGGCCGATCTGACCTTGAAACCAAACACGAAGATCTTTTTCAGTTTGAATCATTTCCCTGTAGGGATCTAGAAAAGTCACAGGAAAACCTAGACTTTCAATAAGTGGAGCCAGGTGGTAGCCATTACTACCTAGACCGCCAATAAAATAATACTGCATGTGTTTTGTCCTAACTGTTAAAATTCTAAAAACTATAAGTGATCTCGATGTTTTTCGTACCACTTTCTGTATTCTTTATACGTATGGATCGGAGTTTGCTCATTTGTCTTTGGATCGGTTGCAATAACATCTAATTTATCCTGACCAACTGGCGCAAACCAATGGCGCATATCTTGGAAAATAGCTTCCGGATTATTGTATTCTCCTTGTCTAACTTCCACTCTAGCTAACCCTTTCATATCTTTATAGTAATTAGGGTATTCCTTTAGAAAATTTAGATTAGTATCCTTTCTACCGTCATCATCTTCATTATATGCTAAATAATAATAACTTATAAAACCATACTCAGTAGTTATATCGTCTAGATTGGTGTAAGAAAACGAAAAGGGGACCCATTTATTTTCTGTCTTATCTTCAGGAAGTGCCTGCATAATCTTCTCACTTTCTAAATCTAAAGCAACTTCTTTCTTATCTTTATCGTTTTCCTTATTTACCAAAGAAAGAACCATATAATCTCTACCATTATCCGAATATCCTCTTCTTGCCTGAAAGTCCAGTTTGTATCTCTGATCATAGGTTTGTAAAAGTTTGACCACATCAATCTTTTTCGGTGGATTCTTCAAATGATTAAGATCATAGACATCAAATGATAATTCAACCGGCTGATTAGATCCTCTGCCTACAAATTTAGCATTCTTTGTAACAAAATGATTAGATAAAACATATGAACCATTAGGTCTACTTGTCTTATAAAAAACATAGCAATTCTGAGATCCAAAAGTTTCGATTTTTCCCACCTTTGTTTTAACAATCTGTACTTCATGATCTTCCTTCCACTGAACATATTTAGGCCAGGCGTAGGAATAAGCTGAGTATGCAAAGAGAGCTAACAAAGCCAAACCAATAATCACCTTAGTTCGAAAGCTGAGGGCCTTTAGGTATTTCATACGATTCATCTACTCCTATCTATTTCTAGTTATTAATCAATTCTCTAGTTTATTACACAAACTATTTCGATTGAACGAGGGGTTGGTATTACTCCGGTAATTCTATCTTCAAACTCATATCTGTTGGTTGCAACACTTTCTGAACCGCTGCGAGAAAGGCCAATCCATTATCAGATGGAGAATACTGGAATGTGATATGGATGACCTTTTTATCAAACTTATCACCATATCGCTCCACATACTGCTTGCTTTCGAGGAAGTGAATGTAATTGTTGATTTTTTCTTGCAAAATTTTCAGATGTACTGCTTCTATCTCTTCCTCCCAGCCAACTGAATCAACTAGAAGAAGCTCTAAATGATTATCAACTATACCAATAGCGTCAAGTTCGCTAGGTTCCAGTTCTGAAACAATGGCTTTGGTGACAATTTGTCTAAATTCCTCTGCTGTAAAAAGACGACGAGTATTTCCTGGTTTTTTTAAAATAATAGACGGATTTTTTTCAATGAAGAACTTGCTTGATTCATCTTGTGTGTATTGCTTTTTTGACTACCAAAAACCATAATGAGCATAATTCATCAACTCTTCACCAGTATGCTCTTCTGCCAAATAACTTTCAACTGCTTCTTTCGAGATTTCTTTAACAACTTCTGGCATGGTAATATTAAACGTTGGTTAACGCAAGAAAAACTTATCACCATCTTGACAGATTTCCAACATGTCTTTTTGACTTACATGCACTGATTTCATATTTTTCTCCTTCGGTCTACTGGCAAATCCTTTCTACGACGTAGAATGGTTACTTCGCTAATAGGGATTTTCCCCGATGCATACATGGTCTGACCATATTTATCATCCATTAATACAGCATCATCAGCTAAATTGTTTTCAATTAGAAATTCTTTATCAAAAACCAGGAGTCGCACGTAGGAATCAGGTGCTGTATAATCATCATCACCACGCTTTTGACCAGCAATTTGAAATTCATGATCTTTATACAAGACACGATCATAAACCACATACCTTTGACTAACTTCGCTGTATGAAATAAGCTTTCCGTATATACCTTCACCTGCATCGGAAACATAGGAACTATAGGGAATGTAGCCTTCATCCAACATCGCTGGATCTTCCGAAAGCAGGATATAACTATTTATATAATTCACAAAATTAGAGTATACTTTGTTTTGATAGACTAGATATTCTTTAAACATGCTACCCCTCCACAAACTGTCATGTTAACTACCTTTATCTTCTATTCATCTTGTTTTCTTATTTCGCTTGAAATTTCAAATTCGATCATCCGATCCTGATCACTCACAATAACACCATTGAAAAATAGAACCAGATAAAGCACAATCGGTCCAATTAAGAATAGCCTCAATTGGACAAAATAAGCAAATAAGAATATTGGAAGAATGAAAATAAGGAATAACATTCCATAACCCAAGACTTTTTGAAAAATTCGTTTCTTCATTACCAAAAATCCACTCCTTCTTTCGTTAGTGTTAATGGATTTAGTGTTTTAACTCTACCAATATACTTTAAATCCGCCTTTTTTTCTTTAAGAAAGGCTTTTAATTTCATTTTCCTAAACACAACCACAAACATAAATGAGAAGGTCACCGCAAGAGCCAAAGATAGTAAATGTACCGTGCCTTGAAAATAGTTTGTCGCTTTAATGGTGGGTCCTAGCCAGAATTGATACGGAGTAAGTAAACGAATGAGTGCAGCTATCACAATAGTTGCTCCAAGGTATGATAGACCCTTCCTACTTCTCACGTTTTGGCTATGTGTATGTTTGCTACTGAATAAATAATTTGTTTGATAAATGGCAAAGGATCTCTTTGTAGACAGACTCCAGTTTCTTTGCACTAAGTACTCTTGATGTTGGTCTGTCACAATCAAATACCATCCTTTTTGAAGTGTCTGCTCATTTAAGGATATATTGTAGACACGACCTTTAATTTTTTGTTTACGGACCATGAAAACAACCTTTCGATGCTATGAACTATTTTTTATTATAAAAGCATAGCAGTTAGCGTACATATTTTGATCAGTATATTCAAAATTTAGATTGAAACAAATTTGTTTAATGTTATTTCTAATATTGTAAATCTTTTTGATTACATCAATTTCCTTGATCTTTGTTATTTTCCGATTGTTGTTTTTTTACCCAATCTTGATACTGGCCATAAGTAGAAAGAGGAACATCGGATACCTGACCCTTACGATCTACACCATAAATCGTTAGCTTTTCTTCACCCTGAGGTGCCATCCAATAAAGGACCTTGTTAAACCACTCCTCTGGTGTCACATATTGTTCTTGTGGTTCAAAAATCCAATTATCTTTTATTTTCTCTTCAATTTCTGGATAATCCTTAAATAGATTGATATTTGTATTCAAATTTTTACTTTCTTTTTGAAAGTCACTAATAGTGGTAATATTATGATCTACAAAATATCCCTTCCCTTCAACATACTCTCCTAATGTTGTGTAATAAAAATTTGGTACGGTATCATATTTATCTGAGCGTTCTTTGAACTCCCCTTCAACTTTTCCAGTATTAATATTCAAGACGAAAATTTTAAAAATACCTTTCTTATTTTTCACATCTATATTAATAGTGTTTTTAGGATTATTATGATAGGTAAAAATTGAAAAACGAATAGGATAGAAATCTGCTCGATATTCTTCAACTGCTTTGTTCAAATCCACTTGTATAACAGCTAAATTTTCTGTGCTGTAATCATATAGACGAAGTTTCCAATAATCTGACTTTGGCATACGTTTTTCATCAGTTACATCGATACCATCCTTTTTTGTCATCACTTTTCGTTCTGTCGTATAAGCAAATCGCCCACCACCAAAATGAAAATCAGAATTATTATTTAACAGTACATATTTCCGTTGATTTCCAAAAAAGTAAACTGCATCTTCGACCTTTGAAAATTTTTCAATTGAGTATTCAGCACTTTCAGGTTTTTTATAATTTTTTTTAAAGGCTAATGTGCTTATCACAATTAACAGTAGCAGAAACAAACTAATGATTATAAATTTAAACATTCGTTTATTTTCAATAATTTTCTTCATCTTCTCTCCTCTTTGATTAGATTTTCCAAAAGCAAGCCATCCTTACTACTTCATGTAATCCGTATTGATATATTTTACAAAATGAAATCGTTTTGTAAAAAATCCGTTCGTATAAAATAGATAAGAAAAACAAACTACATAATCCATCACTAGTAACAAGAATATACTAGGTCTTGAAAGATATACATACATTGAAAAAGAAAACATAACAATAAATAATAAGGTAAGTAACACTATGGTCTTGTTATGGTTTTTTACTTGTTTCTTAAATCCGTTAAATTCAGCTCTTGTAAATTCAACCTTTTCAAATTCTGTATTCAAATATAGCCGTCTATTAAAAACAATCGCAGCAATAATCGAAAGCGCAAAGGAGACCAGTAACAGATAAATACTTAGGACCACGTTAGATTCAATACTTTTAAATAGACCAAATCCTAGAACATGGTAACCAATGATAGAAGACAAAAATATTTTGGATGTAGATGCCTTATGAGCAACTGACTTTTTCAATTCGCCAGTAGATAAATCGATATAATAGGTATCTTCTTTATAATCTCCTAAACAAAGCAGCGATTTATAAGTATCCTTCATTCCTTCTCCTTCTTATCTGTAACGGCTCTTTTTCAGCCTTTCCATTTTCTACGGCTCCTTACACAAAACTAAACAAACAAACCGTAAATCTATTACCTACTATCATACCGAAATACAGTTTGAAGATCAAGTTAGTCACTAGCTAGGGGAATTAGATACACAAAAAGAGACCCTTGAAGTTCCCTTATATTTTATCCTATCTGAATGAACGAGAAACAAAAAATCCACTCACTCGGGGTGAGATGGATTGTTTCTTCATTAACGGTTCAACAAGAAATTGAACAATTTTTCGACAATTTTTACGACCAACCAGCATAAGAATCCGATATAGCTGAAATAGAAAATGAGTGACAAAATCGTAATAATCATGGTTTCCTCCTTCGTCGATTGCAAGTACTTGTCTTATTATACCTTTTTATGCAATCGAACTCAATAGAATTTTGAAAATTGTCTGATTATTCTTTTTCTTCTTTAGCTTCTTTGGCGTCTTGGTCAGCTTCTTCACTGCCTTTATTGACAGCTGTCTTAAATTCAGCAAACATTTTGCCGATGGACTGACCCAACTCTGGCAGGCGTTTTGGTCCAAAAATCAAGAGGGCGCCCAGGATGATGATGATCAAACCTGGTGCTCCAATATCACGTAAAATTCCCATTAGTTTCTCCTTTTTCTTGAATAGATGACTTTACTGATGGCGACACTGACTTCAAATAAGAGGATCAAAGGGAGTGTCATAGCCAAGTCACTGATAAAGTCTGCAGGGGTTAGCACGACGGCTAAGACCAGCAGAACAAAGTAAGCATATCGTCGGTAGGTTATTAAAAACTGTGGTGTCAAGAGCCCAATCGAGGTCAGAAAAGCGACCAAAACTGGTAACTCGAACAAGACCCCTAAAGGCAAGGTGGTGTGCCATAAGAAGGTTAAATAATTTTGTGCCGTCAATTGGGTATCAAACAGCCCATCTCCCAAGCGCATCAAGACCTCTAAAATAGCTGGGCTGACAAAGAAATAACCAAATGCAAGCCCCAGCACAAAGCAAACAAAGCTAGCTGGGATGTAGGCAAAGACTGCACGCGCCTCCTTTTCCTTCAGAGCCGGTCTTACGAATTGCCAAATCTGGTAGACAATAAAGGGCAAGGTCAGGCTAAAGGCTGTGAGATTAGCCAGCGATACATAGATCCAGAGGATATCATTCGGTCCCAGTACTAGCAGTTTTTGATGCAGGCTAGCCGTCAAGGCTTGATAGAGTTCTCCACCAAATACAAAGGCTACGATGAAGACGATAATATAACACAAGACCACCGCGATCAATCGTTTTCGAAATTCGACCAAATGTTCAACAATGGTCATTTCATCTGCTCTACTCTTTGCCATGTTGTCTCACCGTGATAAGGGCGATCAAGGCCACAAAGATTAGTTGGGGAAGAAGAACTTCCCAGCTTGGATAGATCCCCGCCCAATCAATGGTTGGAAGTCCATTGACCAAATGGCTAGGGAGGATATTGGTCAACTGCAGGGCGTGAATGCTGACACCGAGCATCTTGAAGGCCAAGGCGTAAATCAACCAAGTCAGAATGAAAAAGATTCGATGAGGTTGGATAGCTTGACTAGCCTTGGTCATAGCCACTGCAATGATGATGAGAACAGCTATAGCAAGCCCGATTCCCAGTAAGAAATTCGCGGTTGTAATCCGCGGAATGATCCCGACATAAAAGAGAATGGTCTCAGCCCCTTCACGAAAGACTGCTAAGAAACTGAGGGCAAACATCGAGACAAAGCTTCCTGTAGCCGTCACGGTCTTCATTTGACGGTCCATAAAGGCATTCCACTGTTTGACAGAGGACTTGCTATGGAGCCAAATTCCTATGAGGATCATCATGACCACAGCGAAAATCCCAACGCCACCTTCAATGATTTCCCGGTTAGACCCCGAAGTAACGGCTGGAAATGCTACTTGCAGAACAAGAGCAATTGCTGCACTGGCAAGAACACCCGCAATAGCTCCACCGTAGACCCATTTGAGGCCTTTCCTCATCTTAGCGGCCTTAAGGGTCGTCACAAGCGCCATAACGATCAGAAGGGCTTCTACTCCTTCACGCAGAAGAATCAACATGGCATCAAAGGCGTTGTAAGAAGCTGTCGTATCGATCGCAGACAGGTCTTGGATCAAGGCCTGTAATTTATCTTGATAGGCCTTTTCTTTCCCCTTGACCATAATAACCGGGGATTCACTTTCTACGCGCGTGTAGAGACTGGGATTGGTCGTACTGACATCTCCCTCGATGGTTGGCCAGATCGTGATGAACTGCTTCATAGTCGCTGCTGCAGATTTGTCGTCGCCGGATTGAAATTGGCTTTGCGCCTTCTCCAAAAGCTTGATCCCATCGTTCAGCGTCAAATCCGTACTGGCACTGCTAATGGCTTCTCCTTTTACAAAGGCATCAATCCCATTTTTGAGGTCATCATAAGAGGACTGGATGTTGGTGAAATCGGTAGGCTCTGTTTCAATACTACTGCGTAAGAGCGAAATGGCCGTCTCGATTTTGCCATAGTAGGCTGTGCTGTGATCTCTTACCACCGCTTCGTTTCGCGTCCATGTGTTATTGAGATCTGCATAGATTTGACGGGTTTTATCCAGATCCTTAGCCGTAATGGCCTCTTGTAGGTTCTTAAAGTAAGGAGCGAGGCGACTCACGAGTTTGTCTTTTTCCGCCTCTAAATCGACCGGATTTTGCTCTTTTTCAAAAGCGAGCAAGGCTGATGAGATCTTGGTGAGATCGTCTTTAGTTACCTCCCCTTTTATAGCTAAGGCTTGGCTAACTTTTTTCCCTGCCTTGGAATCATGGTGGTCTTTGGATTCAAAATCAGCCTGAATCTCAGCAATCAATTCCTTGGCCTTTTTCTGGTCCTTATTTTGTACAGCGGTTGTTGCATCTGTGATCTTGATAAAGAGATCGCTATAAGACTCCGCAGCTACTGGATGAGTCCAGAACAAGGCAAGAAGACCGAACAAGATCAAGAATTTATTCAAAGAGTGCTTGACCAAGATACCCTCCTTTCTCAACGCCTGCAAAACAAGCAAAGAGTCCACTTCCGATATGGGTGATGTACTCGTTCATTTTGTCCACTGCGCCTAAGTTGGTTTGGATTTTGACAAAGCTGTTCGGATCCTTTTGAAAGGCGATAAAGATCAAGCCAGCATCAAATTGCCCAGTCTGTTCATTGATGCCATCCGAATAAGAATAAGAACGCCGTAAAATCGGTCGATCCACTTCTTTGGCCAAACGGACATGTGAATCTACTGGTAGTTTAGATAAATCCACTTCATCAAATTCGTTGGTTTTACCAAAGGGAGCACCGGACTCCTTGTAGCGACCAAAAGTGTTTTCCTGCTCCTGCAAATTGGTTCGGTCCCAAGTTTCCAAGTGCATTTGCACTAGGCGAAGAGCCATATAGGAACCACCCTTCATCCAATCCTTGCTGTCAGTCCAGACGACCTTGTCAAAATCCTTCTCAGTCGTGACATTTGCTGTTCCATCCTTGAAACCAAAGAGGTTGCGGGGCGTTTCTTTTCGGTCACCAATAGCTGCAAATCCTGATTTGCTCCACTTCATGGTAATGGTATTTCGACCCTTACGAATCAGATTCCGCACCGCATGAAAGGCTACTTGCTCATCATCTGCACAGGCCTGAATGACGATATCACCACCAGTGTATTTGTCCTGCAACTGCTCCTTTGGAAATGGGGGCAAATCACGAAAGAGCTTGGGACGTTTGGACTCCAAGCCCAGCTTCTTTAGAAAGGAAGCAGATACCCCAAAAGTCAGGCTCAAGCGATAGGGGTTAAGTCCTACTGTTTCACCAGTATCCGTTGGTGGCAAGAGGGCATTGGAACCATCTATTTTGACCAACTCTCCTTCGACTAATTTACTACTATAATCAGTCCAGTCTTTAAAGAGCTGGATGACTTCTTTTTTGTCCGTCGTGTGAAGATCTAACACCACCAAGTAACAAGCCTTCTGCATGGGCGTCGTAATCCCTGCTTGATGCTTACCATAAAAGGAGATATCTTCATCCCCATCATAAGCTTTCTTGCTGGAACTGTCTTGATTAGCGAAAAAAGCAGATGCACCAGAGAGACCCAGCGCTAGACCAGCCCCTCCAATACCTGCTTTTTTAAGAAATTCACGACGGTCCATTTTTTTATCTAAAAATTTTTCGTCAGCCATTTTTCTTATTTCCCATCTAAAATCACACCCATTTGAGATAATGGTTCACCAAGTTTGGTCACAGCTTCTGCCAATTCCTTGGTATCTTCCTTGGATAAATCTGTGTAAGACTTATAGTTTGAATCATCTGTCATGTGTTTGTCCAATAAAGCATTGACATTTTTGAATTCTGCTTCCAAGGTTTTAACCAATTTAGCATCTTTTTTCTCAATCAAGGGTTTAAAGAGAGAGAAGATCTTCTCAGCCCCTTCAATATTGGCACGGAAGTCGTAAAGATCTGTATGAGAGAAGACTTCTTCTTCACCCGTAATCTTTTGCGTTGCCACTTCATTGAGCAAATCGACAGCTCCGGTCAACATGATATCCGGTGTTACTTCTACTGTAGCAATTTTAGCTTTCAACTCCTTGATATCGTTCACTAGTTGGTCAACGTATTTGTCTGTTCCATCTGTGGTATTGTTTTCCCAAAGGATACGTTCAATCCGGTGGAAACCTGACCAGCCATCTTCTGATTTATTTTCATCCACATAATCCACCAAACGGTAGTCGATTTTGACATCCGATTCTCCAAAGGTTTCAGCAATCGGTTCGGAACGTTCATAAGCCATACGGATCAAGGGGTATTGCTTTTTAGCTTCTTCCAAATTCCCAGCTTTTAGCGTATCTCGAAATCCTTCTGTATCCTTGAGCAATTGGTCGATTTGCATTTCGACAAAGTCTTTGTATTCAGCCGTCGCATTGTCCAAGGTCTTCTGGTCAGCCTTTGACAACTGCACTGTTGAGCTGGTTTGCGTCTTCTGACTGGACTGTTTGCTAGTAGAATTTGCACACCCTGCTAAAAGGGCAACACTCAATAAGAGTAGACTATATTTTTTCATGAAAGACTTCTCCTCATTTGTTCTTGCCCTTATTCTACCAGAAGTTTTCTCATTTTTCAATAATTGTCTGAAAATTTAATAATAGAAAAACTTTTCTGAGAATCTGTCTTTTACAAAAGAATATCCTTGACCCGTCCGATTTCGGATTCTTTAACCACCACAAAGATGCTATCCCCTAGATACAAGCGGGTCGCGCCATTAACCGTGTAGCTCTTGCCACTTCGCATTTGCGTGGTGATCAAGATATCTCGAGGGAGCTCTAGTTCATGAACTTGCTTACCTGCTATCTTTTCTGATACAGGGATCTCGATCAGGGTCAACTCTCCTTCTTCTTGCGCCTTATCCGGCAACAATTGCTCTAGCATGGCTTCATAGACTGGCGCTCCATGGAAGAGATCCATGATCATATAAGCCAGCAAGGTAACCATACCTAGGGGCATTAAACTGCGAATATCACCGACCATCTCTGTTACCAAGATCATAGCTGTTAATGGCGCTTTTGAAATAGCCCCAAAATACCCACTCATTCCTAAAATGATGAAAAGAGGCAGCTGATTTTGAGAGATAAAGCCAATGTTTTGGAGGAAGGTTCCAACGATGGCCCCTAAAAGTGATCCTAATGCTAGTATAGGCAGGAAGATGCCACCTGGTAAGCCACTACCATAGCTCAACATACTCCAGATGAAACGGATCGCAAAATAAAGAAGGATGGTCAGCACTGGATACGGTACTCGAGCCAAATCCAAGACCAATTGATTCCCACCACCAAGAATTTGAGGAAGGAAATAGCCAATTGGAAGAATCAAGATAAAGGCAAATAAGGAAGAATAATGAGAAGGAACATGGAAAATCTTCTCAAGCAAACGATACAATCGACCGATATTAAGGACCACTATTTCGTAGACATAACCCGCTGCCCCTAAAAAGACTCCAAGAAAAAGATAAATCCAGTACTGAGACAGATGGAGCGGTGGAATATTTTGTGGCATATGAAGCACTGGTGTTTGACCAAAGACATTGAGTGAAATAAAATTAGCCGTCAAACTAGCAGCCAAGGTTGAAATCCAAAAGAAACGTGAAAAATGATGGTAGACCTCTTCAACAACAAATAAGAGCCCCGCTATAGGTGCATTAAAGGCAGCCGCAAGTCCAGCAGCAGCCCCACTTGCAATCAAAGACCGCTCCTCAACCGGACTGACCTTCAAATGATGGGCCACTCCTTTTCCACCCATTGCCCCTAATTGAATACTAGGACCTTCACGACCAAGCATCAAGCCACTTCCGATGGCCAAGACACCTAGAATATACTTCTTCCACAAGGTATCCCACCAGCTTACCGCCAATAGGCCCTTAAGCTCTGCTTCGACTTGCGGAATTCCTGATCCTTTGATATCCCGATTGGTGCGAATAAGTCGGCCAGCAATCAGTACGATCACCCCATACCCCAACAGCATCGCCAGCAAATAAAGTGGTTGACCAGACATCTCCTTGTAAACGCCTTGAACAAAATGAAAAATATGTTCGATCAAAAAACGAAAACTCGAGACGATGCAGCCCACAACGATCCCAACCAGAACACCTCTGACAATATGGGCCACAATCGAACTAGAGGCAAAATGAAATTCCTTTTTTAAGGCTTCTTCTTTTTCAGACATTCCCTAACTCCTTCAAACTCTTATCCTATTCATTATACCTTATTTCACTGCCTCTGAATACATGGAAAGACAGAAAAAAACAAAACTAGCAGCGCTAGCTTTGTTTTTCATTAATTCATTATTCAGCAGTTAAAGCTGCCATTGTGATGTAGTTGTAAGGTTTGTTGAAGTGTGGCAAGAAGAACAAGTCCGTCAAAGCCAACTTATCAATCGTCACGTGTTCTTGAATCGCAAGTGAGAACATGTGGATAGCCATTGAGATAGCGCTATCACGTGATACCATTTGAGCTCCAAGGATTTGACGAGTGTCTTTATCGTAGACGATCTTGATACCAACCTCATAGTTATCGTGTTTGATAAATTCAGGTTTTTGAAGGTCGTTAAAGCCAGTTTCAGTGGCATTGAAGCCTGCAGCTTTCGCTTTTTCAAGCGTCAAACCAGTTGAAACCATGTGAAGGCCGTAGATAGAGATACCGTTAGAACCTTGAACACCGATTCCTTCTAATTCATGACCAGTCGCATTGTAGGCACCGACAATACCTGAACGAACCGCATTAGACGCAAGAGCGATGTAGCTCATTTCGTTACGAGCGTTATCGAAGATAGTCGCACAGTCACCAACTGCGTACACACCTGGAAGTGAAGTTTCTTGTTTCTTATCAACAAGGAAGGCACCGTTGCGGAAGAGTTCGATTTTGCCATCAGCAAGAGCTGTATTAGGACGGAAACCAACAGCCAAGATAACCATATCTACATCGAAGGTTTCTTTATCGGTTACAAGGCGTTCTACCTTACCATCTCCTTCAACCGCTTGAACCGTTTGTCCAAGTGCCAAACGGATGTTGTGGTCTTCCAAGTTTTTCGCCATGATGTCAGTGAAGTCTTTGTCGTAGTAACCATTCAAAACAGTGTCCACGATATCCACCAAGACAACATCTTTACCAAGACGTTCGAAAGCTTCAGCAAGTTCAACACCGATGTAACCACCACCAACTACGGCGATACGATTCAAGTGTTTGCTGTTATCTTTCAATTTTTCGATGACTTCTTCAGCGTTTTGGTACAATTTAACGAATTGAAGATTTTCAAGAGTTGCTTTGAATTCGCGGTTACCAGGAACGATTTCAACTCCTTTAATTGGAGGAATGATTGGTGTTGATCCAGTCGCAAAAATCAATTTTTCGTATGATTCTTTGTGTTCTTTCCCATCAACTTCCGCTGTTACCACTTTGTTGTCATAGTCAATTGAAAGAACAGGAGAGTTCATGTAGACTTTTGCACCTTTTGCTTCCAATTTTTCTTTGTCAGAATAGAAAAGACCTTCAGGACCATCGATTTGCTCACCGATCCAAAGTGCCATCCCACATCCAAGGAATGAAATGTTTGAGTTTTGGTCAAAAACTACAATTTCATTTTCATTTCCGAAATTATCTAACATAGTGTTGATACAAGCTGTTCCGGCATGGTTAGCCCCTACAACAACGATTTTACTCATAGAATAAATCCTACCTTTAATTTAATTTACTTCTTGAGTATATCATAAAAATGATATCGGTTACAATTATTTTGCTCAGAATTTGTGATCTTTCTTTCAATTTTCCAGAAAATCACATTTCACATGTTTCAAAAAATGTCAAACAATATGCTTGAAAGGATTGTGAAAACGATATCTTTTTGATATACTGTAAGTAAGTGAAAATAGGAAAGGATAGATTTTTAGTGGACCTAAGTAGTCGATCCGAACGGTTGATGGGAACGACCATCACTGTTTCGATCTGTCACCCACAAGCGAATGAACTCTTAGCCCGCTGCTTTGAACTTCTTCGCTCCTACGAACATCGCTTCAGTGCTAATGATGCAAGTTCTGAACTCATGGAGGTCAATCACCAAGCTGGTATTGCTCCTGTCCAAGTTCATCCAGATCTTTTTGAACTGATTGCATTAGGAACCTTGCATAGTCAAGCTCAGAACAGCCATTTAAACATCGCCATTGGTCCTCTTGTACAGACCTGGCGAATTGGATTTTCAGATGCTAGACGTCCCCAGCAAGGGGAAATTGATCAAGCTCTGACCATGATCGATCCTCACCGAATTCAGCTCGACCCAGAAAACCATACAGTCTTTCTGACGCGTCCTGGAATGAAGATTGATTTGGGAGCCTTGGCTAAGGGCTATAGTGCAGACTGCATTGCGACCTTTTTAAAGAGCCAGGGAGTAACAGATGCCTTGATCGATCTTGGAGGAAATATCCTCACTGTCGGTCAACATCCCATCAAACAACAGCCTTGGCGGATTGGCATTCAAAATCCAGTCGAAAAAAGAGGTCAGCACCTACTGGTCCTCTCTGTCAAGGATAAATCTATTGTCACCTCTGGCATCTACGAGCGTCATTTAGAAGTGGACGGCCAGTCATTTCACCACATCTTTGATAGCACGACGGGCTATCCGGTTGAGACAGACTTAGCCAGTATCACCATCATATCTGATCGATCCGTAGACGGGGAGATATGGACTACCCGCTTGTTCGGGGAATCTCCTGCTTCTATCCTCAACACTGTTGAATCACTTCCTGGTATAGATACCTTATTGGTTTCTCAATCAGGCAAGATTGCCTATACAAGTGGGCTTCAATCTTATTTATAATTCTCCTATCAGAAAGGAATTTTCCATGATAAAACTTATTGCGATTGTGGGGACTAACTCCAAACGTTCTACAAACCGTCAACTGCTTCAATACATGCAAAAACATTTTGCTGACAAGGCTGAGATCGAATTGGTCGAAATTAAAGATATCCCTGTCTTTAACAAACCAGCCGACAAACAAGTGCCTGAAGCTGTCTTAGAGATTGTTGCCAAAATTGAAGAAGCTGATGGGGTGATTATTGGGACTCCAGAATACGACCACTCTATTCCAGCAGTCTTGATGAGTGCACTCGCTTGGCTGTCATACGGAGTCTTCCCATTGTTAAACAAACCGGTCATGATTACTGGGGCTTCATACGGTACGTTGGGATCTTCACGCGCCCAACTCCAACTTCGCCAAATCTTAAATGCTCCAGAAATCAAAGCGAATGTCTTGCCAGATGAATTCTTGCTCTCCCATTCATTGCAAGCCTTTGATCAAAATGGAGACTTGGTGGATTTAGATGTCATTCAAAAATTAGATGCCGTCTTCAATGATTTCCGTGTGTTTGTAAAAATCACAGACAAATTGCGCAACGCCCAAGAATTACTTCGCAAAGATGCTGAAGAATTTGACTGGGAAAACTTGTAAGATAGGAGACAGAAAAGAATGAAATTTGTTGGACTTGTAGGATCGAACTACGATCAATCATATAACCGTAAACTTTTGGAATTCATTCGCCGCCAATTTAAAATCAAATTTGAATTGGAAGTTCTTGAAATCGACGAAGTTCCAATGTTTAACCAAGATGAAAAATGGGACGAAAGTTTCCAATTACGTCTCTTATATAACAAAATCACTCGTGCAGATGGTGTTATCATTGCCACTCCAGAGCACAACCATACAATCTCTGCTGCTCTCAAGTCTGTTCTTGAATGGCTCTCTTTCGAGGTGCATCCATTTGAAAACAAACCGGTTATGATCGTCGGTGCTTCTTACTATGATCAAGGGACTTCACGTGCGCAAGTTCACCTCCGTAAGATCCTCGATGCCCCAGGTGTCAATGCTTATACCCTTCCAGGAAATGAATTCCTTCTTGGAAAAGCAAAAGAAGCTTTTGACGAAGACGGCAATATCATTAACGAGGGAACCGTCAAATTCCTTGAAACCTGCTTGGATAATTTTATTAAATACGTTGAGGTTGTATCTAAATTGAAAAAACCAAAACCAATTGAACCAGAAGACTTGGATTGTAATCATCCAATCGCTACAACTGTTACTGAAGTCGATCCTGACGATCCAGATTGGGTAGAAAAAGTAGCTGAAATCACTGGTGCCGTTTCCGGCGATACCTATGTCAAACTCGACCACGGTATCCTAACCGTTAACCAAATTGATATGTTCTTAAAGGCTATGCCATTTGAATTGACCTATGCCGATGATAACAACCAATTCCTCTACTACAATAATGCCCATCAAGATCCTGATACCATGTTTGCCAAACGCGTGCCACCTCAATCAGGAAGCCGGATGTCAACCGTTCATGGCTCCCTACCACCAGCACGTATGAAAAACGTGGAATGGGTGATTGGTACCCTTCGCAATGGAAACCAAGAATACGTTCGGACCATTGTTCCAGGATCTCCTGAAGGCGTCATTAACACTCATAACTACCAAGCTATGTACTATGAAGATGGTTCTTACGCTGGTATCAATGAGATTGTCTTCAACTTCAAACCATGGTTGGACTGGTACCTGCAAACAACCGGCCAACGTCTAGTTGGCGGAAGCGGTCCATTTGCTCCTGCTGGTGGACACGGTAGTGCAGATGCAACTTCTGGTGCTTCTGATGCTGGAGGACATGGTGACGGAGGGCACGGAGATGCCGATGCCACTTCTGGTGCAAGCAACTAAGAAACTAGAAAAAAATGAAGCTTCGTGCTTCATTTTTTTATTGTAAGTCTTTGATGATCTTCTTAGCATCTTCGTTTGAAATAGCCCCTAATTGGACATGTCCAATTTTCCCATGACTGTCTATAAAGACTTCTGTAGGAATAGAGCGAACCTGATAATCTGCAAATGCAGAACCATCTGGATTGTACAAGACCGGTACGGACTTGTAATCTTGTTGATCAAACCATTTGACGAATTCTTCTTCTGTTTTTTCACCTTGGAGTCCTGGTGCCATAATGGTCAGAATTTCAAAGTCTCTATCCGTATCCTTGACCAATTTCTCTAATTCAGGCATACTTTGCCGGCAAGGGCCACACCAGGTTGCCCAAAATTTCAAATAAACCTTCTTCCCTTTGTAGTCAGAAAGTTTGACAGTCTTGCCCTGCATATCCTTTAGTTCAAAGTCACTAGCGTCTTTTCCCACCAAAGGATTCTTATTCGTTGTTGTATTCATTGTTGGCTGATTGTCCATACTACTCTCACTGGATTGATTCATGGAACAAGCTGACAGCAAAGCCAGAGAAAGTACTGAGAAACAAGCGTATTTAATACCTTTCATCATGCGTTAAACCTCCGATATTTTTATGAAAAGATAGATGACAAACTGTTCAATTGTCCCAAGAGTAAGAGAATTCCCATCAGAATAATGATGGCTCCGCCGATTTTCTTCAGCAACAACAAATGGGGTTTGAGACGATTAAAGTAAGGTAGAACCATACTAGATGCTAAGGCCAAGAATAAAAACGGAAGAGCCATTCCCAATGTATAAACAAGGAGATAAATAGCTCCCATAAGAGCATCTTGCCCATCTGATGCTGCTAAAGCAAGAACTGATCCCAATACCGGACCAATACAAGGCGTCCAACCAAAACTAAAACCAAGACCGAGGAGAAAAGCTGAAAACAACTCATTCTTCTGTTTGTTGGCTCCAAAATCCATTGTCTTTTGCTTTTCAAGGAAATGAAAATGGAAAACTTCCATCTGATGAAGACCAAGTATAATGATGAGAGCTCCCATCAGATAACGGAACCAATTGGTGTACATGATCTTTCCAAGCAAGCCCGCTCCAAAACCAATGAGGAGGAAAATAACAGAAATACCTGCAATAAAACAAAGGGTTTTCAACAAGCCATGCCAGCGAATTTTTTTCCCGAACAATCGGATAGCCTTTTCCTGATCACTTCCTAGCAAGATTCCAATATAAACCGGTAGCAAAGGAAAGACACAGGGAGAAAAGAAAGACAGAATACCCGCAAGAAAAACTGTCAATGAAAAAATGATTGGATTCATAGTTCACTCCGTATATTGATATGCTACATTCAGTATAGCATTGACTGACAAAAAATAAAAATTTCTGCTACGTTTTTTTACTAAAGTTTGGATTTAGATACTAGTTTCAAAAGAAAAACTCTAAAGCACAAAACTTTAGAGTCTAAGTTGTGGTGAAAAACTAAAAGAATATATAAGGCACATTCAAGTATACATTGAAACTTTCCGCCGTGAGAAAAGTGCTAGAAACAGTGATGTTTCTAGCACTCGGGAGTTTTGGAACCTTAGGTCCAAAACTAAGTCATGGAACTTCTTTGAAGTTCGCTGACGTCCGTACTCACCTAAGGAAAGTTTCTAAGAGGATATTATCTTCAATCTATTTCTAAAGCACAAAACTTTAGAGTTTCTAATATAACTTATTCTTCTGCCGTTTGTTTATTTGGTAATACGAGCGATAAAAGAATCCCGATGACTACTGGCACTAACCATGGAAGAGATTGAGCCGCAAATGGAAGCAAAGCAATCCCCTTTTCTACTAGTGAAATTTTAAAGGTACTTGCCAGAACACTTGCAACAGAGACCAAGCTGGCCAAGAAAATAGTCAATTGCATCCCTGGTTTTGAAAGAGCCACAAATTTATTCACTATCACAAGCAATACAATGGTAATGGTGATTGGGTAAAGAATCATCAAGACTGGCAATGAGAAAGCAATAATGGCATTCAAGCCAAGGTTTGCAATCGCAAAACCAATCAAAGTGAAGACACTTGCATAGACCTTGTAAGAGACCTTAGGGAAGGTGCTATGGAAGAATTCACTGGTAGAGACGATTAAACCAGCAGTTGTGGTAAAGCAAGTTACCGTCACCATTCCTGCTAGGAAAATCTGAGCAGTCGGACCAAAGATCGCTTTGGTCGCTTCTGATAATACATACACCCCTTTATTGCTATCAGATGCCATAACAGAAGCTGGAATTGGAAAATGATTTCCCAGATATCCTAAGCCAATATAAAGCACACTAAAACCAAGGGCTACAACAATTCCAACCAACCAAATGGTCTTGATATATTCTTTCTTACTTGAAAATCCAAGTTGATTCAAGGTAGTCACTGCGATCACACTAAAGGCAACAGATGCCAAGGCATCCAAGGTATTGTACCCCTCTAAAAATCCTTGCCCAAAGGCAGAAGCCTGATAGGCTTTGGTGGCCACCATTGGAGCATGTCCACTGTATTTTAGAGCTCCAAGAACGACCAAGATCAAAATGAGAATCGCAAAGATCGGGGTCAAAATACGGCCGATTCGATCTAGAATCTTAGATGGATTCAAAGCAATCAAGAAGGCAAGCAAAAAGTAGACCAGGGTAAAAATGAAAAGTGCTAAACTGGCATTCATTCCACCTAATAAGGGGGCTATCCCCACTTCGAAAGATACCGTCGCCGTTCTTGGAATGGCAAAGAAAGGACCAATCGAAAGATAAAGCGCAACTAAGTATACAATCGCGAAAACAGGTGAAATCTTACGAGAAATCTCATCAATATATCCTTTGGGATTAAGTGTCCCGATAATCAAGGTCACAATGGCAATTCCCACGCCTGAAAGGACAAACCCAGCAATAGCTGGCCAAAATTGATTACCCGATAAAGCACCAAGAGCCGGTGGGAAAATCAGGTTTCCAGCACCAAAAAAAATACCAAACAGTAATAAACCTGTCAGGGAACCTTTTCGTAACATACGATCTCCTTAAAAAAACGATAATCTTAACTTTATCAAATTCATTTGAAGAAAGCAACTTATTTGCATGAACAATCCGCTATTTCTATCAGTCATTATGGTACAATGGATGTAAGATTTTACGAGGTGCAAAACATGTATCTATATCTATTCTGGTTATTTCCAGCTCTTATTTTTTTATTGTTCTTTATGAGTGATCGCAGAAGGCTTTTCAATGCTTATCTCTTTTCGATAAACCTAGGACTTCTTCTACTGATTTCTGCATTTTTACTAGTCGTTCGAACTGAGCTATGGTTTAATCAACAAATTGCAATTATTGTCTTTGTTGTGATTTCCATCCTCGTTTTTCTCAGCATTATTTTCTCATCTATCTTTCTCCTTTTTAACGGCCGTCAAATGATGCTTTTTGAAGGAAAAAGACTGGCCAACCTCCTCTCGCTGCTCTATGGGCTGTTTATTATCGGAGCTTTGGCACTACATTTTCTACCCTATTTCCCGGGGAATGACATCCTCATCTATCTGACTGACTTTGCCCTGTTTTACATGACCTTTCTCTACCTCTCTTATATATCCTATGGGACCTTTTGCAATCTCTTTCCAGTTCGCAAAGAGCCAGACGCCATTATCATTCTTGGCTCAGGTTTGATTGGAGAAAAGGTTCCTCCACTCTTGGCCCAGCGTCTCGATAAGGGAAGGGCCATCTATGAGCAGTTCGAGGGACGACCAAAGCTAATTGTTTCTGGTGGTCAAGGATCAGATGAGCTGATCTCTGAGGCGGAAGCGATGGCCGGATACCTGATGGAACACGGGGTTCCGGAAGACGCCATTCTCATCGAGAATCGCTCTCGTACTACTTTTGAAAACCTGACCTTTAGCAAGCGTATCCTTGAAGAAGAGGGGCTTGGCAAGCGAGTCCTTGTGGTGACCAATTCTTTTCACGCGCTCCGTGCAGGTGTCTTTATGAGACGATTGAAAATACCTGGTCGAAGTATCGGTTCAAGAACAGCTTTTTACTATCTCCCATCCGCTTGGATTCGAGAAACCGTTGGCTTGGTTTCACTCTATTGGAAATGGCATGTTGCCTTCCTAGCTCTTCTGTTTCTGCCTTGGTTCTTTACACAAATCATGAAACTGATTGAGTTCTTAATGCTATATCTAAAATAAAAGAGGCTGGGACAAAAGTCCTAGCCTCTCAATTGTTTTTGGATTGTCGAGCAAGACGCAGTGGTTGAGTGGTCACTAAAGCGTCTATATTTAATGCGGAAATCGAAATAATTTTCTTCCTGCAGTTTGTGGAAAATATCGCGATAAGCCTCTTCGTCAAAGTGATCACCCCGATAGAGAATTTCAAAGCTCAGTCCTTCGTATTCTAAAAAGGCATTGGCAGTTTTAAATCCATTACGCTTATAGAAATCCATCCGAGACTGACGTTGCTCTAGATTGTCACATTCTTCATCTAAACGTTCCACTTCAAGAATCATGGTTCTTTGGTAAAATTCTACCAATTTTTCAATGATTTCTTGACCATAACCGTGGCTACGTAGGTGGGGCATAATGGCAAAGAAGCTAACATAAAAAGCTTTCTGATTATAGATAGAAAAAGCAAAGCCTACAAATTCTTCTTCGTTATAAAATGCAAAAAAATTAGCATCGTCATTGTCCGTGTAACGCAGGAATTCCGACAAAGGAACTCGCTCTTCTTCTGGGAATGCCTCGATATTCAGCCTCTCGACCTTGTCCAGATCTGGGAACGTTTCCGTGATTAATTGGCTGGTTAAGCTCATAAAAGCCTCCTTTTCTGCCCTGATTATATCAAAAATTGTAAGGGGATTCAACTATCGATGCTTGTCGCCAGTAACTGGAGTTGGTATAATGGCACTATGAAAAGAATTCAACGTGTGGACCTCATAGATGGTCCTATTTTACCCGCTCTTTTGAGTTTTGCCTTTCCTATTCTGTTATCCAATATCTTCCAACAACTCTACAATACCTCGGATGTTATGATTGTAGGGCGTTTTTTAGGTCAAAAGTCATTGGCTGCCGTTGGAGCAACCTCTGCTATATTTGATTTGATCGTTGGATTTGCTGTCGGTGTCGGCAATGGGATGGGCATTATTATCGCAAGAAATTATGGAGCCAAAAACGAAGACCAATTACGAAAATCAGTCGCCGCAACTGCTATTATTGGTGGCATCCTCAGTCTCTTTGTGATCTTCATTGGTGCTGTTGGACTTTTTCCCCTGCTCCAATTTTTAGGGACCCCATCAGCAATTGTGTCTCAGTCTTATCTCTATATCTCCACTATTGTCAATGGTGTGGCTGTGACCTTTGCCTATAATCTTTGCGCTGGACTTCTTAGAGCTGTTGGCGATAGCTTAGCGGCACTCTACTTCCTGATTATCGCTGCCATTCTCAATATTCTTCTCGATCTTTATTTTATTACCCAACTTCATCTCGGAGTCCAATCCGCTGGAATTGCGACCATTATTGCCCAGGGTATTTCGGCCCTTCTTTGTCTTCTCTATATTCTTAAGAAGGTCCCTTTTCTGCTCCCGCATCGCAAGGATTTTGTTTGGGACAAGGAGCTTTATCAGGATCTGCTAAGTCAGGGCCTTGCCATGGGCCTCATGACTTCCATCGTTTCGATTGGAACGGTTATCCTCCAATCCGCTATTAATCAGCTTGGAACAACCATTATCAGTGCACAGGTCGCAGCCCGTCGTATCATGTCCTTTGCCGTTTTACCGATTACAGCTATCGCCTCAAGTATCACAACCTTTATCTCGCAGAATTTTGGCGCAGAGCGATTCCAGCGGATCAAAAAAGGCGTTACCATTGCCAACCTTCTTTCTTGGGTTTGGTCTGTCTTGGTTGCTGCTCTTCTATTCTTCACAAGTCCGTCTATAACCAGCTTTATTTCCGGCTCGACAAATCCTGATCTCATTGCAAATGCCAGTCTTTATCTCCAGATCAGCTCTTGCTTTTATCCTATTTTGGCGAGTCTCATCATCCTGAGAAATGCCCTACAGGGAATGGGTAAAAAATTAACCCCACTCACATCCAGTTTTATTGAATTGTTTGGAAAAATTTTCTTCGTTCTGTGGATTATTCCTCACACCGGCTACATGGGGGTCATTCTCTGCGAACCCCTTATCTGGATTCCCATGACCCTACAGCTCATCATAATCTATCGAAAAATCAGGTACCAACTCCTTACTGAATAATGATTGATTAATAAGACCAAAACAACTTCTGCTCATTTGAACAGAAGTTGTTTTTAGATATCTAGCTATTAGAACAAACCGATGGCTGTTCCATCAGCAGCCACATCCATATTCAAAGCAGCTGGACGTTTTGGTAAACCAGGCATGGTCATGACATCCCCAGTCAAAGCGACAATAAAGCCTGCTCCCAATTTTGGAACCACTTCACGAATAGTGATTTCAAAGTTTTCAGGAGCTCCCAAGGCGTTTGGATTATCGGAGAAGCTATATTGTGTTTTGGCCATACAGATTGGCAACTTATCCCATCCATTTTTCACGATTTGGGCAATTTGTGTCTTGGCTTTCTTCTCAAAATTCACCTTCGTACCGCGGTAAATCTCTGTAACAATCTTTTCAATTTTTTCTTCAACAGAAAGGTTGTTATCATACAAGCGTGTGTAGTTAGCTGGACTTGTTTTAATAGTCTTGACTAGCGTTTCAGCAAGGTCAACTCCACCGTCCGCACCATTCGACCATACACTCGCAAGCTCAACTGGTACATCAATTTCAGCACACAATTCTTTCAAAGCAGCAATTTCTGCTTCTGTATCGGTGATAAATTCATTGATGGCAACCACTGCAGGAATGCCAAACTTACGGATATTTTCAACGTGGCGTTTCAAATTGGCAAAACCAGCACGAACAGCCTCTACGTTTTCTTCTGTCAGAGCATCCTTAGTCACTCCACCGTTCATCTTAAGGGCACGGAGTGTCGCTACGATTACGACTGCATCTGGTGATGTAGGCAAGTTTGGAGTTTTAATATCGAGGAATTTTTCAGCACCAAGGTCAGCCCCAAAACCTGCTTCTGTAATCGTATAGTCAGCTAAATGAAGAGCTGTCGTCGTTGCTAATACAGAGTTACATCCATGAGCAATATTGGCAAATGGACCACCGTGAACAAAGGCAGGCGTTCCATAGATGGTTTGAACCAAGTTTGGCTTGATCGCATCTTTGAGGATCAAGGCAAGTGCCCCTTCCACTTCCAAATCACGGACATAGACCGGGCTACGATCAAAACGGTAACCAATCACGATGTTGGCCAAACGACGTTTCAAATCTTCAATATCTGTCGCCAAGCAAAGGATGGCCATGATCTCAGAAGCGACGGTAATATCAAATCCGTCTTCACGCGGAATCCCATTTAAAGGACCGCCAAGACCGACAGAGACATGACGAAGAGCACGGTCATTCAAGTCCACTACCCGTTTCCAGATAATCCGACGTTGGTCAATTCCTAGCTCATTTCCTTGGTGCAAATGATTATCAATCAATGCTGAGAGAGCGTTATTAGCCGTTGTGATCGCATGCATATCCCCTGTGAAATGAAGGTTGATGTCTTCCATCGGTAACACTTGAGCATAACCACCTCCAGCAGCACCACCTTTAATCCCCATAACTGGACCCAAAGAAGGTTCGCGAATGGCAATCATGGTTTTTTTACCGATTTTATTCAAAGCATCTGCTAGACCAATGGTAATGGTTGATTTCCCTTCTCCAGCTGGAGTTGGGTTGATCGCAGTGACTAAGATAAGTTTTCCTACTGGATTTTTCTCAACTTCACGAATCTTATCAAAGCTCAATTTTGCCTTGTATTTTCCATACAATTCAAGATCATCGTCAACCAAACCAATTTTCTTAACAACGTCCACAATCGGTTGGAGTTCAATGCTTTGAGCAATTTCGATATCTGTTTTCATAAGGGACTCCTTTATATTTGATAGATCTATTATACCTAAAATTCGCGAAAATAACATGGTTTTTCCACCTTTTGAATCGAACGTTCGTTTTTTATCTAAATTTTATGGCTATACATAGTTAATCCTAATAGCTTCAGAACTTTACTTACGTATCTTTTTTGTGTAAAATAAGCATATGCATATTTTAATTACATCAGGTGGGACGAGCGAAGCCATTGATAGTGTTCGTTCGATCACCAATCATTCCACCGGGAGCCTAGGGAAAATCCTTGCAGAAATGGCTCTTGCAAAGGGACATCAGGTGACCTTGATCACAACGCCTACCGCGCTTAAACCCGATCCTCATCCACAGCTTCGACTTCTATTGATCCAGAATGTCGAAGAACTTCTCACACAAATGAAAACGGAAGTCCCTCATCATCAGGTTTTGATTCACGCTATGGCAGTCTCAGACTACACACCTGTTTACATGACAGGCCTTGAGGAAGTTGAGAAGGCTCAAGACCTTCATAGCTTTATCCATCGCGAAAATCAGGAAGCGAAAATTTCTTCCAAAGAAGAATACCAAGTGCTCTTTCTAAAGAAAAATCCCAAGATTATCTCGCTCGTCAAAGAATGGAACCCTGCTATTCAACTGATCGGCTTTAAGCTTTTAGTCGACGTTTCTTCTGAAGAGTTGATCCATGTAGCGCGTGAAAGCTTGGTTAAAAATCATGCCAGCATGATCGTTGCCAATGATCTGACCAAGATTCAGAACGGTCAGCATCAAGCCTATCTAGTGACAGATGATCAGGTCCTAGAAGCTTCTACGAAAACAGAAATCGCAGAGGCTATCCTACGTTATATCAAATAAAAAGGAACATATGACACACATTACTTTAGCGGTTACCGGTAGTATTTCCGCCTATAAGGCTGCTGATATTACCAGCCAACTAACCAAATTGGGAATTGAAGTGAAGGTCCTCATGACTCCTTCAGCCCAAAAATTTATCACCCCTTTAACCTTGCAAGTTCTTTCAAAAAACCAAGTAGGGCTAGATGTTATGGTGGAAGACGATCCACGGCGGATCGAGCACATCGACATTGGGAAAGAAACTGACCTCTTTCTTGTCGCGCCAGCCAGTGCCAATACCATTGCTAAATTGGCTATGGGACTGGCAGATAATATGGTCACAAGCACAGCTCTAGCCTTGCCACAAAGAACTAAAAAATTACTGGCCCCTGCTATGAATACAAAAATGTTAGAACATCCCGCTACCCAACGAAATCTAAAACTCTTACAAGACTATGGTTACCAGATGATCCAACCTCGTGATGCTGTTCTTGCTTGTGGGGACAAAGGTGCTGGAGCTCTAGCGCCTGTAGAAACTATTGTAGAAACTGTTAAGGAGAATTGTTTATGAGAAAATCATCTTCTATTTCACGAATTGCCATCTTTTTTGCGGTGATGATCACCATTCACTTTGTGACGTCCTTCATTCTGCAATTTGTTCCATCAGGTATTCAACCGACCTTGGTTCATATTCCTGTCGTGATCGCCTCTATCATATACGGTCCACGGATTGGAGCTATCTTAGGACTCCTCATGGGACTCTTTAGCCTCACCATGAATACCCTGGTTATAACACCCGCCAGCTATCTCTTTAGTCCCTTTGTCCCTCACGGGAATCTATACTCCCTTATCATTGCCATAGTCCCTCGGATTCTCATCGGGGTAACCCCTTACTTCGTCTATCGTTGGATTTGCAATCGTACAGGACTTGTGATCGCTGGAATTGTCGGCTCTATGACCAATACTATTTTCGTTCTAAGTGGGATTTATTTCTTCTTTGGAAATAGCTTCGGTGGTGGGATTCAACATTTCCTAGCCTTGATTGTATCTACCAACTCTCTCATCGAAGTCATTGCGACAGTACTCATTACCAGTGCAGTCGTTCCATCTCTTGAAAAATTAAAATAACCTTTCAAGCCAAGACCAATTTATCTTGGCTTTTTTTGATGGTGAATTAGCTCTATTTTTTTGAAAAGATTTACAATTATCGCTAGAGTTTTCTGAAAAAATTTGCTATAATGTAAGCGATTAAATTATAAGCAAAAAGGAGACGCTTGCATGACCTATCAAGAAAACTACCAAAAATGGCTCGACTTTGCTGAATTACCAGCTTACCTTCGTGATGAGTTGGTCGCAATGGATGAAAAAACAAAAGAAGATGCCTTCTATACCAACCTTGAATTCGGTACAGCTGGTATGCGTGGATTAATCGGTGCTGGTACTAACCGTATTAATATCTATGTTGTTCGCCAAGCAACTGAAGGGTTGGCCCAATTGATCGACTCAAAAGGTGAGGAAGCGAAGAAACGCGGAGTTGCGATCGCTTACGATAGCCGTCACTTCTCTCCTGAGTTTGCTTTTGAATCAGCTCAAGTTTTAGCTGCTCACGGTATCAAATCTTATGTATTTGAAAGCCTTCGTCCAACACCTGAATTGTCGTTTGCTGTTCGTCATCTTCACACCTTTGCTGGGATCATGGTAACCGCTAGCCACAACCCTGCTCCATTTAATGGATACAAGGTATATGGTGAAGACGGTGGACAAATGCCACCTGCAGATGCTGATGCATTGACAGATTACATCCGTGCTATTGAAAATCCTTTCACTGTACAATTAGCTGACCTTGAAGAAAGCAAATCTAGCGGCTTGATTGAAGTTATCGGTGAAAATGTCGACGCTGAATACTTGAAAGAAGTGAAAGGCGTTAACATCAATCAAGACTTGATCAATGAATACGGTCGTGACATGAAGATTGTCTACACTCCACTTCATGGTACTGGTGAAATGTTGGCTCGTCGTGCTCTTGCCCAAGCTGGATTTGAAGCTGTTCAAGTTGTTGAAGCTCAAGCTGTTCCAGATGCTGACTTCTCAACTGTTAAATCTCCAAACCCTGAAAACCAAGCTGCCTTTGCTCTTGCTGAAGAACTTGGTCGCAAAGTAGACGCTGATGTATTGGTTGCAACTGACCCAGATGCTGACCGCCTTGGTGTTGAAATCCGCCAACCAGACGGTTCTTACCTAAACCTTTCTGGTAACCAAATCGGAGCGATCATTGCTAAATACATTCTTGAAGCTCACAAAACAGCTGGTACACTTCCTGCCAATGCTGCCCTCTGTAAATCAATCGTATCAACTGAGTTGGTGACTAAGATTGCAGAAAGCTACGGCGCAACGATGTTTAACGTCTTGACTGGTTTCAAATTTATCGGTGAAAAGATTCATGAATTTGAAACACAACACAACCACACTTACATGCTTGGTTTCGAAGAAAGCTTCGGTTACCTCATCAAACCATTCGTACGTGACAAAGACGCTATCCAAGCCGTTCTTATCGTTGCTGAAATCGCAGCTTACTACCGCTCACGTGGTATGACTTTGGCAGATGGTATCGAAGAAATCTACAAACAATACGGTTACTTCGCAGAAAAAACTATCTCTGTTACCCTTTCAGGTGTTGACGGAGCTGCTGAAATCAAGAAAATCATGGATAAATTCCGTGGCAATGCTCCTAAACAATTCAACAACACAGACATTGCTAAGACAGAAGACTTCTTGGAACAAACAGCTACTACTGCTGATGGCGTTGAAAAATTGACAACTCCTCCAAGTAATGTACTCAAATACATCTTGGCTGATGATTCATGGTTTGCCGTTCGTCCTTCAGGTACCGAACCAAAAATCAAATTCTACATCGCCACAGTTGGTGAATCTGAAGCAGATGCTAAAGAAAAAATTGCGAACATCGAAGCAGAAATCAATGCTTTTGTAGGCTAAAACACGAGGCTGGGACAAAAGTCCTAGCCTCTCAATTATTTTTGGATTGTCGAGCAAGACGCAGTGGTTGAGTGGACTCTACTACGCTGATTTTATCAGCTTTTACAGCCCTACTCAACTGTGCGGAGGTGGGACGACGAAATCGAATTCTAACGAATAACCGATTTCTGTCCCACTCTCTCTTTCTTTCGTAGCAAATACCAGCGATTTTATAGAAAATATGGCATACTAGACATAGAAGAAAGCGAGGTAATCTCATGGAACAATTTTTAGAAGATATTAAAGATCTTGAAGTCACAACTGTCGCGCGTGCGCAAGAAGCGATCGATCAAAAAGAAACAGCGACCTTCTTTATCGGACGCAAGACTTGTCCTTACTGCCGGAAGTTTGCTGCTAAGTTAGCAACTGTCGTAGCTGAAACAAAAGCTCATGTCTACTTCATCAATAGTGAAGAACCCAGTCAGCTAGATGCGTTACAAGCCTTCCGCTCAACCTACGGTATCCCAACTGTCCCAGGATTTTTACATGTCGAATCCGGTGAAGTCACTGTTCGTTGCGACTCATCCATGTCCGAAGAAGAAATCAAAGCATTCGCTCATCTATAAAAAAATAGCTAGAGATCAGTCTCTAGCTATTTTTCATTTTCCGAAAAAGATGTCCAAATCTTCTGCTGAGGTTTAGCAAAAGGATAGTCCGAAAATTCTTCTGGTGTTAACCAAACCGTCGATTCACTTACTAACTCTTCACCTTCTTTTACCAGACCATATCGGATCTGAACCTGCCACTTGCGATGCGAAAAGACATGCTGGACGATGGGATACGATCTGTCCTGCCAATCAATGGCTAAGTCATAGTCCTGTTCAAAGGAAAGGATTTCTGGGTTACTCTCTGCTTCCCCCTTCCCGTCCAATAGAGATAATTGGCCTAGGTTCTCAGATAGGCTATCCACTTCGATCAATGGGAAGTGCCAGAAGCCTGACAAGAGTCCTTCTCGCTCATTTTTCTCCAGCAAATAGCGCCCTCGACTATCCTTGATAATAAAGGCTGTTAAATAAACAGGTACCGGTTTCTTCTTAGGAGCCTTAATGGGATAACGATCCATGGTCCCATGTTGGTAGGCCGCGCTAAATTCCTTAACAGGACTCTCTTCCGGCCGTGGATTGACTGGCGATTCAATATCGGATCCCAAATCCATCAAAGCCTGATTGAAATCACCAGGACGGGCCGGATCGATCAAGATTTCCATCATGGCTTGAAAAATCTTGCGATTAGTTGGAACTCCGATATCGTAGTCCACCTCAAACAAACGGGCTAGAACACGCATGACATTGCCATCCACTGCTGGCTCTGGTAATCCAAAGGCAATACTAGCGATAGCACCAGCTGTATAAGGCCCAATTCCCTTCAGTTTAGATATTTCCTCATAACTTGATGGAAACACTCCTCCGTGATTTTCCATTATCTGCTGGGCAGCTTTCTGCATGTTACGGACACGTGAGTAATAGCCCAAGCCTTCCCAAGCTTTTAAGAGTTTTTCTTCAGGGGCTTGAGCCAATTCAGCGACCGTCGGAAACCAGTCTAAAAAACGCTCATAATAAGGAATCACCGTATCGACACGTGTCTGCTGGAGCATAATCTCTGAGATCCAAATTTTATAAGGATCCTGGGTCCTTCTCCAGGGTAGATCCCGTTTATGGGCATCATACCAGGCTAATAACTTTTCTCGGAAAGAGGCGATTTTTTCCTCCTCCCACATGGTAATCCCGTAATCTTTTACATCTAACATATTCCTAGTATACCATAGAATGAGTTAGAGTTTAGAAATTCTGATTTTATAAAGAAAAAGAGGCTGGGACAAAAGTCCTAGCCTCTCAATTATTTTTGGATTGCCGAGCAAGGCGCAGTGGTTGAGTGGGCTCTAGTACGCTGATTTCATCAGCTTTTACAGCCCTACTTAACTGTGCGGAGGTGGGACGACGAAATCGAATTTTAACGAATTACCGATTTCTGTCCCACTCTCTAAATGCATTACTTATTGTTCTACAGCTTGAGCTGCTGTAATCAAGGTTAATTTGTAAACGTCATCTGCATTACATCCACGAGAAAGGTCGTTGACAGGTTTGTTCAACCCTTGCAAAACTGGACCTACCGC